>NZ_CP076562.1:1625000-1945809 GCF_022174665.1 Eubacterium sp. MSJ-33
TCTTCACATACACCAGATGAGAATGTCCACCTGAAGCTACCATACACATAAATGGCGGTTCTAAGTCCGGGTGTTCAATATAATTTGCCGCAATATGCCCCTCGATATGATGCACACCAACGAGTGGCTTGTTCTTTGCATAAGCAACTGCCTTTGCCGCACTCACGCCAACCAAAAGCGCACCAACCAGCCCCGGTCCATAAGTCACTGCAACAGCATCAATATCATCCCATCCGACATGTGCTTCCCCGATTGCTGCTCGGATCACCTGATTGACTTTCTCCACATGCTTCCGCGATGCGATTTCCGGCACGACTCCGCCATACAGTTTGTGCAATTCAATCTGTGAATAGATAATATTGGATTTTACTTCTCGTCCATCGACAACAATTGCCGCTGCCGTCTCATCACAGGATGATTCAATTGAAAGTATTGTTGTACTCATAACGTTTCCTCTTTATATCTGTTTTCTTTTTATATATGCCGCACCGATTCCGCACAACCATTCATATTCTGACTGCTTGCGTAATTTCTACTGTGCATATTCTATCCGAGCCTCACTCCGTCATCCCTGCCTGCGTAGTCACAGAGCCACTTGGTAACTGGGATTCTGTCCAGCCGTAAATCTTCCACCGGTCATTTTCCTTGACCATGGCATACTGCCGGTAAAAATAGCCCAGATTGTCACCGGTATTGATTGTAATGCACACCTCCAACAGCGCCATATCTTTTCCATCTTTCGTAAAATACTGTACCTGGCTTGCCTCCGGAAGCTCGCACATCTTGTATGTGTAACCCTGTTTCTTTACCGCTTCGATATCTTTCTGCAAATTCGTCAGGCTATCGCTCTCCGGGTTCGCTACGAGCAAATCGGTACAATACAACTGCCGCACCTTTTTGTTCATAGAATCCAGCTCATCATCCGTCAGTTTCTGTCCGTAAAAGGCCTTAAAATAACGATTGTGCAGCTTTGCTACATCCCGTGGTGTCTTCGGGTATTCCGCTGTCATATCATATTCCATCAATGCTTCCACTTCCGTCTTCTGCGATTCGCTTCGCCGGATGGAAGAACGATCGTTCAAATAGTTGAAATACCAAAGCACCAGTACAACCAGCAATACCGCCACAATTATGCCTTTAATTGTCACTTCTTTTTTCTTATTTTTCGCCATGCAGCATCAATCCTCTTCAAAATTCAAAACCATCTCTGTACGGTCCTTCGCAATATAGCTTCTCGGAAATATCGCCTGCACCATTTCTTCAAACTCCTTCGGGCGGTTGGTTGCCGGACTGTAATGTGTCAGCCACATCTCCGTCACCTGTGCGTCTTTCGCAAGTTCCGCTGCCTCCCGCATCATCATATGCTTATGTTCCTTCGCTTTGGAAAGCTTCTCTTCCTCACCATACATGCCCTCACAGATAAATAAATCCGCATCTTTTGCACATTGCACAATCGCATCTACCGGCCGGGTATCTGTGCAATAAGTAACTTTCAAGCCCTTACGCGGCTTTCCCATAACCATATCGCTCGTATAAATATTCCCTTCAAAATCCACATTCTCACCCTTTTGCAGCAGGCTCCAATACTGTACCGGAAGTCCCAACTCTCTGGCACGTAAGGCATCGAATTTACCTGCACGGTCAAGTTCAATATTATACCCATAACAAATCACACGATGGTTCACGCGAAATGCCCGAATACGCAAACCACAGATCTCGATTACTTCCTCCGGCTGCTCTAACTCAATAAATTTTATCTCAAACGGAAGTTCCGGCGCGATAACCCGAAGTGAATTCACCACCCGTTCCAATCCTTTTGGGCCAATCATCGTCAAAGGTTCTGTCCGCTCGGCATTCCCCATCGTCAGAAGCATACCCGGAAGTCCACTGATATGATCCGCATGAAAATGCGTGATACAAATCACATCAATCGGTTTGAAACTCCAGCCCTGCAAACGTATTTGATTTTGTGTACCCTCACCGCAGTCGATCAGGATACTGCTTCCGTTATACCGCACCATCAGTGAGGTCAACGCCCGATATGGAAGCGGCAGCATGCCACCTGTTCCAAGCAAACACAACTCTAACATTCTATTCTCCGTTTTCTGTAAATATTATCTCATAGATATCCGCATCCTCATCCGGATGCTTATAATATTTTTTCCTGACAGCAAGCAAATGATATCCATTCTTCTCATATAAACACTTTGCTGCAATATTTCCATGACGCACTTCCAACAGGCCGCGCATAGAACCCCTCTGCACAAACGAAAGATATGCCTCCATCAGCATCTGTCCGATTCCATCCTTCCGGCTTTCCGGATTGACTGCTACCCTCAGCAATTCCGTCTCATCACCAAGTATATTCGCAAGCAAATAACCACAAGGTGTTCCCGCATCGTTCTCTACAATCCACAGATGATTGTAACTTTGTGCAAGGGAATCCGCCACCATCGCCTCTGTCCAAGCATCCGCAAACGAGTCAACTTCCATCTGTGCCACTTCATGTGCAGCAATCGTCAAATCATATCTTTCCGCCCGTACGGACATCGCCTGGGCATTTTCTGCCATCTGTCCGGACAAGATTTTCGATTCCGCTTCACAGTCCTTCGTTACACATTCTGCAATTGTGCAATTGTAATATTGAATCTTCAACTTCTATGCCTGTCCCTCTGCCGCAAGCTTCTCTTCACGTTCCCGCTCTGCCTGAGATTTGCGCAGATAAATCGGAATCAGATCATCTGCCGGTTCTGCCTTGCCCTGCTTAAAATACTCCTTGCCAAGGCTTGCAACCGCTGACGCACGCTGGCGGTTCAAATGTGCCGGTGCATATGTATATGGCACCTGCATACATTCTGTAAGCACCGATGCATATACCGGGCAGCCATCTCCAAGAAAGATGACTTCGCGTTCCATCGCATTTAACTTCTCCGCAAGCACCCGGATATCCATTGCAGACTGATCCAGAAACACCTGCATGCCATCCGTCGTAAATTCATATATGCCTGTATAAACCTGACTTCTTCTCGCATCCATAATCGGGCAGATCAGCTTATCGCTGCCCCACAGATTATACGCAAGCCCATGGCAGGTCGGCACCGATATCACCGGCTTTTCAAGCGCCATTCCCAGACCTTTCACAGTCGCCGCGCCAATCCGAAGCCCGGTAAAAGATCCCGGTCCCGCCGCAACCGCGATGGCATCAATCGTATTCAAGTCTAACTCTGTCATCTTCACAATCTCATCCAACATCGGGAGTAAAGTCTGTGAATGCGTCTTCTTATAATTTACCGAATATTCTGCTACCAGCAGGTTATCCTCGACAAGCGCCACACTTGCCACCATGCCGGAACTGTCAATACCTAAGATTTTCATCTCGTTATCTCCTCAACCGTAATCGTTCGATAGTCGAACCCTTTTTCGACATCTTTTTGGATTGTCACTTTCTTATATCTCATCGGCAATATGTCATAGATCAGCTCCGCCCATTCAATCAGGCAGACACCTTCACCGTCGACTGCTTCATAATAACCAATCTCGTCCATCTCATCATCACTGCCAATCCGATAGACATCGAAATGGTAAAACGGCATACGACCTTCGTCATACTCCTTCAATATCGTAAATGTCGGACTGCTGATCGGCTCTGTCACACCAAGCCCTGCACCAAAGCCCTGTGAGAATACCGTCTTGCCACAGCCAAGATCTCCATACAGGCAATACACCTCACCCGGCTTCGCCTGTTCTGCCAGTTCTTTGCCGATTGCAAAGGTCTCCTCCGGGCTAAAACTTTCCTTCTTAAATACCTTTTCCACTTTGATACCTCTTCAAACTTCTGCTGACCCTCGGCTTATATCCGGCAGTAAAATTCACCACCGATGCCAGAATCTTACCCTTGTCATCACCCAGTTGGTCGAGCGGAATTACAAACGCGTGCATCCGGTTTGTATAAACTGCCAGCATGTATTTTGTCATAAGCAGACGATACACGCCCTTCCACTCAAGATTCATATGTTCTTCGCCCTGTGACACACCGATTCCATCATCACTGAATGTATAAACAAGCGGCTGCTTATATGAAGGGCTTGTCTTCAACTGCTTAAATGTCTTGAATGCAAGCGAAAGAGGATTAATCACGGTAAACATCAAGGCCACGATAATAAAAATTGCTTTCTGTCTGCCTGATGTCGTATTCCAGCCGATCACAAGCATCACTATCGCACCCAAACTCAACACCAACCCTAATATTCCACTCATGCTTCGATAGTTTGTATTCATTACATAACTAAACAATGCCGGAAATGTCATATTTACACTTTTCGTCTTTGCTTCTGTCATAATTTCCTCCGGTCAGATCTTTATAATTCAAATTCAATCTTTTTATGCTGATTCTCGTACTCGGTATATTTGACGCCCGCCATCTCGAACATCTTCTTTGATGCCATCGTACTATCCGAATCCGCATATTTATCCGACATATAAATCACTTCTTTGATGCCTGCCTGAATGATCGCCTTCGCACATTCATTGCACGGGAACAAGGTTACATAGCAACGTGAGCCACGCAATGTGCCTCCTCCACGGTAATTCAGAATCGCATTTAATTCCGCATGACAGACAAAGAAATATTTACTCGCCATTCCTTCGCCTTCCCGATCCCATGGCATCTCATCATCATTACACCCGGACGGCATACCATTGTAGCCTACCGTTAAAATCCGGTTATCCTGATCCACGATACAGGCTCCCACCTGAGTGTTCGGATCTTTGCTACGATTCGCAGACATGATTGCGATTCCCATAAAATATTGATCCCATGTAATATAATCACTACGTTTCATAAACTGCCACCTCATTTCCCAAGAAATCAAATGCACATCATTACAT
The DNA here is from genome assembly GCF_022174665.1 of Eubacterium sp. MSJ-33. Classification (NCBI taxonomy): domain Bacteria; kingdom Bacillati; phylum Bacillota; class Clostridia; order Eubacteriales; family Eubacteriaceae; genus Eubacterium; species Eubacterium sp. MSJ-33. Next base: position 1,629,888 of record NZ_CP076562.1, read on the forward strand.
ATTACATACAAATTTGCATATACGAGCACTTGCCATGCAAAACACAAATCGAAAACAGTTGCATCACCGCATGGCAATGCAACTGTATTCTATCATATTTATTTTTGTTTGTCACTTTATTATAATGCAGTACGGATGCGCATAATCATGTCAATCTGCTTGCTCTTCCCCTCAAATGCGCCTTCCGTCAGTTTCTCTGTCAGGAATGCATATTCACCGCTTACATCTGCAAGTGTCACATACTCTACATCACCGAAGACCCTCTCAACTGTCTCCCTAGATGTTGTGTCTGCCACGCGGACAAAGAATCGACACGTGAAGTTTGTTCTGTCACCAAGTTCGACCTTATCCTGCTCCCAAATTGTCATGATGTTTGTGCCCTGATGCTTCACAGCATCTACCACATCAGCTACAACCGCACTTGCTGTCGGAAGTTTGCCTGCGCCCTTGCCATAGAACATCGTATCACCGAGCATATTTCCATTTACGAAAATACCGTTGAACACGCCATTGACATGTCCTAACGGATGATCGCTGTCGATCATAAACGGTGCTACCATCGAATAAATCTTTCCATCTGTTTCCCACTTGCTTGTACCGAGGAGCTTGATACTTGCATGCAATGCCTTTGCATATTCAATATCAGTCTTTGTAATCTTCGTGATGCCTTCTGTATAAATATCACGGTAGTCTACCTGCTTACCTAATGCAAGGGATGTCAGGATTGCAATCTTACGACAGGCATCATAACCTTCCACATCTGCCTCCGGATTACGTTCCGCATAACCCTTCTCCTGTGCACGCTTCAGCACTTCTTCAAAAGACTTGCCTTCGTCTGTCATCTTAGACAGAATATAGTTTGTTGTACCATTTAATATACCGGTAATCTCTGTAATCTCATCTGCGGTCAGAGACTGATTGAGTGGACGAATGATAGGAATTCCACCGCCAACGCTTGCCTCAAACAGGAAGTTTACATTGTTAGCCTTTGCGATTGCCAGAAGCTCTGCACCATGTGCTGCAACTAACTCTTTGTTGGAAGTACAAACACTCTTGCCTGCCTCTAATGCCTGCTTCGTAAAATCATACGCCGGCTTAATGCCTCCCATTACCTCTACGATAATTTTCACTTCCGGATCATTCACAATCACATTGTAATCATGCACAAGAACCTTCTCAACCGGATCGCCGGGGAAGTCTCTCAAATCAAGGACATACTTGATGTTTACCTCCTGTCCGGCACGCTTGTTGATACTTGCGTGATTTTTGTTGATTACCTCTACTACTCCGGAACCTACTGTACCGTAGCCAAGCACTGCAATGTTAATCATTTTCCGCTCATCTCCTTTTCTAATGCGTTTTCAATCTGTCCAAATTCATGATCGGACATCAATGTGTCAACCGCGATGCTGATCACGATTTCCTCTTGATCGGATTCCGGCAGAGTCAATCTTACAACATCCTCTAAATATCCGGTTTCCTCTGTATGTACTACCATCGGAATCTGTTTAATGTCCTCTTCCTCTACATTCACAATTCCGAGCACGGTGTCCACCTCAATCGCAAGTTTCATACCATGTGTCTCCGTGATCAAAAGCTGCGTCTCCACCGTCTCCTCCGGCATATCAAACAACCGCTTCAAGCTAAATACAGGTATCACTTCATTTCTAAGATGAATAATTCCTTTGATGCATGCAGGTCCCATCGGCACGGGTACCACATGATATACATACTCTATGCCATTGATCTTCGACAGCTTCATGCTATATTTTTGATCATTCAATCGAAACACTATGTACTTCGTCACTGCCATGCACATTCCTCCTTTTCATAACCTTGTGCGCTCCACACACCCTTATCTCATCATCCAGATTACTCTGTTTTTTCCTTCGTGTTGATCCATTTCAAATATGCACTGATAAACCCATCAATGCCGCCATCTAATACCGCCTGCGCATTCGTACACTCAAAGCCTGTTCTTGCGTCCTTCACCATCGTATACGGCTGCAGAACATAATTTCGAATCTGACTTCCCCAGCCATTATCGGTCACCTCTCCACGAATACCCGCAAGTTTTGCTTTATTTTCTTCTTCTTTCATCATAAAGAGCTTTGCATTAAGCATCTTCATTGCGGTATCCTTGTTGCTGTGCTGGGATCGCTCATTCTGACATTGTACCACAATTCCGGTCGGAATATGCGTAATACGGATTGCCGAGCTCGTCTTGTTGATATGCTGTCCACCGGCACCGCTCGAACGATATGTATCAATCCTCAGATCATCCGGATTGATCTCCACCTGAATACTGTCATCTAATTCCGGCATCACATCAACCGCCGCAAAACTTGTCTGCCGCTTGCCCGCCGCGTTAAACGGAGAAATACGTACCAGACGATGCACACCTTTCTCGGATTTTAAATATCCATACGCATGCAGTCCATTCACCCGGAACGTCACAGATTTGATACCTGCTTCTTCTCCATCCAGATAATCCAGCACTTCTACAGAAAAACCCTTCTTCTCTGCAAACCTCGTATACATGCGATACAACATCTGTGCCCAGTCGCACGCTTCTGTACCACCGACCCCTGCATGAATCGTAACAATTGCATTGTTCGCATCGTATTCTTCAGAAAGAAGTGTGTCGATGCGAAACTCCTCAAACTTCTCTTCAAAGCTCGCAAGTTCGGCTGCAATCTCATCAATCAGACCGGCATCATTTTCTTCCTCCGCCATCTCAATCAATGTTCCGATATCTTCATACTGTGTTGAAAGTGCATCAAATTCCTCAATTGTATCTTTCAGATTCTTCAATTCTTTCATAACCTGCTGGCTATGTTCCACATCATCCCAGAACCCGGGCTGTTCAAGCATCGGTTCTAGCTGCCTGATGCGTAACTGCTTACCAGCGATGTCAAAGTGAATCCCTCACTTCCGCAAGTGGAGTTTTGTATTCATTTAAAGTATATCGAAACTGATCTAACTCTATCACTTCCGTCACCGCCTCTCATAATTTAACTATCTTCCACGATATTATAGCATATACAGTTCTACGCAGACGCGCTCCCGCTCAGTTCAGCACGTAATGGTACTAAATTCGCGATAAAAAACAATCGCTCATTAAGTACCAACGTGCTTCAATGGTCTGCTTAAGAACATGTAATGCTATATATCGTAATATACATTTTCTCTAAATAATTATGATTCAGATATTCCTTATCCTTACAAGTTTCTGCCACAGCACATCTTGTATTTCTTGCCGCTGCCACATGGACATGGATCGTTACGCCCAATCTTTGCGCTCTCACGTCGAACCGGTCCCTTCTTTGCAGAATCATCCTTGTTCGTTCCGGTTACCTTGGCAACTTCTTCACGCTCTACCTTCTGCTCAATCTTGACATGGAGCAGCATACGGACGGTATCCTCGCGGATAGCTGCTGTCATCTCATTGAACATATCAAAGCCGGCAAACTTATACTCAACAACCGGATCTTTACTACCATACGCCTGAAGAGTGATACCCTGGCGAAGCTGTGTCATATCGTCCAGATGTGCCATCCACTTCTTATCAATCACCTTCAGCAATACGACACGCTCAATCTCACGGAAATGCTCCGGTTCCGGAAACTCTGCTTCCTTCGCTTCGTATACCTTCGCTGCCTCTTCCTTAATTCTCTGCTTAAACTTATCCAGCTTGCCGGTTTTCTTCTCTTCCTCTGTCAACTCAATCGGCTCCATCGGGATAATCGGGATCAGAAGCTGATTCAATTCGCCGATCTGCCACTCACCGGGAGCAAGATCCGCTGAGCAGGTCTTGTCAATATAATTCTCAACTGTATCCTGAATGAACTTGAAGATAACATCACGCATATTCTCGCCATCCAACACACGACGGCGCTCTGCATAGATAACCTCTCGCTGATCATTATTTACCTGATCATATTCCATCAGGTTCTTACGGATTGCAAAGTTGTTGCTCTCAATCTTCATCTGTGCTTTCTCAACGAATTTGGTGATTGTACTATGCTGGATTTCTTCACCTTCCGGAATCTTCAACGCATCATAAACCGCTTTTACCTTCTCTGAACCAAACAAACGCATCAGGTCATCATCCAGAGACAGATAGAATTTGGATTCACCCGGATCACCCTGACGACCGGCACGGCCACGCAGCTGGTTATCAATACGACGGGACTCATGACGCTCTGTACCGATAATCTTCAAGCCGCCAAGTTCTGCCACACCTTCACCAAGCTTAATATCTGTACCACGGCCAGCCATGTTGGTTGCAATCGTAACCGCACCACGCTGTCCGGCATCCGCAACAATCTCAGCCTCCAGTTCGTGGAACTTCGCATTCAATACCTTGTGCTGGATACCACGCTTTGTAAGCATACGGCTAAGTTCCTCAGATGCTTCAATCGTAATCGTACCAACCAGCACCGGCTGTCCTTTATCGTGTGCTTCCGCAACCGCCTGTACAATTGCATCCAGCTTTTCCTTCTTCGTCTTAAATATAGAATCATGATGATCGATTCGCTGTACCGGCAGGTTTGTCGGAACAACGACAACATCCATACCGTAAATCTCACGGAACTCTTCTTCCTCTGTGAGGGCTGTACCGGTCATACCTGCCTTCTTCTTATATTTGTTAAAGAAGTTCTGGAAGGTAATCGTTGCCAGTGTACGGCTCTCCCGTTTTACCTTTACATTTTCCTTTGCTTCAATCGCCTGATGCAGGCCATCCGAAAAACGCCGTCCCGGCATGATACGTCCGGTAAACTCATCAACAATCAAAACTTCATCATCTTTTACAACATAATCCTTATCACGGAACATAAGTGCATGTGCACGTAATGCCATAATCATGTTGTGCTGGATATCAATATTATCTGCATCCGAGAAGTTATCAATATGGAAAAACTGTTCAACTTCCTTGACGCCCTGTGCGGTAAGAACAACCTGCTTATCTTTCTCATCTACTAAGTAATCGCCATCTTCCTCAATCTCGGTTCCCATGATTGCATCGAGCTTGCTGAGTTCCATCGAAGCAGTTCCCCGCTTCATACGGCGTGCAAGGTAATCACACATCTTGTACAGATCCGTAGACTTACCACTCTGTCCGGAAATAATCAATGGTGTACGCGCCTCATCAATCAATACAGAATCGACCTCATCGACAATTGCGTAATGCAAGTCTCGCTGCACGAGCTGCTCCTTGTAAATAACCATATTATCACGTAGATAATCGAAACCAAGTTCGTTGTTTGTTACATATGTAATATCGCAGTTGTATGCTGCACGTCTCGCATCGTTCTTGTCACTATTTAAGATTACGCCTACCGTCAGTCCAAGGAATTCATGCACCTTTCCCATCCACTCTGCATCACGCTTTGCCAGATAATCGTTGACAGTTACGATATGAACGCCCTTTCCCTCAAGCGCATTCAGATATGCAGGAAGGGTAGAAACCAGTGTCTTACCTTCACCAGTACGCATCTCCGGGATACGTCCCTGATGCAGCAGGATACCACCGATCAACTGCACACGATAATGCTTCATATGAAGAACCCTGTCTGCTGCCTCCCGTACCACCGCAAATGCTTCCGGAAGCAGATCATCGAGTGTCTCACCTTTTTCAAGGCGTTCCTTAAACTCCGGTGTCTTTGCCTTCAGCTCTTCATCACTAAGTGCCTGCATAGACGCATCGAGTGCTTCAATCTTATCTACAATTGGATATATTTTCTTAAGCTCTTTATCGCTATGTGTTCCAAATATTTTTTCTAATAAGCTCATTTCTTACCTCCCTGAGCACGATTCAATCTAATACCACAACTTGTAATATAACATTAAATGCCATGTAACGCAAGACGTTTCCGCGCCGGAAACAGGATTCCCGCGCATAAAATCCTCCTAAACAAATATCCCGGAGACCTTCGTCTCCGGGATACCGTCTTTTTATAACCCTCTATACATAACTGAAACTATTAAAATTCCGGCTCAATCAATCCGAATGTATTACCTCTACGCTTGTATACGACATTTACCTTGTCTGTCTCTGCGTTACGGAATACGAAGAAGTTATGTCCGAGCAGATCCATCTGGATGCATGCATCTTCCGGATACATAGGCTCCAGGACAACTTTCTTGCTACGGATAATCTGAACATCCTCGTCCTCGAGTCCTTCTACATCAAAGAAATCACTGTTGATGTATCCTGCATTCTGCTCCTTGTCCAAAATACGTTTCTTATGGCGTGTCACCTGACGTTCGATAATCTCTACGACCAAATCAATGGATACATACATATTATCGCTTGCCTGCTCTGCACGAATCGTATGCCCCTTCATCGGGATTGTAACTTCAATCTTCTGGCGATCCTTATCTACAGAAAGAGTAACCTGTGCGGCTGTATCTTCTGCGAAGAACTTCTCGATTCTCTCAAGCTTCTCATAGATAGCCTGTTTCAATGCGTCTGTAACCTCAATGTTTTTTCCACTAATGATGTAATTCATAAGCCCCAGCTCCTTTACGTCGAACTATAGAAAATAAAAAAGTGCAAGAAGCACATCTATCTTCTATGTTCAGTATTATAGCACACCGAACCCCCTTTTGGGAAGGGATTTTTCGTCAAAATACACAAAAAAAATCATTTTTAAGGAAAAAGCAAAAGGACATTTCCGATTCTGTTCGGAAATGTCCTTTTTACACATTATTAGAAGTTTAAATTGCGTACTAATTTGCGATTCTGCAAGCCTTAAATGGTGTGCTGTAATTTACACTGGAAATCTTAATTCCCGTACGACGGTTACTTGCATGAACAATCTGTCCGTTTCCAATATAGATTCCGACATGCTGCACAGATCCGGATCCATGATCATAGAACACAAGATCTCCCGGCTGAAGTGCTGCAAGACTGATTGCAGTTCCTGCATTGCTCTGTGTTGTTGCAGTTCTCGGCAGAGAATATCCAAAGTTCTTATATACACTCTGGACGAATCCCGAACAATCCGCGCCATTCGTCAGGCTTGTACCTCCATAAACATACGGATTTCCAACAAACTGACTTGCGAAGTTTGCAACCTGCTGGCCAAGCTCAGATACAGGAACATCTGTCACAGGCGCTTCTGTTGTTGGTGCCTCTGTTGTTGGCGCTTCTGTTGTTGGTGCTTCCGTTGCAGGTGCTTCTGTTGTCTGCTCCTGTGCCGGTGTGCTCACCGCCTTTGCCGTCGGCATATTATAGGAAATTGTAATATACTCATTCTTCACATAACCTGTAGTTCCGTCAAGCTGGATCTTTGTCCATGCATCGCCTGTGGAAACAATCGGATATGTCTCACCCTGTGCAAGAATTGTAATACGCTCGCTATCCACGCTTGCATCACTACGGAGTGTCAATGCTGCCGTATTGACAACTGCTACCTTTGAAAGGTTTGCAGCCGCATAGCTTGCAGCGTCACCGTCAAATACAAGAAATTCATTCTTGATATATCCATCTACATTACCGGATGTAATATGGGACCATGTATCGCCCTTTTCTACCACATTCACGAGACCAAATCCATCAATGGTTCCCACCTTTGTAGAATTTACATCTCCAGCCTGGCGGATATTTACAGAACCGGATGCTTTCACAACTGCTTTACCCGTAAAATCCATAACCGGTGATGCCGCTGCTTCTTCCTGCGCCGGTGCTTCTGTTGTTGCTTCTTCGGTTGTCGTCTCAGTTGCAGGAGCCTCGGTTGTTATTTCCGTTACCTCTCCTGTTGTCTGTGCAACTTCTTCAATACTTCCTGTCACAACCGCATCTGTAGCAGTTGCCTCTGCAAGTGCAGTTGTTGCTACCGCATCCTCAGGAGTTGCTTCTGTAAATACGGCTCCGCCGTTTACTTCAATATAATGGTCAACGATCGAAGTTATACTTACGTTTGCGTCACTATATACGAATTCATCCGCCAATACCTTATATGTATATGTACCCATGGACGAAGCGAATATGCAACCTGCCGCCGCTGCCGCCAACCACTTTTTTGATGGTTTTCTCATGTTCTTACCTCCAATTTGTTACAAATATGTTACAACTTATTACATTGCCCATTATAGCAACCTGTAATATTATTGTCAACCAATTTTTGGATGTTTTTTCAAAAGTTCACAATTTATTCGCATTTTTACAGCATTTCTGCCACATTCAAGCCCTCTTTTTCTGTCAACTTTTTTCAAAAGATAGTTCACATAAAATTATTACATTTTGTAACATTTTGAAATATTTAGTACATGATATTGAGTGACAAATCCTTGTAATACAATATATAGAAATCCGCCCACAGCATTATAACAAGCTCTTCATCTTCTTTACATAAAAATCCCGGTAGCAACAGCCACCGGGATTCTACAGTTCTTTTTCACTTTTATTCTTTATCTGTGTTCTGACAGTTCCATACTATTTGTCACAATCGTTACAAAGAATACCGCAGATATCACTGCAAAAATCGCACCTACAAAGCCAATATGCGGCAGATGTCCATTCGAGCAGACAATTCCGCCGATCCAGCTCCCCGCACCGATTCCAAAATTAAATATTCCCGAGAAGATGGACATCGCAACCGAAGACGACTGCTCATCTGTACAGCGGATTGTCTCTGATTGGAACGATACATTAAACACAAGTACCGTAATTCCCCACAGTGCGCAAAGCACCATCATAAACCAAGGCTGCTTCGATGCCGGCAACAGCAATGCGAGTTCGATTGCAAGAGAAATCATCACTGTCCGCAGGAAACGCAGACGATAGCGGTCATAAAACTTTGAGAACAGAAAACTTCCAAGCAGGCCCGCTGCGCCAAACAAAAACAGCGTCACCGTGATTGTATTATTCTTCATTCCCGCAACCTGTTGCAAAAACGGATCAATATAACTGTAACTTGTGTAGTAACCAACCACAAACAGGAAAGTCTGTGCATATACACATACCAGCGAACGGTTCTTAAACAATCCCGGAAGCTGTTTGATGCGGAACGGTTCCCCTGCATCCATCTTCGGGAACAAAAATGCCATATATAAAACCACAATAAATGTGATAATTGCAACAATCAAAAATGCACTGCGCCAGCCTGCATAATGTCCAACCAGGCGTCCCAGAGGCAGCCCTGCAATTGTGGCAACCGAGGTTCCTGTTACAACCATACTAAGTGCCAGAGACTGATGTTCTTCTGACGCCATCCGCACCGCGATCGGTGACGCAATCGACCAGAAGATTGCATGTGCACATGCAACGCCAATTCGGGACACCATCAGCATACCATAACTGTTGGATAGCACGGAAAGTACCTGGCAGATGCCAAACAGCGTAACCGTTCCCATAAATAATTTCTTATAATCTATCTTGCTCACCAAAAGCATGAGCGGAAGCGACAACAACATAACGATCCAGGAATATACCGTGATCAGCATTCCCGCTTTCGCCTCTGAAATCTCAAAATTCTTCGCTATATCCGTGAGTAACCCGATCGGCATAAATTCCGATGTATTAAATATGAATGCAGACACCGTCATTCCTATAAGTGGAAGTCTTTCCTTTGCTGTCATCTTTGTTCTCATATTATATTACCTCTTCTACTAATAAATATTATAAACAGTATGTCTTTCATCAATTGTCATTCGATTTCACCGGAAATCAAATTGCATTTTAATAGAAAGGTTTTAGAAAAGCAATACATAGAGTTTTCATATTTTTCATTTATTTGCTTTTTTGATTACCAACAAAAAAGTCCTGCATCTTCACGCAGGACTCTACATCATATCTTTAATTATAAACGAATATCTATATTGGCACCGACATTCGGATTAACAGACTGCTCCATCATCTGCGTAAGCATCGCTCCACTTGTCTCAACTGTATCAAGTGACTTTCGGAGCATCGCCATGTCAATTGCATTCATGCTGCCAGTATCGCTGACCGCCAATGTGATATTCGAATTTCCAACAGCTGCTATATTCATATAACCCTCCATAGTTCCTTTCCCCAAAACGCTTATATTCTTGTAGTTATATTACCGCTTTTCCCCCGGAATTGCAAGTGTTACCTATAGGTTCGTTTTGTGTGTCTAATGTTCATATATAACATGTTTACCATTCTTTTATCTATCATTTTTTTACGTTTTTTAGCATGTATTTTACGTTGTTTTTTATCGCCAGAGCAAAAGATGTTGACACAGAAATTGCGAAATATTTATAATATACGAACATACGAGAGGAGCGATTTCATGGATATTTTGATCGTAGAAGATGATCCTGCCCAGTTAGATGGCATCGAGGCTATCTTACTCGAGAAATATGATAATATGAATTGCATAAAAGCAGACACCTACAAGCAGGCAGTCAAAATGATGCAGGCAAACAAGGTTCAGTTATTTCTTCTGGATATCTCCTTGGGGGATGAGGATTCCTTGCAGGACGGCGTAGCGCTCGGAACTTATATTCGTTCTATCCCACGCTATGCCAAAACGCCTATTTTATTTTTAACTGCACTTTCCACGGACGCACCTCGCGCAATTCACGCAACCAACTGTTACGATTATCTCGTTAAACCATACAAAAAGGAAGATCTGCTGCTTACAATTGACAAACTGATTCACAATCGCTTTCTGGATGTGACCCCGATTGAATTACGTGATGTAAACGGAATTTACTTCCGTGTTCTACCGGAGAAAATCCTGTACATCGAAGCCGGTGGTAAAAATTTAACGATTTATACCGAAAGCGATGTCATCCTAGCTACCGGTCTCCGGCTGAAAGAAATCATTGCACAGCTTCCACCAAACTTCATACAGAGTCATCGTGGTTTTATCATCAACAGCGACTATGTCAATTCCTACGACCCGACTAACGCAATTCTTTATCTGGGCAACCACAATCTTCCCACACCGGTCGGACGCAAATTTAAAGATATCGTCAAAAAAGCAATTAGCAGGGACTGAAAAGATTTTACCAAAACACTTTCAGCCCCTGCTAATTTATTGCCTCTTCCAAAAATCGTGCACCGCCTGATAATGGATATCCTGTACCAACCGGTTCTTCTCCTCATCGGTCAAAAGAGCCAGAAATGCATCCTTTTCCGAATCGGAAAATCCTTTAAATGCACTTGTTCGTTCCTTTCTTGTCATTTTTTCAAACTCCGCCGGATACCGAACCAGCCCATCCAATCTTTGTTCATAGTTTCTGGTATATTCCATAAAAAGCTTTTCCGCTTCCGCCGACACCGTCACCGGTGCATCCTGATTCTGATAATACATATAATCCTCTCTCAACAATACAACACCTGCCTCTACAATCTGTAATACCAATGTCCATCCAACAAATGCAGCACATGCAGGGAAAATGGTTATACAGATGCTCAAGACAGCCAATCCTAACAGCCCTCTTATCTGAATTTTGCGTTTTCGTTCTCCCTTGTAAACCGGACGATTCGGTGACGGAAGCGGCGCTATCTTAATCATCAAATATGCCACAACCAGAATCAATCCCGCAGTTACAATCTGAGAGACAGGTGCAAGTGTGCCTCCCACCACTGCCAGCACATACACGCTTATCGAAACAACTGTACAACCTATATTTGTCTTCATGTGAATACCGCCCAGAAAGCGGCGAACAAGATTCACTGTCAAAAAACAGAACAGAAACTCTCGAAAGAATCCCGATATTGCAAAAACGAAAAATAGAAGTAGATTTTTCTGTAAATCCCCAACTAACGATTCGACTGCATAGCATATTTTGGCACAGTGTATATCTGCCACATCATATTCCTGCCCAACCAAATATTCCGTTATGCACGTTCCAATCTTATGATTTATCCCCATGTCCACATCCCCAGTCTCTGATTCATAACAGATGGGATATCCGCCCAATTCCGTGCAACGGATACCCCCAATGTTATTTTGTTACTGTGCTTAGTTGTCCTCTTCAGACTCCATCTCAACTCTCATGCAATCCGGAAGCTCCGGCTCTCCCCAAAAGTTTTTACATCCTGTAAGAGTCAAAATAACATCTGTCAGGTCCTCCAACTGCGCAGCAACTACTCTCTTCATATCTTTCATCACACATCTCCTCCTTCTTATGAAAGCATATTCTCGGAAATTCATCTTCAAACGAATTTCTGTATTATACTTACCACGAATATTCCGTGAGTACAAGTAGTTTGGAACGAACGACATCCACCAGGGAATAAACAACATTTTTTTCAAATATTTTACAGTTTTTGCGTTCAAACGCACATATCATATATAACAATTGACATAAATCGCAAAAGCATATAATATTTTAAAAAATGCAAGGGGAAATTTACTTATGATTAATTTTGCAATCTCAAGCGGTTCATATGTTATTGAAGCTATCGCCGAATTACTTCTAATCAGCTCATTGCTTGGCAAGAAAAAGAAATTGTTATTTTCACCATTGATAATTCTACTCCCACTCTGTGGAATCATCAACAATCTACTGTACTACTGTATTCCAAATATCTTCGGATGGTTTATAGCCTTTCCCGTTTCTTTATTAACCTATTGTCTAATTTTACATATATCAATATTTGAAGTTATCTTCCCTTTTATATTAAGTTTTGTTAGTTGCGGTTTGATTGAAGCCATGTCAATGATTGCGTTTCCCACTGCAGTGTTTGCGCTATCTGAAGAAACCATTCAGTTTATTGGAAACTGTGTTATTTTAATTGTTTGCATTGCTATCTCATTCCTCCCGCTTCGCAAATTATATATTTTTATCAACAGCGGAAATCTAATTGGAAAACTTGTCCTTTCCTACATTTGTCTATTACTTATTGTGATGGTAGCTCTCTCAAAAATTGATTCTATTAACGCCATCGCAGTTTTACCATTAACGTTCTCATTCATGATCGTCCTGCTTCTTGCAGACATCATGGTTTTAAATCAGCAACGTACAATCACGATGCAGAAACAGGACATTGAGAACTACCAGACTTACGAGCCGATGACACATAATTTAATTTCTGATATTCTCGGAAAACAGCATGATTTCAACAACCAGATGAATGCCATTCGGATGCTGCCTTACACATACAAAGATTATGAGTCATTGAGCGAAGCTATTGCAAATTACTCTTCTTATCTGGAAGATGAATTCAACGAATCTGAACTGCTGAAGATTAATCTCCCCGTTGTAGCAGGATTCGTGTTCAGTAAGATAAAAGAAGCAGCCAAGAAAGACCGCATTTTATCAGTGAAAATCAAAAACAAATCATTGGTGACACAGGTGCCGGAATATGACTTGATCCGTATTCTCGGCATTCTGATTGATAATGCCATCGAAGCATCCAGCAACAAGCATCCGGTATATTTGATTCTTGACAGTCAGGACGGTCACATACTCATGCAGACAAAAAACGAAGGCAGAGAAATCTCTTCCGAGATGCGCAAAAAAATGTTTATTCGCGGCTACTCCACCAAAGTATCCGGCACGGCACGCAGCCCCCGCGGGCAGGGTCTACCAAATCTAAAAGAGCTTGTAGACCATTACGGCGGCAAAATCTATCTGGACAACGAGACATTTCACGAGCAGACTTGGATTTGTTTTTCAATCAAACTATAATTTGCATACCGCCCTCGCGATTGCAACAGCAATCTTCTGCTGATACTCCGGATTCTGCAGATTTCCGCATTCCGCCGGATTACTCAGGAATCCACATTCTACAATCACGCCTGGGCAGCTGCTGTTTTTCAGGATATACAGATCATTTCCGGTTTTAATCTCCCGTTCTTTCGGCGGCTGCAGATCTGCAATCAACTGTGCCTGTATCGTTTGCGCTAATTCCTTTGATTTATCCGATGGCCCATAATAAAACACTTGCGGACCGCTGATTTCTGTTTCCGGATAGCTGTTTTGGTGAATGCTGATCATGCAATCTGCACCACTTGCATTAATAAGACTTACACGGTTATGCATATCCGATACCTTCTTATTTGCCGCTCCCTGCGTCGCCAGACACACATCCGCATCTCTCGTCAAAATCACCTTCACACCACGCACCTGCAGCTGTGCTTTCAAGCATAACGCAATCTGTAGATTCACATCTTTTTCCTTTATATTATCCACACCGATTTTCCCCGGATCATTTCCACCATGTCCGGCATCTATCACCACTACCAGCTCCCTCTGCATCCCCGCCTTATTGCAATACAGGACACAGTTCAAGATAAGCAGCACCATAAAGACCGTAAATCCAAACAGCAAACGCACTTTTTTATGTTGAAGAATCTGCATAGACAAGACTCCGGTAGAAATTTCTTCTTTTAATCATATGCAGATTCCGGATTTGTATTCTGTCATTTTTCTATGTAAATCAGCCCCTACAAAATACATTTTGTTCCCATCGGTCGCCAAACAGACTGGTGTCTGCCTGATACAAAGCAAAAAGGAGACCGAAATTAATCAATCTCCCTGCATCACTTTCTCTATATTGGATTCACACCGATTCCACCATTACTCAGTGTCCGGCTCTGCCTTTGCTTCCGGCTTTGCAATTGCTATACCAAGCTCTTCAAGCTGTTTTGCATCAACCGTATTCGGTGCCTCACTCATCAGGCAGGAAGCATCCTTTACCTTCGGGAATGCGATAACGTCACGGATAGAATCTTCTTTCGCCATCAGCATAACGAGACGGTCCAATCCGTATGCAAGTCCTGCGTGTGGTGGTACACCATATTTGAATGCATTGAGCAAAAATCCGAACTGGTCGTATGCACGCTCCATTGTAAATCCAAGTGCCTTGAACATCATTTCCTGGATGTCATCCTGATGGATACGCACGGAACCACCACCGATTTCTGTACCATTTAATACGATGTCATATGCTTTCGCACGAACTCTGCCCGGATCAGACTCGATATACTGCAGATCCTCTTCCATCGGCATAGTAAACGGATGGTGCATTGCCTGATATCTGCCAAGTTCCTCGCTCCACTCAAGCAGCGGAAACTCTGTAATCCATACAAAACGGTATTCATCCTTCTTCAGAAGGCCAAGCTGATTTGCAATCTCCAGACGAAGTGCACCAAGTACATCATAGACAAGCTTGCTCTTATCTGCTGCAAAGAGCAGTAAATCGCCCGGCTTACCCTGCATCTTCTCAACAAGCGCCTGCATCTCTTCGTCCTTCATGAACTTTGCGAAAGATGACTTCATCGTTCCATCCTCATGGATTGCAATATATGCAAGTCCCTTTGCACCGTAACCCTTGGCAAAGTCAACGAGAGCATCAATTTTCTTTCTCGGCATTGCGCCCTGTCCCTCGGCATTGATACCACGTACGCTTCCGCCGGCTTCAATCGCATTCTTGAATACGACAAATTCACAATCCTTCACAACATCTGTCACATCACAAAGCTCCATACCAAAACGGAGATCCGGCTTATCAGAACCGAAACGTTCCATCGCCTCTTTGTATGTCATACGCTGAATCGGGAGCTGCACATCCACGCCGATAACTTCCTTGAACAGTTTTGCAAGCAGACGCTCATTGACATCGATAACATCATCGACATCCACAAAAGAAAGCTCCATATCAATCTGTGTAAATTCCGGCTGTCTGTCGGCACGCAGATCCTCGTCTCGATAACAGCGTGCAATCTGGAAATAGCGGTCGTAACCAGAACACATCAAAAGCTGCTTGTAGATCTGTGGCGACTGTGGCAATGCATAGAACTCACCCGGATGTATACGGCTTGGTACAAGGTAATCACGTGCGCCTTCCGGAGTTGACTTACAAAGTGTCGGTGTCTCAATCTCGATAAAGCCTTCGTCTGCCATGAAGGAACGAACCAGTGTTGTCACCTTGCTGCGCATCATGATATTCTTCTGAAGGTCCGGACGGCGAAGATCCAGATAACGGTATTTCAGGCGAAGATCTTCCTTCGTCTTGCTGTTTTCCTCGATTGGGAACGGTGGTGTATCTGCTTCTGCAAGGATACGGATATCCTTCGCGATCACTTCGATATCACCGGTTGCAAGGTTCTCGTTGACTGCGCCGCCACGCTTTGCAACCTCACCGGTGATTGCAACTACAAACTCGGAGCGAAGCTTCTCTGCCTTTGCGAAGCTTATCTTCCCGCAGTTTGCTTCCTCGAAAATCACCTGCAGAATGCCGCTTCGATCACGCAGATCAACGAAGATAATTCCACCTTTGTTCCGGCTCTTCTGCACCCATCCCATCACGGTGACGGTATCCCCAATCATCGTATTATTTACTTCTGTACATCTGTGACTTCTGTGAAGTCCCTGCATTGACTCTGCCATTTTCATAGCCTCCTGTGTCTAAGTTAATTTATAAAGACCTGCTCCTATCTCTGACATTCTGCGTTTGCAATTATCTACATCAGTTGTGGAGCTTTTTTATATCATAAACAATGATTAACCTTCAAAAGAATCCGCATAGAATTCCTCAAACTGTGTATAACCCTCCGCGGTCATCTGATCCTTCTGGAACTTCTTGTTCTTCTTCATGATCGCGATATTCACGATCTGTCCCTCGGCTCTTGCCTGTTTTGCCTGCTCTAAGATCTTAAGCAGCTTGTCGCTTGGCATCTTCCTGTCGATTAAGTATGCGGTCTTGTTCTTGCTTCCCGGTACTTCGAAATCACGCTCTAACAAAAGCATGATGATTCGCTCGAATCCGATAGAGAATCCACACGCCGGTGTTGGCTGACCGGTGAATTTGCCGATCATCTCATCGTAACGTCCGCCGCCGCCGACCGATCCGCCATACTCATCCATCGAAATCTCGAAGATTGGACCTGTGTAATATGACATACCGCGTACCAGAGTCGGATCAAATGCCATCTTGAAGTCCGCACTCTTCGTGCTCTCCACGCTGTCAATGATCGTCTTCA
Organism: Eubacterium sp. MSJ-33; assembly: GCF_022174665.1. NCBI lineage: Bacteria > Bacillati > Bacillota > Clostridia > Eubacteriales > Eubacteriaceae > Eubacterium > Eubacterium sp. MSJ-33. The sequence continues at coordinate 1,646,804 of NZ_CP076562.1, forward strand.
AATTCTCAGCAACCTCTTCCGGTAAGAACTCACCAAGAGTCTCCTTCAGATACTGTACGCCGCTGATATCAGCTGTCACCTTCTCGAACAGTTCGAGATATTTTGTCACAGCGTCCTCGGCATAGCCTTCCTTCAGGAGCTCTTCCTTGACGCCATCCAAACCAATCTTATCCATCTTATCGAGGATGATAAATACGGTATCATAATCCGCTTCCGCAAATCCGCTGTAAGCAGCCATCGCCTTTAAGATACGACGATCATTGATACGGATCGTGAAGTTCTTGAAATCCAGCTTGCCAAGCAATGTCGTTGTCGCTAAGATCAGCTCGATCTCTGCTAAGATTGTTGGCTCACCTAAAATATCAATATCACACTGCATGAACTGTCTGTAACGACCACGCTGTGGACGGTCAGCTCTCCATACATTTCCCATCTGCAACGCCTTAAACGGGCTCGGCAGCTCGTTCGCATTGTTCGAATAATATCTACAAAGCGGTACAGTCAGATCGTAACGGAGTCCGCCGTCAACTAAGTCAAGCTCTTCCTTTGCCTCGTCGATCTTCAGCTTCTCACCACGCTTCAAGATCTTGAAGATGAGCTTCTCATTCTCGCCGCCCTGCTTGCTGTTTAAGTTCTCGATATGCTCGACACATGGTGTCTCCATCGAATTAAATCCGAATGTCTTATAGGTATCCTTGATCAATGCGATGCAATAATCACGGATTGCCATCTCCTTTGGTAATATATCTTTCATGCCGGTGACCGGCTTCTTCTTCATTGCCATCTTTTTCCTCCCGCTTGTATTCATTCTCGTTCGATTTTAAAACGCTTTGCGCTTTCGGTCAAGCATTTCATCAAAACGGTTGATATAATCATCGACAGATTTGCAGTTTTCTACCCGCTCCACACGATTTTCCGCATGATAGACAAGCTTCGTCGACGCGCCTGCGCCCGCCGCAATGATATCTGTCATCTCTTCCATAATCAAAATATTATATAAACATTCGCAGCCCGGCTTCGCATATCCGACATTCTCCAGATTACCACCGATATTCTTCTGCCGGTACAGATAATATGGTTCCATGCCAAGTGCCTGTGCCGTCTCCTGCGCCGCCGTATGCATCGCATCCATATCGTGATGGATCGTGGATTTGTAATCGTCCATCTGCTGGTTCAGGTTCGCCGCACGCTTGATTGCCAGCGAATGTACCGTCAGGCTCTCCGGTGCCAACGCCCGCACTTCCGCAAGCGTATGCCGCATACTGTCTAAGTCTTCTCCCGGAAGTCCCGCAATCAGATCCATGTTGATATTATCAAAGCCTGCCTGTCGTGCCATCGCAAATGCTTCCTTCACCTGAGCCGCATTGTGCGCACGCCCGATCGTCCGCAGTGTCTCGTCGTTCATCGTCTGCGGATTGATGCTGATACGCGTCACGCCATATTCCTTCATCACCGCAAGCTTCTCCGGTGTGATACTGTCCGGGCGTCCTGCCTCCACGGTAAAATCCACAAGCCCACCGGCAGCCTCCGGTTCCTGTAACCGGAATACGGTCTGAATCCGCTTCAATAGCACTGCAAGCAGCTCATGCGAGATTGACGTCGGCGTTCCGCCGCCAATGTAGATTGCGACTAACCGTTTATGCTTATACTGTTCTGCCACATAAGCTAATTCCTTGCAGAGCGTATCAATATACGTCCTTGCTTTCTCCGCGTAAATTCCGATCGGATATGACGTGAACGAACAATACAGGCAACGGCTTGGACAAAACGGAATCCCAACATACAGACAATAATCATTGTCGAGATCAATTCCTTTCACCAGACGATGCTCATTTTCTGCCACTGTCGTTGCAAGCTCCGCTTTCTGCACGCTTGTATCGTAGGTATCACGGTAATATTGTACGATTTTATCGTGGATTTCCTGCTGCTTTGCAAGTGCCAGATTGACATTTTCCACGAATCCATGTCCGTTCACTCCAGTTTCGTCGGTTTCGTCCGAATCACCCAGAAGCTCCTGTGCACCTACATCCATATACTCCACAAGCTTTGTCATCGCGATTTTTGTCGGACGTACCCCGGTCAGGTCGCCCCACAGAAGTCTCCGGTCCGCAAACTGTCCGAGTAGCCGGTAGGACGCCATCTTCAATATGTTTCGAAACCCTGCCTTATCCCGGTAATCAACAAGAATCTTCGCCCGCAGTCCACAGGTCGATATCAGCAGCTTATCCTTATACGCCGGAAGCTCCGGCACCTCCTGCAGATCATCCGGTTTGTCGCACGCATGTCCATGCTTGCACACCGTCAGGATGGTAGATACTTCCTCATACCGAATCAGAAGCCGAAGGTCAAAATCATCGGACAAGTTCTCATCCTCAACAATCTTCACGCCCGGATAAAACGCCATAATCATCGCCCGCAGGTCGTTGTTATATAATTGATTATTCTGGTCTAGCAGTATCATCTTAGAAATAAGGATTACCCTTCTTTTCCTTTCCAATCATTGTCTGTGCATCATGTCCCGGAAGCACAAGCGTCTCATCCGGCAGTGTAAATAACTTCTCACGGATAGCTTCTTCCAGCGCCCTCGCATCTCCCGTCGGGAAATCGGTTCTTCCGACACTGTAGCAAAACAGCGTATCCCCGGTAAAGACAACCTTCTCCTCCGGGAAATAGTAGCACATGCCACCTTTCGTATGTCCCGGCACCAACAGGCACTTACATGTCCGTCCGAGCACCTCGATTTCAGTGCCATCCTCCAAATAGATATCTGCCTGCGCCGTAAATGCCGCACCGAACGAAGACGACAGATTCAAAGCAGGGCTCTCCATAACTTCCTTCTCTGCTGCCGCCGCATACACCTTAATATCCGGGTATTCCTTCTTTACACCCGCAAGTGCCCCGATATGGTCAAAATGTCCATGCGTTAAGAGCACTGCCTGCGGATGCCAGTTTCGGTCTTTCCAGTCCTTTATCAAAATATCTGCTCTATCTCCGGGGTCAATAATCACCGCTTCCCGTGTATCTGTATCTCCCATCGTATAACAATTCGTCGCACAGATCCCGAGCACTTTCTTCGTTATTTCAATCTTTCCCATAAAACTCCTTTCAAGGTCAGACGCCACTGTGATTTGATTGTATCATTTTCCAATTCGTAGATAGAGTTGGACACAATCTACCAATTCATATGCAGACCGTTGAAGCACGCTGGTACTTAATGAGCGACTGCTCTTTGTCGCGAATTTAGTACCACTGCGTGCTGAACCGAGCGAGAGCGCGTCTGCATGGAATTGCGTAGTTGTGTTCAACTCTTCCACCAATATGTTAATTCATACAATCAACCCGTGGTCCGCTCGATGTCGATGATTCCTTCCACATTCCGGATCTTCGCAATCATCTTGTTGAGCTGCTCCTTCGAGCGAATCTCAAACTTAACGGAAACCGTCGCCTTACCCTGTTTGTTGACACGCACATTCATACCTGTCAGATTGATATTCTCCTCATTGAAGATCTTAGACAGCGAGAACACCAGTCCCTTACTGTCATTTGCATAGATATTGATCTCCGTCATATACATCTTCTGATTCTGCAGCAGGTCTTCCGACCACTCTGCCTCAATCAGACGTTTCCGGTCAAACTCATCCATACAAAGCACATTCACACAGTCGGTACGATGAATTGATACACCACGACCACGCGTGATATAACCGACAATCTCATCCCCCGGCACCGGAGCACAACAACGTGAGAAACGCACCGCCACATCGTCCATACCTTTGACCACAATACCACCCTTTGCATGCTTGTGGCTTTCGCCTCTGCCAGGTGCATTAATCTTGTCAACGATCTGTTCCTCTGTGACCTTCTTCGCTTCTTCTTTTTTGTATTCTTCCTGCAGACGATTGACAACCTGTCCTTCTTTCAGACCGCCATGTCCGATAGATGCAAGCACCGCATCCCATGTCAGGAAATTATATTTCTTCATTACCTTTTCCTGCAGTTCCGGCTGCAAAAGGTTCGGCAACACGATACCCTTCGTCTTACAGTACGCAGCAATCGCATCTTTACCACGCTGGATATTATCTGTCTTGTTCTCCTGGCGGAACCACTGGTTAATCTTCGTCTTAGCCTGGGAACTCTTGACTACAGACAGCCAATCCATACTTGGACCTTTGGAATTCTGTGAGGTAATAATCTCGACACGGTCACCATTGTGAAGCTCTGTCTCTATCGGCACCTGACGTCCATTGACACGTGCACCGATCAGTTTATTTCCGACTGCCGTATGGATACTATACGCAAAATCAATCGGTGTTGAGCCTGCCGGAAGATTCTTGACATCACCCGCCGGGGTAAATACATACACCTGATCGGAGAACAAATCCAGATCCGTCTTGACAACGTTCATGAATTCTTTGTTATCCGTTGTATCGGTCTGCCATTCCAGAATCTGACGAAGCCAGCTTAACTTCTGTTCTTCGTTATCATTCTTACCATTGCCGCCTTCTTTGTATTTCCAGTGCGCGGCGATACCATATTCCGCAGTACGGTGCATCTCATAGGTTCGAATCTGAATCTCGAACGGACGGCCGCCCGGTCCAATCAATGTCGTATGAAGAGACTGATACATATTCTCCTTCGGCATCGCAATATAATCTTTAAAACGTCCCGGAATCGGCTTGTATTTCTCATGGATAATTCCGAGTGCCGCATAACAATCACGCACCGTATCAACCTTGATACGAATTGCATGGATATCGTAAATCTGATCCAGTGTCTTGTTCTGTGTAATCATCTTCTTGTAAATGGAAAACAGATGCTTGACACGTCCGTCCACTTCTGCCTCAATGCCCGCTTCTTTCATATATTGCTTGACCTGTTCTACCATCTGTATGATAAAATCTTCACTCGCATTCAGACGCGTTGTGATCTCTTCCTTCAAGTTCTTATACACATCCGGATAGAGATACTGCATAGAAAGATCATCGAGTTCGACCTTAATTTTGGAAATACCAAGACGGTGTGCAAGAGGTGCATAAATATCCATCGTCTCACGCGATTTCTCGATCTGTTTTGCAGGAGACTGATACTGCATCGTCCGCAGGTTGTGCAGACGATCGGCAAGTTTAATCAATATAACCCGGATATCCTTCGCCATCGCAAGGAACATCTTACGCAGGTTCTCTGCCTGCACCTCAATCTTGTCCTGTGACAGATCGAGCTGTGTCAGCTTTGTAACACCATCAACAAGCAAAGCAACCTCTTCGGAGAACTCCTTTGCAATCTCTTCCCGCGTCATCACCGTATCCTCAACGACATCATGCAGGATGCCGGCTACGATCGTCTCCTTATCAAGCTCCAGTTCTGCCAGAATGATTGCCACGCAAAGCGGATGGATAATATAAGGTTCCCCGGACTTTCGTTTCTGTCCTTCATGTGCCTTGCTTGCAATCTTGTATGCCTTCTCGATCTCCGACAAATCTGTCGTCGGACGATATGACCGTATCGTATCAATCAGCTTCTTATATAACTCCTCCGGCGGGGTAAAATCCTCCGGTTTACTGATTTCTTTTTTCAGAGTATCATGTGGTATTTTATAAGTTGTATCGGCCATAGAAATCACTTCTTTCCTCGATTATAGTCGTATAACATATCTAAAATCCGCTTTTTTAGATTGCGGAAGCTTACTCACCTTCGTACTGTACAACAGATGCTACATCGTAGCCTTCCAGCAGTTTTCTTCCGCCAAGATCTGTCAGTTCAATCAGGAAGATCATCTTCACTACCTCGCCACCCAGTTCTTCCACCAGTTTTGCAGCTGCCTGAATTGTACCTCCTGTTGCGATCAGATCATCTACCAGAACAACCTTATCACCCGGCTTGATAGCATCCTTATGAATCTCGATAGTTGCAGAGCCGTATTCCAGATCATAACTCATCTCAACCGTCTCACGCGGAAGCTTTCCCTTCTTACGAACCGGGATAAATCCCTTTTTATTCGCATAGGCAAGTGGCGCTCCAAAGATAAATCCCCTCGACTCTGTACCGGCAATCAGGTCATAATCCACACCATCCAGCAATTTGTTCAGTTCATCAATCGCCAATGCGTACCCCTCCGGGCTCTCCAGTACACTTGTCACATCCCGGAATATGATTCCCTTGCTCGGGAAATCCGGAATACTGATAATATAATCCTTTACACTTTTCATTTGCGTTCCTCCTGCCTTCACTTATATATCTTTATTCTTGATAATGTACACTCTTTCGAATCGATACCGGTTCCATCTGAATCGAAACCGTTCCATTAAATTCATTCTTTTTCACATGGTATAAAACATCAATCAAAGCATGATTTTGAAAACCCTTCAATATTCTATCACATTCTTCGTCTCCAAACCACACTTTTATGTTATCCAATAACTCTTTTCCGCGAAATACCATCGCATTGATGTTCGTTCCATTGCCATCCACAAAGGTACAGCGCGCATACTGTGCTTCATTTCCAACCATACGGATACGGCGAATTCCTAATTTCACAATTCCAAACAACGGTCTTGGATTTGCACTTCCATACGGTTCCAGTTTCGCAAGCTCGTTGTATAATGGCAGCGTCAACTGTCGCAGAGTACAGGATTCATCAACATACATCTTCTCGACCAGATCTTCATCTGTCAATCCGCAATCTCTGTTCAAAGCCTCTCGCAGTGCATCAAAATTCTTCCGTTTCATTGTGAATCCCGCTGCCATCGGATGTCCACCGACTTTCTCGAACAAATCCTTGTGTTCACACAGCTTATCGAACATGTTATACGCTTCGATTGAACGGCCGGATCCTTTTAAATCCTGCCCATTATCCGCATCGGTAAACACAAGCGTCGGCCGGTAAAAGGATTCCTTCAGCTTACTCGCAACCAACCCTGCGATACTCTCATGAATTCCCGGCATATATACTACAAGCACCTTATCATCGCCCACTTGTATCTCCCGCGTTCCATCGTCCGTCGGAATCAGGCGGATGTCCCTGCGCACCCAGTCTGTGGCTTTAATCACACCCCGGTCCGTCATTTCCTTCCGAACCGTATTCAATCGTGCCATATCCTGTGCGAGGCTTTGTGCTCTTGCAGTATTCTCCGTCAGCAGCAGTTCCAGCCCTTCCTTGGCACTCTCCAGACGTCCGGTTGAATTCAGACTTGGTCCGATTCGAAAGCTCAGATGATGCACTTCTATCGTTATATCTTCCAGGCCAAGCGCTTTTTTGAGTGCATTAATTCCAAGATTCGTACTATTTGTAAGTTTGCGCAGCCCGTGTTTGACAAAAATCCGGTTTTCATCTGTGAGCGGCATAATATCACACACCGTTCCAAGTGCCAGAATATCCATATAGTCATCCGCATCTTCCCACCGAAGCTCCATCACACGATATAAATGCCGGATGAATTTGTAAGCCACTCCCGCTCCGCACAAACCTTTGTACGGATATCCGCATCCCGGCTGGTGCGGATCGATAATCGCATCCGCTTTTACAAACTGGTATTCTTTTTTACCATCTGCCCCTACAACGCACGGTACTTCATGATGATCGGTCACAATCACCGTCATGCCAAGCTCTTTTGCCCTGTTCACTGCCGCCTCTGCCGCGATTCCATTATCGCAGGTGATGATCGTATCCACGCCATCCGCATACGCCGCATCCACAAGCCGCACATTCATTCCATATCCATCTAATATACGATGCGGTATATCGTAGGAGATATCTGCGCCCGCTTTCCAAAGTCCCTGATACAAAATATAATTGGAAGTGATTCCATCCACATCATAATCCGAGATAATCCGAATCTTCTTTCCATTCCTTATTTTGTCACTCATGATCCTGCAGCCTTTGTCCATATCCTTCATCAATGTCGGATCATATACATAGGACAGATCATCGCTCAGATACCGTTCTACCGCTTCTGCCTCCGTAATCTCACGGTTCACAATGATATGTGCCAGAATCGGGCTGATGGAAAACTGTTCCGCCAGCGCATGCACATCTGCCATCGGCGGTTTCACGCGCCAGTCTTCTTTTTTGTATTCTGCCATATATTTTCTCCTGTCACCGGTTATCAAAACTACAAAAATGGGCCTGTCGAAGCAGGCCCACCGTCTATGCTTTATGCATTTTTCTTTGCGAATTTCTTCTTCATGGTATACCACAGTGGTCCAGTGATACATACAGAAGAGTACGCACCACATACAATACCAAGCATCAGGGTGAATGTAAATTCCTTCAGGGATGCAACACCCATCACGAACAAAACGAATACCATGATAAAGGTTGTAAGAGATGTATAAATTGTTCTTGTAAAGGTCTGCCCGATACTCTTGTTGACAAGGTCTTCCAGGCTTTCCTTACTATCCTGTGTACGCATATTCTCACGAATACGGTCGAAGATAATGATTGTCGCGTTGATAGAATAACCAACGATCGTCAGCATACATGCGATAAATGTATTACCGACAGACAATGTGCCAATCGAATATGCCGCAAATACAACCAATACATCATGTACAAGTGCAAGCACTGCACTCACACCGAACTTCACATCTGAGAACCGGAACGCAATATACAGAAGCATCAATACCGAAGATACCGCAATCGCTACAATCGCATCCTTCTTCATCTCGCCACTGATTGTGGAACTGATACTCTGATTATCAACTTCCGTTGCCGCAAACTGTGACTTCAACAGATCGTCAACCTTAGCACTCTGCTCTTCTGTAAGCTCAGCGGTCTTGAAGATAACCTGATTCGTACCTTCGACTGTCTGAATCTGAATCGTTCCGGCATCAATGCCGACTGCTTCCGCAATGGCCGGTGCGACTTCCGATTCAGCACGCTCCAGAGTATATACATTATCCTCTGCAAAAGTTGCTGTCGTTGATGTACCACCCGTAAACTCCAGACTGTAATTGAGTGACTTACCGATTCTTGAATGATTTACGCCAAGGAATGCAAGTCCCGCAACAATTACGATCAGAGAAGCAATACCGCAGATCTTGAAGTTCTTTACATAACCATGGATCTTCGGCTCTTTTGCCTTACCATACATCTTCGGATTCTGTACACCAAGCTCTAAGAATGAGTTCAAAAGCATCTTTGTCACAAACAGCGCTGTGAACATGGAAAGCACAATACCAAGCATCAATGTAACAGCAAATCCCTTAATACTACCGGAACCAAGTGCCATCAACACAACGGTTGCGATCAAAGTTGTGATGTTACCATCCAGAATAGCGGAAAGCGCCTTAGAAAAACCTGCCTTTACCGCAGCGCGCACACCGTTGCCTGCCGAAATCTCCTCACGGATACGTGTGAAGATAATAACATTCGCATCCACCGCCATACCGATGGAAAGAATAATACCTGCGATACCCGGCAGCGTCAGTGTTATATGACGAATGCTCAAAATCAAAAGCATCAATACAACATATCCTGTCAACGCCAGACTGGCAATAAATCCAGGGAAACGATACAGCACAATCATCAAGACACATACCAGTGCAAAACCGATTGCACCTGCAATCAAACTTGTGGAAACCGCTCTCTGTCCAAGCTTCGCACCTACGATATTATACTGAATCTGCTTTAACTCCAAAGGCAATGCACCGATCTTGATTGTCGATGCAAGATTCTCTGCCTCTTCGTAGCTTGAAATCTTATTGATTACTGCATTTCCATCTGTGATGGCTGCCTGTACTGTCGGAGCACTTGCAACCGCACCATCATAGATGATATAGATTGGTTTTCCGATGTTTGCAGATGTCACAGCTGCGAACTTCTGTGCACCCTCATCTGTGAACTGAAGCTGTACCACGTAATCCTTCACTGTACCGCTATCATCTACACCTGCCTGTGCATTCTTGATATCAGAGCCTGTCAGAGCTGCTTCGTATGCATCATTTGTGCCATTGCTCTGGTTGCTCTGCCAGATCGTATAATTTGTAGAATCCAGGAACAGAAGCTGTCCAGGCTGACCAAGCTCGTCCAACACGTCATGCGCATCTACCTTCTCTGTATTCAAAGGAATCTCAACGGTGATACGGTCGTTTCCTTCCTGATATACCTCACCTTCAGAGCTGTATGCATCCACTCTTCGCTGCAACTTATCTACCGTTGCGTTAATCTCATCACTTGATGGTTTCTCGTCCTGAATCTCATATGTAACGGACAAACCACCCTGCAGATCCAGTCCCAAAGGAACATTCGCAGTTTTACCGGATTCATTCTTTCCCACACCGGCGATCGCCATATAGATACCGCCAGCCAGAAGCAGGAAGAAAATAATCAGATTGATGACTGCTTTTCTTTTTGTTTTCTTCATCTCTTTGTCTCTCCTTCATTTATTTTACTCTGCCGCTTCGTCTTCGCCGTCCGCCAGAGCTGCTTTCATCATAATTGCACATTCGACACGCTTGCGCTGCAACTCACAGCCCACATCGTATGCATCTAATATATTACCGTGAAACTGATACGAATTCGCCGCGCAGCCGCCACTGCAATAGAATCTTGCGAAGCAATCCTTACATTTATCCTTGGCATAGACATTGCAAAGCTTAAATTCCTCCACAATATCATTTCTGTCCACGCCATGGAATACATCACCCAGCTTGAATTCATCATGTCCGACAAACTGATGGCACGGGTACAGATCTCCGGTCGGTGTCACTGCCAGATATTCCGTTCCGGAACCACATCCGGACAGACGCTTGTACACACACGGTCCACCGTTTAAGTCAAGCTTATAATGGAAAAATGTCACCGGTTTTCCTTCCTTCTGCCGGCGGATCAGGTCAACTGCCAGCTTATCATACTGCTCGAAAATCACCGGTAAATCTTCCTCACGGATCGCATAATCATTCTCATCCGGTGTAACAACCGGCTCAATGGAAATCTCCTTGAAACCAAGCTCGGTCATCAATTCAAAATCCTTCGTGAAATCCAGATTGTTTCTCGTAAATGTCCCGCGCACGTAATAGCTCTTATCACCACGCTTCTCCACAAACTTCTGGAACTTCGGTACGATGATGTCATAGCTGCCCTTGCCATTTCTGGTCGGACGCATCCTATCGTTGATCTCTTTTCTGCCATCGAGGCTCAATACAACGTTTGAGATTTCTCTGTTACAGAAATCAATGACTTCATCATTTAACAGCATACCGTTTGTCGTCAGGGTGAAACGGAAATTCTTGTTTGCCGCCTTCTCCTTGCTTCGTCCGTATGCTACAATCTCCTTTACCACATCAAAGTTCATGAGCGGCTCGCCGCCAAAGAAATCAACTTCCAGATTCACACGGTTTCCGGAATTCTCTATCAAAAAGTCAATCGCCTGCTTACCAACCTCCAAGCTCATAAGCTCCCGCTTCTGACCATGATATTCACCCTCATCCGCAAAGCAATACTTGCAGGCAAGGTTACAATCATGTGCGATATGTAAGCAAAGTGCCTTGACCACGGTTTTTCTCTTCTTAAAATCTATAATGACATCCTTGAATACATCTTCTGTGAATAACAATTCTTTCTCTTCCAATTCGGAAATGTCAGAATACGCATCCTGAATATCTTCCTTGCTATAGGTATCTCCATACTTCTCTAAAATTGTCTGTTCAATCTCTTCGAATTTCTTGTCCTTGTACATGGCAATCATATCATATACAAGGTCATCCACTACATGTACGGAGCCGCTGCACACATCAAGCACGATATTATACCCATTGTTCTTGTACTGGTGTACCACTTTCTTAGTCACTCCTATTTCTCTTATTCATTAAGGAAAGGGGACATCGCAGGACATCCCCTTTTCTTGTGTGAAGTGTATGTACTACACTTTCTGTATCTGTAATTAGTTGTTCTCGCAGCTCTGATTACCAACGGTACAGCTTGTCTTACATGCTGACTGGCAAGATGTCTGGCATTCACCGCAACCACCCTTAACTACAGTGCTCTTCATTGTCTTCTCTGTTAAAGTCTTAATTCTCTTCATCCTTATCGCCTCCTACTAGCATTATTAATGAGTATTTTATCACATTATACGTAATATGTCATCCCTAAATTTTAACAATATACGCAATATGTCACCACGTATAAACAGGGTAACCTGCGCATGCATCATCCGGATTCCCTGCCTCATATGCCACGCATTACCTACGATAAAAATGCGCCGATTGCTCCACCGCCGACACAAATCAGTGTGTTGAGCAGTCCCGACTGGATAATGCCCTGTGCATTTCCGCGCGCGATCAATGACAAAATAAGCAGAATAACCGCATAGCAAAGCCCAATCAGGATGCCCCACAAAAGGCGCTTTACCTCCATGCATTTGCCGATAAAGAATCCGCCGATCGCACTTGACAGCAGGTAGATAAATACAACACCTAGCTCCACCACATTCTCACTAAACCCCAGCTTATACAGCGCAAATGACAGGATCACAAGCAAAAGTCCTGTCATAACGTATGAGGCAGCCAGAGCCTTCAAAAAACAAAACGCAACCCGTTTCTCCATACAATCTCCTGATTCGATTCTTTCTCCGAACTGCATGTGATGTACAACAAACAATCCGGTAAATCCAAACATTTTTGTAATATATATGAAAAAAGAGCTGCGTTTATTACTTTCTATATTTATTTTTACGCTTTCGCGTTTATTTTTTTCTTTGGTTCTTCCACAAGTTCACCCGCCTTCTTTAAAGCAAGCTTCGTGATGACCGGGCCTATCAGTTCATAGATCACAACGCCGCACAGCACGATTGTCTGGATCTGGGCTGCGTACTGCGGCAGAGATTTACCCGCAGATGTTGCAAGTCCGATTGCAACGCCTTCCTGCGGAACCAGTGTAAGACCAAGCCATTTTTGAACAACCTTCGGTGCCTTCGATATCTTCGCGCCAAACGCAGCACCAAGTGCCTTTCCTACGATACGGCCTACAACATAAACCGCACCAACAACTCCGACAGATACAATAACTGTGACATCCAGCGATGCGCCGGACAGGATGAAAAACATCATATAGATCGGTGGTGTGATACGATCCAGTGGCTCATAGATTTTGTCGCTCTGCTTTGAAATATTCACAAAAATCGTGCTGAGCATCATGCAGGCAAGCAGGGAAGAAAATCCAACCATATCAGAGACACCAACACACAAGCAGATCATCATGATTGTGATTGCCAGCCTGTTTCCACGTCCTGTGTAGAACTTCACAAGGATTGCCATGATTACGCCAAGCACAGCGCCAAATAACAATCCGCCGAATATCTCAATACAAGGAGCAATCAGAAGTTTGCCAACCGGTGCACTGCCACTCGAGCTGATTACATTCGCCACCGCCATCGAAAGTCCATATGCGACCAATGCAACCGCATCATCAAGTGCCACAACCGGAAGCAGGGTGCTTGTCACAGGGCCTTTCGTCTTATACTGTTTCACGATCATCATTGTAGATGCCGCTGCTGTCGCGGATGCGATCGCACCAAGAGCCAGCGCGAAGCTGACATTATATCCAAGCAGAAGCAGGATTGTGTCTACGACAAATACCGCTCCCATACCTTCTGTAATTCCAACAATAATCGGAGCTTTTCCGACTTTTTTCAAGAATGTTGTCTTGAACTCCGCGCCGATAGAAAATGCGATACAGCCAAGTGCCAACTCCGTTAACAGATCCATGCTGTCAATTAATTCTTCGCTCAGGATCTTCAGGCAGTTCGGACCAATCAGCAGTCCGATTACCAGGTAACCTGTCACATTCGGAAGCCTCATCTGTTTGACAATCTTGCCCGCGATCAGTGCCGCCAACAGCATGATTCCCAAATACGTTAGTATATTTAAATCCATGATTACGCACCCAGTCCTTCCACAAATGATACTGGAAGTGCAAACATAATTCCGGTGTTTGGCTTATCCAGACCGATTACATCGTTAATCGTCTTGCGTGCTTTCTTCATCTCCTCGTCATTTACAACAAAGAACATCATCTTTACTACTTCATGGTCATCGTCATCTGCAAGAATGGAACGAAGCATCCCAAAGATCGGGAGATCGTCCATCTTCTCAACGACACTCGCCATACCGGTACCATCTACGATCGTACCGCCATGAACACCTTCTTCTACAAGCTCCTTGCAAATCTCGCTTACCAGATCTTCATGTTTCAAAATTACCACAAGCAAATTCATGTTACTCATCTTTCTCCATCCTCCATATTCTTCTTATATCGAGCAAATATCATGTATTCGAAGATGTATGTAGATATGATTCTACACAGACGCGCTCTGTTTTAGAATCATATCTACATACATCTTCCATCTACATAGCAGTCTTGTTCGACACTATATTAACTCCTTCAGGCGGTCAATGCGTCCGAATTCGTATACTTTCTTTGCGTACTGTTTCGTAATGTCGTTTGGCTCAATCAGATCGATTACCATGACCGGATACATACCTGCGCGACCGGCAGACAGGATTCCGTTGATAGAATCTTCCACCGCGATTGCTTCCTCCGGCTTCACGTCTAACATCTCACACGCTTTTAAGTAAATATCCGGTGCCGGTTTACCGTGTTCCACCGTATCGCCGAACACCAGCTCGTCAAAATACCGGTCAATATGATGGGCTTTCAGATATCCGGTTGCACGCTCACGTACCGTAGATGTTGCAAGTCCGACTTTGACACCCTTTTCCTTCAGATATTTCAATGTCTCCGCGACACCCGGCTTTAATTCTACACCATGTGCCTGTATATGTGCATCTAATTTGTTCACAACGGCTTCCCGGAAATCAAAATAGTCGATTCCCATTCCTACAACTTCCTCGAACCGCTCTTTGTTCGTGTATTTCGTGCCACCTGCAATTTTCTCACATGCAACAAGCATCACATCATCCGGAATTCCAAGCTTCCTGCCTTCTTCTAACTGAAATCGTCGATATAATTTCTCGGTGTCCGTAATCACACCATCCATATCAAATACAACTGCTCGAAACATCTTCTTTCTTCCTCCGTTGTTTTACGTAACAAGAAGGAAGTTGGATATATCCAACTCCCCTCATCTTCAACCAACCAACGCATCTGGTTCAATAGGAGATTCATCATCATAAAAATCCGGTTGCGTTGAAATAAGTCGAATAACATCAGACGGCGTTACCGATGAATTATTTTTAAGATAATTCATGATTAAATCTAAGTGTGTTTCTTTTTCATCCGCATAATCAACAACACTGTCAATAAATTCAAAATACGCATTTGGTATTTTATTTAATCTCTCAATCAACTCTTCCATGATTTTTACCTCCTTTTTGATCTTACTAATTTTCTTGAATAAATATTATAACTGTTGAATCCATGATTTTCAAAATAATATTTATAACACTTATTATCTAACGCATACGAATAATGAATACATAATTCTTGATTTTCATATTTACTATAATTTGTATTTATTTCATGTTCTATTTTAGATCTTTCTTTTGGATTTAATTTACGAGTTGGAAATTCAAATTGTTTACTTCCATCGTCAAATCTCATATTATCCCCCTTGTTATTTAATATATCACAAGCTATCTTGTCAAGATAGTACATACGATTTTACATTTCATCCTGCCACACGAACGACAATTGCAGAATAATTATCGGTTTTTGTCATATCTGCCCGCTTGAGCACAAATCGTTCCATCGCATCCAGCCACGCCTGCGCTGTATCCGTTCCTTTCAGCGTGTCAAGCAGTTCTTCCTCGTAAACATATTCCCAAAATCCATCTGTCATCAGCGCAAATGCCTGCGTCTCCCCACGCTCTAACACCGCACTCACATCATATGTCTTGCTGCCCCATTTTGCGCCCATCGCACGAAGCAACTTGTTCCGATCTTCGTGTTCCCGGATCTCCGATTCCTTAATCTCACCTGTATCACATAGAATCTGAACCAGACTGTGATCTCTTGTTTTCTGATATTTTGTGCCGTTATCGTAGACCCGGTACAGACGGCTGTCCCCGATATGTGCCCACTGTATAAGCTCTGGTGTGATCACAAGTACAACGAGTGTCGTCTTCATTGAATTGCGCAGATCTCTCCGTTCCTGCTCTGCAAGCAGGTCTTTCTGCGCCTGCTCAAATGCATCCTTAAAAAATCCTGCATAATATCCCTGTTTTGAAAATATCTCTGCTACGCTCGCCGCAACCAGTTCCGATGCAACCTCTCCACAGGCATGTCCTCCAAGTCCGTCACACAAAATCAGACACAATTGATCTTTATATGTTGCTTTTCGTATGTAATCCTCGTTGTGATCTCTTCCCCCACGTTTTGTCAGCATCGCAACATCTACCATACGTAAACCTCCTACCGTATATTCCCTGTCACCGTTTTGTTTCTTACGATTATAATATGCACACGCTTTGTTTGCAAGCAAAACAGGAGCATATCACTATGCCCCTGTCATTTCTTACTCGGTTTTAGCTCCGATTATTTACTTTTTTTCTTCTTTGCGGCTATTGCAAATGCTGCTCCACCGCCACCGATCAATACAAGTGCACCGACACCAATCAATACATACAGGAGTACATGACTCTTCTCTCCATATGTAAAGCCGATTGTTTTCTCAGCCACATTTCCGGCTGCATCATGTGCTTTCATTGTAAGCTTATAGTCGCCCTTATCTGCAACTGTCAGCGTTGCAGCGTTGTCCTTGATCTCAATTGGGGAACCGTTCAGAGATACCTCATCCAGAATATCCTCATCCAACTGCAAAGACACATTGATATCATACTGTGCGTTCTTGATCTCTCCATCTTCCACACCTGTTACAATAAATGTCGGTGCTTTCGTATCCAGATTGAAGTTTACAGTTTCCTCCGCCTTATTTCCAAGCTCGTCTTCTGCAGTAATCTTCATCTCATACGCACCATCCTCAATCTCGGATGTTCCATCATATTCACTGCCATTCAGATACATATGTACATCACAGACTGTCAGGTCATAGATGATATCATTGAGATCATAATCCCATGCAAAGCTTGTCAGCGTTCCTGCGTAAGCACTCAGGACTTTCTCATCAATCACAGGTTTTGTCTTATCGATTGTGAACGATACTTCCTGTGTATCCTCATTTCCTGCTGCATCAGAACAGGTAATCTGGAGTTTATATACACCATCCTCTGTGAAGATGCTTCGAATGATTGTAGACGGTGCAGACGGATTGTAGCCTGTCACCTGAATATTCTCTGTCTTCTCCTTGTAAGATGTTGTATCCAGATAAGTTCTTGTTGCATTGACACGGACTGACTTTGTCAGATAGAAATCCTCATCAATCTGCGCCTGGAACTCTACTTCCTTCGTGGTCTTGTCATTGTTTGATACACCGTTCAGCGTGATGATTGGTTTTCCTGTATCAATTCTAACTGTATAGCTGGTCGCTTCTGCAGTATGACCGGCACGGTCTTTACCAGTAAATGTAACCTTATATTCACCTGTCTCAGTCAAAGATTCCGTGAGTGTTGTCACTCGTGCAGTCGGCTTAAAGTCGATCGTTTTGTATGTAGACTCTGCTGCACTGTCACTTGCTTTCCGTGTGATTGTAATCGTACCGGAAGCATCTTTCCAGAATGCCTCTGTCATACTGAAGGTTAATGTTGTTCCCGCCTTCAGAGTAGAACCGGAAGCAGCGCCACTGATCGTAAGTTCCGGTGCAGTCTTATCAATACGGAACTGTACTGTCTTATCTGCACTTCTGTTTCCTGCCCGGTCGATTGAGTATGCTTTCACTATATAATCGGCCTCATCTGCAAATCCGAAAGAACGATTATCCGTCTTCAAAACATCCGCTGTAACCGGAAGCTGATCCGGGAGAGTCTTAATGAGCTGATAATTAAAGTCACCTACATCTTCATTTGCATCATTCACAGAGAAAGACACAACCGAATTGGATGTGAGATCTACTTCACCCATATTCTCGTTATAAATCATACCACCATTGATAACTGCTGTGATAGCAGGAGCTACCGTATCTTTGATGAACACAACCTGTTTTGTCACTGCCTGGTTTCCGGCTTCATCAATCGCATCAATCCGGATCGTGTGCGCACCTTCGTCGGTTGCTGTATAGATACCCTGATACTTGTTTGTACCCTGTACCGCAGCCCAGTCAACATTCACGCGGCTGCCATTGTCTGTTACGGTTACCTTCGATCCCCTGATGTTCACATCTTCAAAAGTCAAAAGAACGGATACATTCGAGCGATAGAAATAATCGCAATCAGTACCATCGAAGTTCTTGCCCGGCTGCTTACCCGCAGTTGTTCCATCCTGAATCTTCGCCGTCACAACCGGAATCGTATTATCCACACGGAACGAGACAGCCTCTTCACTTGTATTCGCTGCCTTATCTGTCACTCTCAAAGTAATTGTATAATCACCATCTGTCGCGTCCTTACCAAGCAGATCTGTAATCGTGAACCTGCCATCCTGCTTCGTCAGCACCTGATTTCCAGCATCACATAATGTCTTTGTAATATCTGTATCTGGTCCCTGTACTGTGATAGCAGCCACATTCAATGTGTAATCATCTGCTACATCTGCCTGTATATTTACAGTGCCTGCTAACGGATCTGTGAACGCAGTCTTTCCATTGACATTCAATACCATGGTTGGTTTTTTTGTATCTTTCACGAACTCAACCGTCTTTTCCTCTGCATTATTTCCGGCATTATCCTTCGCGTTTATTCGAATTACATGCTTACCTTCCGATTTTGCAACATAGACTGCCTGATACTTATTTGTTCCGTTTACCTGTGTCCATGTTACATTAACAGCATCCCCGTTGTCTATAACATCCACATTTGTTGGAGAAATATTTGTATCCTCATATGTAAGCAGCATTGTTACATCGGATCCATAATAATAGTCACAGACTGTTCCATCGAAGTTCGTTCCGGGCTGCTTTCCTGCGGTTACTCCATCTGTAATCTTTACTGTTACAACAGGACTTATGTTATCCACTACAAACGAAACTGTCTTGAAATTACTGCGTCCGGACTTATCTGTGACGGTAACCGTAATTTCATATTTTCCATCCGCAACATTCTCTTCAAGCAATGCATCCAGCGAATAATTCTTCGAAACAAGCGGTGTTCCCTCTATATCACTGCAGATAGTTTTCTCCACAGAAGATCCATCCGGTTTCACAATCTTTATGGTTGCTTTCTCGATTGTCAGATTGTCAGAAACCGTGGTGTTAACTGATATTGTACCTGCAATCGGATTTAAAAAGCCGATTTCACCATTGACTGTAAGTTCTGCCTCCGGCGCATGTTTATCAACCTTTATCCGATATTCTTTGTCAGCAATCATCTCATTCTGGCACATATCCTTCGCTTCAAACACAAGCTTCGTTCCGGCTACATTCACTGACTCTGGAACATCGATTTCATCCTTTTCATACTTTGTACTTTGATTCGGCTGTTCAACAATCTGAACTATTCCCGACTCAACACATTCATCAAACTGATAGCTTGCACTTTCAAGATTTGATTCCTGCTTCGCCAGATCCTCGCCCGACTGAATCATATATCCAAGTTTATATTCCTGATACCATTTGTCTTCATCAATAGCCGGCGAAACCTTTACGACAGGATTTGTTCTGTCATATAAAATATCTCCAATATATTCCATCTGTCCTGTTACCGCATTTGGACCCGGATATGTGATAGTCTGTGGTTTGCTGTCATATACTTTTATATATAACTGTTCCAAAAACTCATTTACATCCGCATTTCCTGGTAAAACAATCTCAACATCGGCCGTAAAGCGATGGCTGTCAGCATCTTCCGCGTTATTCTCTGCTGCTACCGGATTTGTTTTATACAAAGATCCATTTGCATACAGTTCTACTTTTGAGATACGATATGCCGAGGATATTTGTGTCTTCAAATAAAGCTGCTTATTACTATACTTGCCTTCAAGAACACTCTCTGTCACATCCTCACTTGCGACATTCAGGATTGCCAGCTTTTCTACTTTGAGATTTTCATCAATTTTATTAACGGTTGGAAGCGTCTTCTCCTCTGCACGATTTCCGGCGAGATCGCATGCCGAAACGGTCATAGTTAACCTGCCAGACTCCAAATCCTCCGGTTGGATTACATACCAAAACCGTGTTGGATCTATAGAATCTTCCACAAACTGCTTGTCTCCTGCCTTTACAGTCAAAGGATTAACGCCGCTTCCTCCGCCATCGTCTTTGACCACAACACCATATCGATACTCACAATTCAGCCGTGTTGTATAAGAGTTTCCCGGTATTGTCTTCCATGTTGTTTCACCGTTTTTTCTTTCCTGAAGCACCAAATCCGAGATTGTTGGTGGTGTCTTATCATACAGGACAGCTTTCGTTGAAATCTCCAGTTTTCCCTCAGTGTCTCCATCCATATAAGAAACGATCCACTTATCTACTGTAGTTGAAGCCTCTGTGTCAACTGCAGGAACCTGGTATTCCAATGTCCATGTATTTACTCTATTTGTGTCTTCAGAAAACTCTGTTTTTGTTACGGTGTATTTTTTTTCCTGGGCATCTTTCACTGTAACATTCTTAAAATTCCCTGCTCCGACAAACTCATACTCCACATGAACAGTGTTTGGATCCTTGATCGTTACATTCTTAGCTGTCAGATTCACAGATTCTCCGGACATATTCATAGTTACCTTTGTTAATTTCGTATAGGATGAATCAACCTGTTGAATTTTAAGCGGACATGTAAATCTGGTTTGTGTGCCCATCTTATCTTTCACTGTAACAACAACCGTCTTCGAATCATCCTTGGATAACTTGTCCTTTGGCACAATTATTTCATAAGTGTCATTCGTTTCCTGAACCTTTGTTGGTTTGTCTAAATTTGTTCCATCATCTAATTTTGCAGACAGGGATGTCTCGTCAACCCCGGAAGCACCCTCGCCCGCTTTTTCGACATCCTTGATTGTTACAATATATTTATAGTTTTCGCTGTTACCATAATAGAGATCGCCATCTTTATATTTATCTTTAATGGTCTCGTATTTATCTCCAATCTGTTCTTGCACTTCAGAACATCTAACCGTAGGTCCCTGCGTATCCAGCAAGAGTTGAACGCTTCCCAAGTCTTCGTATTCCAGCACCTTCCCATCCATTATATATGCTGCATACGCATATTTTGTTTTCGGGGTTGAAGAAGTAGCTATCAGGTGTCTATTTGATGTATATGCTTTCGCGTTCTTCAACGTTTCCGATGAGGCAGGTGCATCTGTAACCATATAGCTTAAATAATCAAATACACCATAAACTCCTGCTACAAGATATGCCTCGGATACAAGAGCATCCGCGTTTAAATGATAGTATATACTTGAATCATAGATTCCATCGCGCAAGTCCTCAAATGCAGTATTTACAAATCGGATATTAATAATTGACAATAACACACCGGTTTCTGCCGGATTGCTATCATCTACAGATGCAAATATTGCTATTTTTGTATTAGTTTTTATTTTCCCATCTTCTGGACAGATATAATCTGCACCTGAAAATGGTGTTGCCCCCGTCACCGATCTTACCTCCTTAGTTACCTCCCCTGTAAAAGTTTTAAAGAGAAACTTTACAGTTTTTCCTTCCGGGAGATTTTCGATTGCAGCCGCGCACTCCGGTATTTTTATTGTTGCAACCGATTGCTTACCATCATAAAGTATATATGCCTTATCAGCATCCGAATCTGTCTTATACTCTTTTAATGCATTTTTTTCAGCATCCCATTCAAGTGCAAATGTACCGGTTTCTACCGTAACATCTTTGGTCAGATTTTCCGCAACAAGTGTGGTTGTAGTTTTCCCTTCCGCCTTCGCATCATCTTTTCCAACGTGGTTTGCGAACGGTACGACAAGCATTGCAAAGACAATCCATAAGGCAATAAATCTCTTCAACGGGCGTCTGGATTTTGTTTCTTTCTTCTGATTTCTTTTCATTTTTCTCCTCACCTCCCCGATCAATCTATCGTTTCATCGGAATGTACAACTACTATGTTGTAGATCACTTTTACCTTCTTCGCGAGTGTTCCGGTTGTCAGTACGCTTGTACCTTCCTCGTCATCATCTGCGCGGAGGATATCGGTTGCGTCACCATCTTCTTCTGTCCGAAGAACATCTGTGGCATCGCCATCCTCTTCCTCATCTGTGCGAAGAACATCCGTTGCTCCGTCATCCCCCTCGTCATTTCGAAGAACGTCGGTTGCTCCGTCATCTCCCTCATCATTTCGAAGGACATCGGTTACTCCGTCATCTTCCTCATCATTTCGAAGGACATCGGTTGCTTCGTCATCTCCCTCATCATTTCGAAGGACATCGGCTGCTTCATCATCACCAACCTGCGCGCCATCACGAAGGATATCGGTTGTATCATCTTCGCTTCCCAGCACTTCCGTGGCTGCTTCGTCCGGTTTATCATAATCGTTTACACCCGGACGCAGGATATCTGTCTCTTCAAACTTCTTTTCTTTCTTTGCACGGTCAAGCAGTTCAGTGGAATCATTGCCGGATGCTTTGCGTTCCGCCTTGGAAGATATGGTTTCTTTCGCTGTAATCTTCCCACTGCCCATATTGTAATATTTTTCCTGTTCCTTCTTTGCTATGCTTCCCGGTTTTGCAGTGCCGTCCTGCATCTCCTTCATCGCTTTCTTGGCTGTACTGCCCGTCAGTTCTCCGATTACCTTCGGAATCTTCAACACGATGAATAACACGACTGCCACGATCAAAAGGAGAATCGCCATTACCAAACCGCCATAGAAACATACTTCATATACGCTCTGCATGCCTATCACTCTCCCATCTCTGCGGACTGCGCATCTTCGGATGTTTCATCCGGTGTCTGCGTTCCCTCTTCTTCCACTGCATCATAATTTCCATCTTTGAGCATCTGCAGGGTATCTTTCCGCTTGTACCATGTCTTATTGCTATCGATGCCGCTTACATTTGCTCCATTATCGTACACCTGAACCAACTGTCTTGTCAGATCCGGGATCTTTGCCGGCCACAATCTTGGGTCCTGCTCTTTCGCTTCACAGAGACGGTAGAGATAATCGAGATGCTCCGCATACACGTTGTCGCTCCACTCATTATCTGTTCCAAATACCTTCTCGGCTTCTTCATATACTGCCAGCGCATCATCCGTCTTACCCTGTGCATCATAGCAGCGCGCCTCTGTCATCATCTTGTTATAATAAGACTGGTTGTACGCGTTGACGGATGTTCCGCCGAGTGTGATACTGTCGTCTTCATCGACTTTCATTTTCAGGATACCGATGTAATCCTCGCAGTAACCGATTGCCATAGAATAATAACCACTCGCAACAGTATCATTGTCAGCATTTTCTTTTGCGAGCTGCTCGTAAATCACGATCAGATTGTCATCATACCGATAGTTGAGATCCATGATATCTGACTCATCGAGTTCATTTCCACTGTATTCGCTCAGATCCGTGACTGCCTGCTCCATCACAGTGCTTGCCTGCTCTGCAATACTTGCGCCGATATCTTTGCCGACATTCGTACTGTAGATCTCACCGATGATACGATAGTTGACAAACTTGGTGGCTTCCTGATTCGTGAAGTTGTTCTCATTATAAGTTGCAAAATCATTGACTGCCTGCATCAGCTCCGCCGCATCGGATGTACTGTCAGAGCGCAATTCCGATATAGACTTATAGAAGCTTGCAAGCTTTCCGTATTCTGCGTCCTTCTCATCAATCATCGCAAAATACTTTGCCGCCTGACTGTAAGAACGCTCTTCTTCAAAATATGTAAGTGCTAATTTGTAAAGCACGGCACTGTTCTTCTCAACGCCTCCATGCTTGCTGCTGATTCGGTTCGACACCAGAGTCAGTGCATCATCCAGATTCAAAGCGGACTCTGTGCCAGCCGCTTCTGCTTTATTCTTAGCATCAATATACGCCTGTATGTACTGCTCGTACGCTTTTTCTTCGGAGCCGTCCAGCTCGATTGCCTTCTTGAATTCTGCAGTACCCGCTTCGTAATTTTCTTCCCGGCAGTAATTCATACCGTTCTCGATGTACTGATTATAGTTGTTCAGCTTTATCTTCTGCATTCCGGAATATCCGATTCCGGCTGTCACACCTGCAACGATTGCAAGCACTGCCGTCGCAGAGAACAAGGCTAATTTCTTCTTATTCTTCTTACGATAACTGTCATCGAGCTCATCGTAATGCTCCAACGCATACATCAGCTCTGTACAGTTCTGATAACGGTCATCCGGATCTGCCTGTGTACATTTTAAGATAATCTTCTCCAGACCGGAGGAAAGCATCGGGTTCCACTCCCGGATCGGTTTCATCTCATATGGCGGCTCACATGGGTTCTTTCCTGTCACGATATGGTACAAGGTTGCACCCAGATTATAAATATCGGTTCTGGCATCCGTGTTATAGATACCACGTCCTTTTGAATCACCAAACTGTTCCGGCGCTGCATATCCTCTCGTACCAAGTGCAGTTGTATCCGCGTTGTTCTCGATCTCGTATTCCTTCGCTGTACCGAAATCAATCAGTTTCACGCCGCCTTCCGGCTTGATCATAACATTCGAAGGTTTCATGTCCCGGTAGATAACCGGTGGATTCATGTTATGCAGATAATTCAAGGCACTTGCAAGCTGCAATCCCCATTCTACAACCAATTCCTGTGGCTGTGCGCCTTCCTTTTTCAAGCGGTCCTGAATCGTATCACCTTCGATGTAATCCATTACAACGTAGATTGTTCCGTCCTGATTGATGATATCTACGATTCGTGGCAATACCGGATGATCTACATTCTTCAGGATATTCGCTTCTCGTTCCAATCCCTTGAGCAAAGTCTTCGCAGATTTTTTTCCATCATTTTTAATCTCTTTGACTGCCCACTGTTTATTCAGACGTTTATCACGGGCAAGATATACGATAGACATACCACCGCGGCCGACTTCCGCCAATATTTCATATTTTCCGTCTAATACGGTTCCTTCCTTCGTCATGGCAAATCCTCTCTATATTATATCGTTCGAACCATAGCTACCGTGATATTATCACGCTCCCCGCGGTTCTTTACCAACTCCGTCAGATATATCGCTCCATAATTCATTTTTTCTTCATCTGACGCCTCATCCGGTCCGATCTTCTCTATGATTTCTTCCGGTGAGATCACGTGGCGGAATCCATCAGAGCAAAGCATATAGACCGCATTTCTTGTTGCCGTGCCTTTCGTAAACTCCGGTTCTACTACCGGTGATGCTCCAACACACTGCAGCAAAACACTTCTTCTCGGATCAACCTTTGCCTGTTCCGGTGTCATACGTCCCGCCGCAAGCTCACGTGCGATAAATGTCTGGTCGTTCGTTAACTGCTTCGCGGTCTTTGTAAGCTCGTAGACCCGGCTGTCTCCTACGTGTACGATAAAATACTGGTCTTTATACAGCAGAATCGCGGATACCGTCGTACCAAGCTGCAAATGATTTTCTTCCCCGTATGCTCCTAACCGCTTGTTCTGTGTCTGTATAATCTCGTCCCACTCTGTCACGAGTTTCTGTTCTGTAAATGTTCCGTTCTGTATCTCGTCTACCAGCGTATCATCAAACCATGTACAAAATGCTTCGATAACCTCTTTACTGGCAACTTCCCCTTTTGCAAGTCCGCCCATGCCATCACATACGATTGCAAACGCCACATTTCCCTCCTGTGTATTCACGACTTTAATCGCAAGAGAGTCCTGATTTGTTTCCTTTCTTGTGCCGACATCCGTGTGATATGCTGCAATATACTCCATATTACTCTCCTTTTCTCAGAAGGAATGTAAATTCCTCATCTCCCATTCGAACCTCTGTCTTGTGTTTTAACAGCGTTTCTTTTCCCGGCTGTAATTCTACGCCATTTACATATGTATGATTGGTAGAATTGTTATCTTTGATATAATTAACACCATCTCTCTGAATGACGGTACAATGCTCACGGCTGATTGCACTGTTGTTCTCGATTGTATAATCTGCTTTCGTCTTTGATTTACCGATTACAAATTCCGGCTTTGTAATGTTGATAACTTCGCCTGTAGATTTCCGGATAAAATGCGGAATCGGACGTGCGCCTCCAAGCTGGCCCATCAAGCCACCATTTGGCATCTGTGGTTTCGGCATCTCCGGCGCCTGTGGCTTCGGCATCTCCGGTGCCTGTGGCTTCGGCATCTCCGGTACCTGTGGTTTCGGCATCTCTGGTGCCTGTGGTTTTGGCATCTCCGGTGCCTGTGGCATCGGCATCTCCGGTACCTGTGGTTTCGGCTGACCCATCGGCGGTTTCTGTCCGTTCATCGACTGTGGTATTGGCTGACCCATCGGCGGTCTCTGCCCGTTCATCGGCTGTGGTATTGGCTGACCCATCGGCGGTCTCTGTCCGTTCATAGACTGTGGCATCGGCTGACCCATCGGCGGTCTCTGTCCGTTCATCGGCTGTGGTATTGGCTGACCCATCGGTGGTTTCTGCCCATTCATCGGCTGTGGCATTGGCTGACCCATCGGTGGTCTCTGTCCGTTCATCGGCTGTGGCATTGGCTGACCCATCGGCGGTCTCTGCCCGTTCATCGGCTGTGGTATCGGCTGACCCATCGGCGGCACCTGTCCGTTCATCGGCTGTGGTATTGGCTGACCCATCGGCGGTCTCTGTCCGTTCATCGGCTGTGGTATTGGCTGACCCATCGGTGGCACCTGTCCGTTCATCGGCTGTGGTATTGGCTGGCCCATCGGTGGTCTCTGTCCGTTCATCGGCTGTGGTATTGGCTGGCCCATCGGCGGCATTCCCTGTGGGCGCATATTATTCATCACGCCAACACGGTTTACTTTGATTTCTTTATTCTGAGCATCTGCATTTGCCGGTGTATCTGCTTCTTTTTTCAATCCATTGTCCCTTGTGTAGAAAAGACCGATTTTTTCCATCTCCGCATCCACAAGTTCCTTTAATTTCATATTAGAATAATGATCTGCATTGATCAGAGTCAAAATTCTTGCAACATAGTTGTCCTTGTCCTCTTCATCAAAACGCATCCGTGACACGAT
The DNA here is from genome assembly GCF_022174665.1 of Eubacterium sp. MSJ-33. Classification (NCBI taxonomy): domain Bacteria; kingdom Bacillati; phylum Bacillota; class Clostridia; order Eubacteriales; family Eubacteriaceae; genus Eubacterium; species Eubacterium sp. MSJ-33. The sequence continues at coordinate 1,673,929 of NZ_CP076562.1, forward strand.
TCCACGGAAGAAATTCGGAATATCAGACTGTCCCAGTGCGTCCTGCTTGACAGGAACCATAATACATTTTACTGCCAGACTGTCCGGTTCCACATAAATATAATTTGTATCACGCACAAGATAACTGATCTGCACACCTGCAGCGCCAATCTCAAACGCACACAAAAGACCTTTCAGAATTGCAAGAACATCCGCCTTCTTCAATGTGTGCTTCAGCATAACTTCCAATGTGTTGTCATGATGTACATAAGAAATAATACTTCTCTTTCCATCTTCGTCCTTATACTGGAATGGTATGATATTTCCAAGCTGGGCAACCTTGTCGGATACCCGGTCATCATATGCATCTGCTGCGCCAAGCTGATATTCCACCAGCGTCATTCCGTTCTGCTTTGAAACATTCAATTCTAACCCCTTCATTTGCTACCTCCTCGTAATATGAAATATCCTTAATTAGCGAATCTTAAATGTAAACTCCTCATCTGCAAGCCTTATCAGGGAATCATGCGTCAGGATTTCCTCTACACCGTCCTCCACGCGTTTTCCATTCACATATGTATGATTTGTAGACTTATTATCTTTAATGTAACATACCCCGTCTTTCTGGATGATAAAAGCATGCTGGCGGCTGATTGCTCCGTTTCCACCAACTGTATAATCCACGCCTCTGGTTGCCTTTCCAATCTTGAAGATTGCTTTATTCAGCATAATACGTTCCTCTGTGCTGACACGAATCAGATACGGCAGAGCTTTTGGTACCCCGCCTGTCGTCACTGCACCTACAGCATCCTTCACAATTTCTGTCACAGATTTGTTCAGGATGGAAGAACTCTTTGGTTTCTTCTCTTCATCCTTTTTCTTCTCGATATTCATATCTTCATAAATATCTTCGATGACAGGAACCTTAACATTCTCTGTCTGATCGGCAGCCTTGGTCTCCACAATTGTCGGAGCCTCCGGCACTTCCTGCTGTGTTGTCTCGGCTGCTTCTGCCTCTGCTGCCTCCATCTCAGCCTCCGTCTGCTGGATAATTGCTGCACGGTTTACTTTTACTACATTGCGTTTGATAACCGGCGGCTTATTCTCAAGAAAATTATCCAGATCTTCCAGAGTCTGAATATTCTTTGTTGGCTGTGGCTGTGGTTTTGCCGATGGAACCTCTCCTACCAGTTCCTTGATACGGTCTTTAATCACATTAATATCTGACTCTTTTTTATTCGTCTTAAGCTGCAATTTCTCGTTTCCACTCGTTGCAGTCTCCTCTTCTTCCGGTTTTACCTGAGACAAAATCTCTTCTGTTGCAGAAGGAATCTCTGTTTTCTCTGCAACCGGTGTTGATTCCGGTTCTAAATCCTGTGTCTCTTCCGGTGCAGGAGCCGGTGTCTCTTCTGCTTCTGAAGCATTTACCTGCATTCCTGCCGGGAGAATACTGTCAAGTTCTTCTTCCTCTTCGACTGCTTCTGCCGGTTCTTCTTCCTCTTCGTCCTCATCATCCCCAATCTCCGGAAGCGGTGTATCGTTCTCCTCGAGATTGTTCATGATGTCATCGATATGTTCCGGAACAGCTTCGTCCTCTGCACTTACGACCTCCACGCCGTCTGCATCGATAGCCCCTGCTTCCTCAAAGCTGATGCCTTCTTCTTCCATCAAAGCCTCTGCCAGACCGATCAGTCCGCGCAAATTGAAGTTATCACCGTTAATATAGGTGAGCAGCTTGCCGACATAGTTCAGGTCTTCCTCTACATCGTATTTCATATTTGCAAGCAGCTGACGCACAAAGCTCTTAAATTCAACAGAAAGCGCACCCTTGCTCTCAATCGGCAGGCACAAAAACTGTACGGTTTTCTTGTCTGCATCTACATAGATAAATCCACGGTTAAGCAACACATACGAAAGCGGGACCGCCTGTTCCTTCAGGGAGATCATCTCCTGTGCCACATTGCGAAGTATCAAAAGCACACTCTCACAGTCATGCTCATCTACAATATACTCCTCCAAAGATACCTTTCCCGTAATCGGATATGTCAGGTAATCGTAGTCATCATCTTCTTCGTAAATAATCTCCACCAGTTCTTCCGGTGCATTATCCTGACAATAATCAAGCACATCCTCATCTAACTCACAATCGTCCCCCATTGTGTATGATAAGTATTTTTCTTCGCCTATATTACGTGCTTTAAAATTAAAAGTTCTCATAACGTCCCTCCTAACACATTATTTTTCTATTGCGATTCCTCAGTTTCCGATTCTTCCGATGATTCATCACCCTCTGTAGTTACACCATTCGGTCCACCGATAATCTGAGTGTCAATATGCTCCTCATAATCCTCTGTGAATATATGCGTTCCCGCTTCTTCATCTCCCACATGATAGTACAGATAATTGTGTTCCTGCGGATACAACACCGCATTGATGCAGGCAATACCCGGATTACATATCGGTCCAACCGGGAGTCCGGCATTCTTATACGTATTATATGGAGAATCAAGTTCCAGATCTTCATACAAAACCTGACTCTTGTCATACATTCCGTTTGTGAGTGGATACAAAACCGTCGGACACATCTGCAGCGGCATATCCGCCTTCAGACGATTGTTAATAACGCCTGCTATGATCGGCCGTTCCTCATCTACCTTTGCCTCACGTTCCACAATAGACGCACGGGTTACGACCTCGAATGCACTATACCCAAGCTCTGCTGCACGATCCTGTAAATCCTGTGTGTAGTAGTTCTCAAAAGTCTGCAGCATCCAAGCAACCAGCGACTCCGCAGTTGTAGACTCGTAGATATCATAAGTAGCCGGGAACAAAAATCCCTGAACTTTATACTTTACATTTGCGCCAGCCGGAATATCTTCCAGATACGGAAAATCCGATCTTGTCACCGATTTACATGCATTCAAAAATTCTGTTGCACTGCAAATTCCCTGTTCTTCACACCGTGCAGCAATCATCTCTACAGTAAAGCCTTCCGGCACGACCAGATAATCAATCGGTGCATTCTCTTCATAGCTTGGACTCATCGCTGCCATCATCTCCAGCGTTGTCATACCTGTGTTCAATGTATAGGTACCGCCATGCAGCTTGCCCCGGTACTCCGAATCCTGCAGACGTTTCGTAAATGCCCTTGGATAATTGATCAATCCGTTTTCCTTCAGGATTTCGGCAATCTTCTTTACCGATGCCCCCTCCGGGATCTCCACCGTCACATCAACGCCCTCTCTTGACTCGGTTCCTTTATATTCATACATATAATCATCATAATATGTTCGGAGATGTTTATAGGTCAGATTGGCAAGTGCCAAAATTGCCACGACCAATATGATTCCCTTGACTATTCTAACTGCTGTTTTTCCCACGGTCAGTACCTCTTCTTTGCATTTTAGTTTACATAACTTTTTAAAAAATTACATACTTGATGTAATTTTACAATAATGGTATTATACTATCATCTTTTAGATAAAATTACAAGAAAGGATGATAAATTTGAGTAATCCAATTGTTACAATGACGATGGAATCCGGCGATGTTATGACGTTTGAACTTTATCCGGATATTGCACCAAATACGGTGAAGAATTTTATATCTCTGATAAAGAAAGGGTTTTATGATGGTTTAATCTTCCACCGTGTGATCAGCGGTTTCATGATTCAGGGCGGATGTCCGGACGGAAACGGTACCGGCGGTCCCGGATATTCAATCCGCGGTGAGTTCGCACAGAACGGTTTTGCAAACGATTTGAAGCACGAGCCGGGCGTACTTTCCATGGCACGTACCATGATGCCAAACTCCGCCGGCTCCCAGTTTTTCATTATGCACAAGAACAGTCCGCATCTGGATGGAAGTTATGCTGCTTTCGGTAAGATTGTGGATGGTCTGGATATAGTAAATAAGATTGCCGACGTTCCAACCGACTACATGGATCGCCCACTCGAAGACCAGCGTATCAAGACAGTAACAGTCGACACGAAGGGTGTCGAATACGATGAGCCGGAGAAGATGTAAAAATATCTTGTAACGGACGCACAGCGTACAAAAATAGAAATCCCCTGCAGATATGTTTCTATCAATCTGCAGGGGATTTCTGTTTCTGTAGGTCTTATACATCTCTACATTTCTTGCATCTTTTTCAAAAACGCTTTGGCACGGTCTGTCCTCGGATTATCAATCACATCCTCAGGTTTTCCTTCCTCGACGATAACTCCTCCATCCATGAAGATCACGCGGTCGGATACGCTTCTGGCAAAGCCGATCTCATGCGTTACAATCACCATAGTCATCTTCTCTGCCGCCAGTTCTTTCAATACCTTCAGAATCTCCGCAGTCAGCTCCGGGTCGAGCGCGGATGTCGGTTCATCAAAAAACAGCATTCTTGGCTTTAGAGCAAGTGCACGAGCGATTGCTACTCTCTGCTGCTGTCCGCCGGACAACTGGTATGGGTAATAATCCCCTTTATCTTCCAAATTCATCTTACGAAGCAATTCCTTTGCCTCCGCGTAGACTTCTTCCTTATCACGCTTCTGCACGTGAATCGGCGCATCCGCGATGTTTTTGAGCACGGAATAATGTGGAAACAGGTTAAAATTCTGGAATACCAGCCCATAATAGCTCTGGATTTCTTTCAGATCTGTTTTATTCGCATAAACCGGTGCCCCACTGTCTGAATTGACAGCCTCCTTTCCACAATATATCATGCTTCCGCCATCGATTTTCTCCAGCATTGTCATACAGCGAAGGAACGTAGATTTTCCTGAACCGGACGGACCGAGAATCGAGATTACTTCGCTCTCTGCAACCGACATACTGATATCTTTTAACACTTCGAGATCATCGAAGCTTTTCTTTATATTTTTTACTTCCAGTAAATTCATCGTAGCCCTCCTGTTCTATCGATAGTAATTCATACGTTTCTCGATTTTCTCCATAACAAATGCAACCACAAAGTTAAAGATGTAATAGAATACACCCGCAATAAAGAGCGGCATGATCGTCGTCTGTGCGGCTGCCACCTGCTTTGCCAGCGTGAACATCTCCGTATAAGAGATTGCAAATGCAAGAGAGGTGTCCTTAACCAGTGTGATAACCTCGTTTGTGACAGAAGGCAGGATATTCTTTGCCATCTGTGGGAATACGATCTTGAAGAACGTCTGACTCTTACTGTAGCCTAAGATCTGTGCAGCCTCATGTTGTCCCTGTGGTACTGCCTGAATACCAGAACGATAAATCTCTGCAAAATATGCTGCATAGTTCAGGGCGAATCCAATGATAACCGCCTGGAAACGATAGCTTGTCGTAAGCGTCGCACCAAACAGATAATACGGTCCGTAAAATACTACAAGGAGCTGTAACATCAGCGGCGTACCACGTGCGATGGAGATATAGAACTTCACCAGCCAGCGGATTGGCGCGATCTTACACATTCTGCCTGCCGCAACTAAAAGTCCGAGTGGCAGGGAGAAAAGAAGGGTAAGGAAGAAGATCACAAGAGATGCGAGCAGACCTTCTGCAAGCTGCTTCGTGATTGAGCAGAACTTATCCCAGAAGTTCGTATTCTTCTTACTTGTGGATGCACTGTCTGTTACAGTTGCCGCAACGGCATTTTCATCCCGTACCTGATCATCCGGTGACAGGCAGATAGATTCCTCAAGTCCCCATTTTTCTGCGATTTCCTCAAATGTTCCATCGGCAAGCATATCAAGCAACGTTGCCTGTACTTTATCACGGAGCTCGGTATTTCCAAGCTTAAATCCGATTCCGTATTCCTCGGAAGACAAACGATCCTCGAGCATCACGAATTTATCCCCACGGGATTCGATCTCGTAGTTTGCAACACCGATATCCATGCAGATTGCATCAACCGCACCGGATTCCAGATTCATAAATGCGCTGTTGTAATCACCCACCTGCTGCAAATCCTTGAACGTCTTAGCAAGCGCCAGATTCTCCTCACTTGCATCCTCACCGGTCAAGGCTGCGAGTGCAGAACTGTCTGCCTGTACCGCAACCACCTTATCTGCCAGATCGGTAAGCTGTGTGATACCGGAATCCTTACGCACGACAACGACCTGTGAATTATCGACATACGGCGTTGTCCATGTGTAAGCATCTTCTCTTCCATTCATCGTAAACCCGTTCCAGATACAACTGATTGAGCCGGAATTTAATTCCATATCCTTCGAGTTCCACTCGATTGGCTGTTTCTTTAAGATCCAGCCGTTCCGGTCACATACTTCCTGTGCCAGATCCAGATCAAATCCAACGTACTCGCCGTCATCGTTCTTATATCCATATGGTGGGAATTCCGCATCGAATCCGACAACAAATGTATTGTCATCTGCAGTTGTCTCCTCCTGCACCTCATCGTCTGCGGTCAGGCAGATAGATTCCTCCAATCCCCATTTCTTTGCAATCTCCTCAAATGTACCATCGGCAAGCATGTCAAGCAGTGTTGCCTGTACTTTATCACGGAGCTCTGTATTCCCCTTTTTAAATCCGATTCCGTATTCTTCGGAAGACAGGCGGTCCTCGAGCATCATGAATTTATCCCCACGGGATTCAATCTCGTAGTTTGCTACACCGATATCCATGCAGATTGCATCAACCGCACCGGATTCCAGATTCATGAATGCACTGTTATAGTCACCTACCTGCTGCAGATCTTTGAATGACGCACAGAGTATTTTGTTTTCCTCGCTCGCATCCTCTCCGGTTAATGCTGCCAGTGCGGAGCTGTCTGCCTGTACCGCAACCACCTTATCAGCCAGATCGGTGAGCTGTGTGATACCGGAATCCTTACGGACAACAACGACCTGTGAATTATCCACATATGGTTTTGTCCATGTATAATCATCCTCTCTGCCATTCATCGTGAATCCGTTCCAGATACAGCTGATTGAACCGGAATTCAATTCCATATCCTTCGAGTTCCACTCGATTGGCTGTTTCTTTAAAGTCCAGCCGTTCCGATCGCACACTTCCTGTGCCAGATCCAAATCGAATCCAACGTACTCGCCGTCATCGTTTTTATATCCATATGGCGGAAATTCTGCATCGAATCCAACAACAAATGTATTGTCTTCATTTTCCTCTGCTTTCACAGGCACCGATACCAGTGGTCCGAGCAGCAATGCCATCATCAAGATTGCGGTTATTATCCGCTTAAGGTTTGTCTTCATGTCCTTCCCCTCTCGTATTTTGTTCCCTTGTTATGTATACCGCGTTCCTTACACAAACACAAGTGCCTACATCATAATCTTTTTCCTATTGTATGTCAACGAAATACGCATGTCTTACAGGAATCCGGCTGCGATTCCGCTTACTGCCAGCAAAAGTCTTGGTCATTGAGCAATATCAACCGTTCCCGCCGCATGCACCCACGCCCCTAATATACCGAGATTCAAAAACAGGATACACCCGGCGTATATTGTCAGCATATATCCCGCATGATGCAGCACGCCTATCACACAGATGATATCAATTCCAAATAAAAGCAATGATGAAATAGCAGAGAGCCATATTCTCCGTGCAGCAAAAGCTCCGCAGCTGACCGGTACAGAAAAAATCCGACGGCACACACACCAAGCACATAATTCTGCGCCCGCACAATACCATCCATATCTGTCACATGCATCATACAGTTATCAAAGAGATATTCCGTGCCTAAAAACACAAAGAAAAAGACAGCAAGCAATATAATACTGATATAGTTTCGCCTCATTGATATATTCGCTTTCATCTCCGGATATCCTTCTTTGCCCTCTCCTGTTATTTACTCTTCATCTTCTGAATCATCGGAATCTTCATCCCCCGATACGTCAGTATCTTCCTCTTCATCATGAATCAACACACTATCATCATATGCATGCAGATCTTCTTCCGGAAGATATGGTTTAAAGCACCGGAGCATGATATAGCCCCACAAATATCCAACTAACCCGAATCCAATAATAACATACACGATCAACGAGATAACCGTATCATAATAAAAGCACCATGCAATCACCAGATATGTGAGCATCATCAGGAGCGTCATCGGGAAATTCTTGATACTCATCAGAAATCCGTTGCGCAGCTGCGTCTTCACCTTATTATCGAACTTTGCCTGCAAAGCAAATGTATACATAAACGTCATAACCGCCAATGTCATTAACACCACACTCACAAACAGAAAAGGTTTCGCCATACTGTTTCCGGTGTTCTTCCACTGTGTCAGCCAGAACCAGATATCAACGCCCAGTATAAAAAATACAACTAAAAACAGCATCCACATACCGGTTGCCTGTTTGAAGTTCTGTTTGAAACTTCTTGTGTAGAATTTCCAGACATATCCATCATCCCCGGTAATTCCTTTCATCGCTGTATAATAAAGCGCTGTAAACGCCGCTCCAATCGTCACAACCGGGATGCAGGAAAGCACGAAGAAGATTGAAAGAAGCATTGCATCCGCCATTCTGCTTAACAGCTTTATAAATATATTGTCGTAATTTACTCCTGATTCACCACTATCTGCCATCTAATTAACACTCCTATTATCTCATATTTGTCTGCAGCTGTTTCCGGAAGAAACAGCCATTTGCATGTTCTCATCATCTACGTGATAACTGCACATAATAATTTATGATACCATCTTCGATATTTATTTTCAATTAGATATCAAGTTTTTTACGCCATTTTACTTGACAAAACGCAGTTTTACTTCTAGATTATAGAGAGTGTGAATAAAAGGACTTATACATAGAAAAACCTACTACATACAGGAGGAATATCATGAAGACACCATTTGTAACGAAAGCACAGATCGAAGAGATCGTAAAGACATACCCGACTCCGTTCCATATCTACGACGAGAAGGGCATCCGTGAAAATGCAAGAAAATTAAAGCAGGCATTTGCATGGAACAAAGGTTATAAAGAATATTTCGCAGTCAAGGCAACTCCAAACCCAACCATCCTGAAGATTCTAGCAGAAGAGGGCTGCGGTACCGACTGTTCTTCTTATACAGAACTTCTGATGTCAGAAAGACTTGGTATCACAGGTTCTGACATCATGTTCTCATCGAACGACACACCTGCCGAAGAGTTTGTTCTGGCTAAAAAACTCGGTGCGAACATCAACTTAGACGATTACACACATGTACAGTTCCTGAAGGATACCTGTGGTGTTCCGGAGACAGTATTCTGCCGTTACAATCCGGGCGGAACCTTCTCTATCTCCACAACGATCATGGACAACCCCGGCGATGCCAAATACGGCATGACGAAGGAACAGTTGTTCAAAGCATATACCGAGCTGCGTGACGCAGGTGCGAAGAAGTTCGGTTTGCATTCGTTCCTTGCAAGTAACACGGTCACGAACGACTACTATCCAACCCTTGCAAAGATTCTGTTCGAGGTCGCTGTTGAGCTGAAGGAAAAGACCGGCATCGAGCTTTCCTACATCAACCTGTCCGGCGGTGTCGGTATCCCTTATACACCGGATAAGGAAGGAAATGATATCTTAAAAATCGGCGAAGGCGTACACAAGGTATTCGATGAGGTGCTTGTCCCTGCAGGACTTGGCGATATCAGCCTGTTCACAGAGCTTGGCCGTTTCATGCTTGCCCCTTACGGACACCTTGTTACAAAGGCAATCCACGAGAAGCACATCTACAAGGAGTACATCGGCGTGGATGCCTGTGCAGTCAACCTGATGCGTCCGGCTATGTATGGTGCTTACCACCACATCACAGTCCTTGGCAAGGAAAATACACCTTGCGACCACACCTATGATGTGACCGGTTCCCTATGTGAGAACAACGATAAGTTCGCGATTGACCGTACGCTTCCGAAGATTGACATGGGCGATTATCTTGTTATCCACGATACCGGCGCACACGGTTTCGCAATGGGTTACAACTACAACGGCAAGCTCAAATCCGCAGAGCTTCTGCTGTGTGAGGACGGCAGCGTAAAGCAGATCCGCCGTGCCGAGACACCGGAAGATTACTTTGCAACCTTAGATGGTTTCTGGGATGTAGAAGTATAAGAATAGATATATTTCGATAATTTTCTGTATCACAAAAGGCGCTGGGTATCCAGCGCCCTTTCTATTTTTTACTGTACACTAAACGTATACATTGTATTACTCTGTAAACTCAGCGAGTTCTCAAACACTTTCCGTGTCACCTTCACTTCTTCCCCAAGCACCGGATCATAGTACCGGATATGCGTAGAATTGTAGCTGATTACAAGCACGTAACGCCCGTCATCGATACGTGCAGCAAACGGAATATCCCGGTCAAGGAAATATAACGCTGTGGATAAACTGATTCCGGAGATATTGATGCCGACACCGTTCGTATAATCCTCGAACACCTTCTCGAACGTTCCACTCGCGATTGCATCCGATACCTCCAGCGTACCTCCTGCATAGTCCGCACACATATACGCACATGTAAGCAACGACTGACTCACATCCGGATTCGGCGTCTCCTTGATGGCATCCGCAACGGTATTATAACTATCCGCCGCCAAGCAGCGATAAATCGTATTTCCATTGCTGTCCACCACAAGCCCGGCTTCATCTTCTACTACACGTGTGATTGCGCTTCCCGCCGTCTCATATTCACCCTTATATCCGGCATTATCAAAGACATAATAAGTTCCGGCACGTGTCTTGGTTGTAACCTGCATCTCCTTGAAAAACTCCGACTGGCTGTATTTTGTCTTTCGGTAGCTTGCTGAATCCGGGAGATAGATATTCGATGGAAACACAACATCCAGAATATCCCATGCATAACTGTCATACGTTGTTGTCGTTGTAATCATCTTGTTATTTTGTTCTTTTTTGTAGGAGATGTAATCCTGATCGATTTCCTCAAAGAACTGGTTCTGCTTTCTTGCACGCGTCAAATAAATCGTATCTTGCCCTACAGATGCATTCATGATATAAACGCCATCCTTCGTATAATCCTTCTTCTGTTCCCCATGGTCACTCATGATAAACAATTCATACAGCGGTAAAATTGCCTGTCCATCGGATGTTGTGATCACATCTGCCTCATGCGCGATTCCATAAATCAAATCATTTTCCACGAAGCCTAATGCCAGCAGTAAATCTCCGTTTGCACAGGTCTTCTCGTAGGACTCTCCCGTCTCAAAGTTCTGAATCGTAATCACTGTAACCTGATCTTCCGCCGCCGCATTTGGGTATGCAATCAGCTTACGATTCGCAGACACCAGATATTTTGCGGATGGAATATCTGTTACAAGTGCCGTCTGCGTCATATCCGCAAGTGAAACCTTATACAATGTCTCATCCAGCAGATAATAGAATTCATCTGCCTGTGCATTGTAATACGTAAAACGCCCGGTTTCCTTCTTCATAATGTCATAGCTCTCATCACACTCCACAAAGAACAGTTCCTTTGTTGTCATAGACTCCGTCGAATAATAATAAAGTGACATTCCGTTTTTGCCTTCATGCTCGCCTCGATTCATATACCCATACACAACAAAATAGATATTTCCATCTTCATCCATATCTGCAATATTGATATCCAGATTTGTATTCAATGTTCTCGCATCCGAGAAGCTATCCTGTGGGTAACTGAATATATTCGTAAGTTCATTCGTACTATAATTATACATCCACAACTGCCCCAGACGCACAAATGCCAGTATATTATAGTCTGCAGAAGTCACGTATTCTGCTTCCTCGTTTGTCACACCCATACTGATGCTGTTTCGGTCTTTGCTGATATATCCACTATCAAAGAAACTCTCCTGATACCTGTCAAAGGCGAGCAGATCCACCGTCTCTGCACTGCGGTCATATGTGGCATTATAATATTCATCCACCTGATAATAATGAGTCTTCGCATCATTCACAGACTCTGCCACATAAGACATGTGAATCACCGCATATTCTTTGTCGACCTCGGTGATTGTCGGGATAACACCTGTTATGACAACCGGATTGAGCCCGCCCCATGTAATCTGTTCGTATGTCGCATTCAGATCCACATGTGCCAGGCTGGATGTCGTTCCTGCCTTGTCTGTTTTCAGATGATCAAATACAATATTTCCCTCTGCTTCATTTACTTTTTTTACAAATGTCGTGTTATGAAAATCCGTAGCAAAATCTATAATTTCCCTTGCATGCTGCTCTGACAAATTCACGACTCGGTTATAATAGCGAACTTCCGTACCGTCTTTCGCAGTGATAATAAACACAAACACATACTCCCGGTTCGGCTGCATGTCCATACGGAAATTCACATCATACCGTTTACGTCCATCCACTATGTTTCCGGCTGTCGCGTCACCACGTTCTACCAGAGAATCACCGGCGATACTTCGTAATTCATATGTGAATGTCTCACCGTATTTTCCCTCATTATCAACCAGCGCGGTCACTCCATGGCTGCTGTTTAATGGTACGATTCCTTCCCGCATCAGACTCGTTGACATCGTCTGCGTATATCCACAGGTTCGATTAATCACTTTTCCGTCGAATTCCAGATACACATACGGAAGCGTCGGCTCGTCCAACTCCTTTGATACACGGTCTAACCCCGCATTATTCAATTTATTGACAAGAAAAGCTGTGCCCACTGCTACCGCAATGAACACAAGCACTCTCAATAAAAACCGTTTCATTTTAGAAATATTTTCTCCTTTTCCGATATCTGCATCGACGAATATAGAATTCGTGACAGACCATAATCTCTATCATATGCAGCAGAGTCTCATCTGCCCCCTTGTAGCTGACCTTGTCATAGATTTTCTTCGCGATTGCAAACATGGATACTTTATCAGGATACACCGCAAACATCGGACTGCCTTCATATTCCAGCCGGTCACAGGCATCTTCCACCATAACCAGAATCATCTTCGCGCGCATCGGATACATGGCTCGCAAATATGCACGGTCTTCTTCCAGCTCTTGTTCATCCACAACCATAAGCTCCGGAGACCGCAGTCTGTGTACATAGATTTCATCAATTTCTTTCATGGAAGCCTCTCACATAGAATTACATAAATAGACAATCAGTTTGCGGCTGATTGTCTATCTGTTTTTCTTATTCTATGCACAAGGCCCGAGATATGTGCTGCTTACATCAAGCTATGATTCATGCCATTTATTCGTCACCGAAAGAAATGCCAAGTCTTTTTGCGTATTTTACAATACTGTCATCTTTTGATACATATTTCAACTTTCCGGCAGACTCTTCCATCGGAATTGCTGTCACTTCATTGTTACGCATAACAACAAGCTTGCCAAAATCCTTATTCTTAATCAGTTCTACCGCTTCCGCACCGAACAGACTGGAGATTACACGGTCATAAGAATCCGGGCTTCCGCCTCGCTGTGTATGTCCGGGAACTGTCACACGGATATCCATACCAGAATATTCCTTAATCTTATCTGCCACTTCATATGCAACAGATGGATATTTCTCCGCTGCTGCTGCGACTGCCGCCTTGCGCTCCTTCTTTGGAAGTGCTGCAACTTCCTTGGAGATCGCACCTTCTGCGACTGCAAGGATAGAAAATCCTTTTCCCTGCTTGGTTCTTCTGTCAAGCGCTTCGCATACCTTCGCAATATCATATGGAATCTCCGGAATCAGGATGATGTCTGCACCGGATGCGATACCAGCATGCAGCGTAATCCAGCCTACCTTATGTCCCATAACCTCTACGATAAATACACGGTTATGTGAGCAGGCAGTTGTATGAATACAATCGATTGCCTGTGTAGCTACATCCACAGCACTCTGGAATCCAAATGTCATATCTGTACCCCAAATATCATTGTCAATCGTCTTTGGCAGTCCTATAACATTCAAGCCTTCCTGTGACAGGCGGTTTGCAGTTTTCTGAGAACCATTTCCACCGAGAACAACCAGCGCGTCAAGCTTGAGCTTGTTGTAATTTTTCTTCATTTCTTCTACTTTATTCAAGCCTTCCGGTGTTGGCTCATCAATCAGCTTGAACGGCTGACGGGAGCTGCCAAGAATTGTACCGCCCTTTGTCAGAATCCCTGAGAAATCTGACGGCTTCATCTTCACATAATTGCCATATATCAGTCCTTTGTAACCTTCTAAGAAACCATATACTTCCACATCATCAAATGTGTTATAAAGTCCCTTCGCCACGCCTCGCATTGTTGCATTCAGCGCCTGACAATCTCCGCCACTTGTCAACATACCAATTCTCTTCATACCACAACCTCCTTAATATGTATTTCCACCACCATACAATCCATGGCAGACTCCAGGATTTATCCGCATGCTATCTCAGATATATCCAATTACAATACAGTTCTTCCTTCCAGCGCCCGAAGCAGCGTCACTTCGTCGATACACTCCAGATCACCACCGACAGGAACGCCACTTGCAATCCGAGTCACTTTAATCCCAGACGGTTTAACCAGCTTTGATATATACATCGCGGTTGCCTCACCTTCCACACTGGAATTTGTTGCAATAATTAACTCTTCCACATCTTCCTGTTCCAACCGAAGAATCAGCTCTTTCAACCGGATATCGCCGGTTCCAATTCCCATTGCCGGATTAATTACACCATTCAATACATGATACACTCCCTGATACTGCCCAACGCGTTCATACGCTGCAAGATCTCTCGGAGTTTCCACTACCATAATCAGTTTGTGATTCCGTTTCGGGGATGCACACACCGGACATAACTCCTGATCTGTAATCGTATAACAGGATTTGCAATACCGGATATGCTTTTTGGCATCTGTAATTGCTGCCGACAGGCTCTCCACCTGTTCTTCCGGCATATTGATAATATGGAACGCCAGCCGCTGTGCAGTCTTTCCGCCGATTCCCGGAAGTCTTCCCAATTCACCAATCAGCCGGTTTACTTTCTCTCCATAAATATCCATTAGAACGGTAATCCTCCACCAAGTCCGCCGGTAATCTTACCCATGGAATTCTTCTGATCCTCATCCTGCATGCGGATTGCTTCATTCATCGCTGCCATAATCAGATCTTCCAGCATTTCAATATCATCCTTATCGACAACTTCTTCATCCAGATGTACTTCGGTAACTTCCTTCTTACCGTTGATTTTCACCTTGACAACTCCACCTCCGGCAGTTGCCTCATATTCCTTCTCTTCAAGCGCTTTGGTGGTTTCTTCCATCTGCTTCTGCATCTTCTGTGCCTGTTTCATCAGATTGTTCATATTTCCGGGCATCATACCCATTCCACCGTATCCACCTCTTTTTGCCATGTTCAATATCCTCCTTATTCATGCATTTCTATATCATCAAACACGATTCTGCTCAGATCCCAGTCTTTCTGCAGTTCATGTGCTTCTTCTCTGCCTTCGATCTTCCGGAATGTCACACGCACCTTACACTGTGCCATATCCGTAAGCTGCTCACCAAGTTCATCAAGCTTATCCTGATTTGCGAAATATGATATTGCCAGATCGTTGTCCGGCGTATCTGCTACCACAAGTTCCAACGTACCGGATTCCCTTCCGGCAACAAGCGACGCCTGTCTGTAATAATGCTGCACCAGTCTCGGACCGCGTTTCCCTATCGTCTTCCATGCCTTCGCAATCAGGAGCAGATCCTCGTATTCAGCCTGTGGGTATTTATCCCGCAGATTTTGTTTAATATGTTCCGAAGAATCACCCACCGGAACAGCCGGCTGCTGTACAACCACCCCATCTGCGGGCTGTGTAACCGTCATAACAACCGGATGTGCCTGCTGTTCTTTTAACAATTCCTTTGTTTCGGCAAGCTGTTTTTCCAGAAGTTCAATCCTCTGGTTCATGCCTTCCACATCGTACCGCATTTCCGGTTTGCAGAGCTTGATAATTGCCAGCTCTAACATGACACGTTTCGATGATGTGTACGTGATTTTTGCTGACGCATCCTGAAGTACATAGATCGCATGCATCAACGCATCTTCATTTGCATCCTGCGCAAGCGCAATCATCCGGTCTTTTGTCTCCTGATTGACTTCCATCGTCATGGAAGTATCAATTGATAAAACCAGGATATTTCGTATAAATCCTGTAAATTCATTTACAAGCTGTAACAGATCCTTCCCCTGCCAGATTGCCTCATCAATGATCTTTAACGCTCCGACTACATCGCGTTTTTTCAGGTTCTCGAATAATTGTATATAGACTTCAACATCCACGGCACCAATCGCATCAAGCACTTTATCGAGCGTCAGTTCTTCTCCCATATGATAGGAGATACATTGCTCCAGAATACTTAATCCGTCTCGCATGGAGCCATCTGCGGCACGTGCCACATATTCGACCGCTTCTCTTGTTGCAGGAATATTCTCCCGGCTCAACAGCTCCTGTAAGCGATCCGCGATTACTTCCAGCGAAATTCTATGGAAATCATAGCGCTGGCATCGGGACATGATTGTTGCAGGAATCTTGTGAGATTCTGTCGTTGCCAATATAAATATTACATATGATGGCGGTTCCTCCAATGTCTTCAGAAGTGCATTATATGCAGCGTCCCGAAGCATATGCACCTCATCAATGATATAGACCAGATATTTTCCGCTTGACGGAGAATAATTCACCGAATCCGTAATCTGACGGATGTTATCAACACCATTATTACTTGCCGCATCAACCTCAATCACATTCATGGATGCCCCCGCTGCAATCGCTTTGCAGCTCGCGCACTCATTACACGGACTTCCATTTACCGGATGCTCGCAATTAACTGCTTTCGCCATAAGTTTTGCGGTTGTAGTCTTTCCGGTACCTCTGGTTCCGCAGAACAGATATGCATGTCCGACACGGTCATGAACAATCTGATTTCGGATCGTCGTTACAATATGTTCCTGCCCTTTGATCTCCTCAAATGCGTCCGGTCTCCACTTCCGGTATAATGCCATGTATGACATAAACTGCCTCCAACCTTATATATGGAAAATCTGATCCAGCATCCGAAGTGTCTTAAAATTACCTTTCGCGGTAATCTCTCCTGACATAAAGCCTTTTTGGAAGCTGTTCTTTCCAGTCAGAATATTGCGTAGCATCGTACTTGACGCTTTCAACTTGACATCGGCTTCCGTATCGGCGCCATATCCGCACTGCAAGACTTTCCCTACATGTATCACTAAATTCTTTCCCATATCCGGAATTATAATTACATAACTTGCTGTAAATCCAGCTTCCGGATGGAAATTCTTATAAAATCCTTCTACGATATCATCTTCATAAATACTTGGCGGTTCCGGACTTTCCTCCTCATCTCCAAGCATCTGCTTGAACATCGCTGCGAGTTCTTCGATATCCTCTTTTTGCTTCTTCACATATCCATCATCTGCCACAAACTTAGAAAGCTGTTCACTCTCCTGTGGAGTCAGATTGATATTATTCTGCTTAATCAACGTGTTTTTTACAGCAGTGTTACTCGTCGGCAGTTTCATCGCTTTTTTATTAATCAGGCGATAGAAGTCTTCAGATTTTTTCTCGATCAGATTCAGATACCGGCTTTCCTGTTCCAGCACATCTGTGGAATCCACATAAGTCGCAATGCCGGGCTCCGAAATACCACCCAGTACATCCCATGCTTTCCGCAAAGACAGTTCCGCATCCTGCTCGCCATAGGCAGTCGCGACGACAACTGGCATCATATAAAGTGATGCAATCTTCTCCTTGTCTCCATACAGCCAGCACATATCCAGAAACTGCTGCATATATCCGCCAATTCCGAACCACTCCAGACTCGCTGCAAGAATAACTCCATCACAATCCTTTAATGTGTTGGGGAGCGTTGCAATTCCTGATTTGTCCTCGTACATATTATATCTTGTTACTTCTACCCGAAGCTCCTGAAGCACCTGAATGATCTTCTCCACTACAAAGAGTGTTGGATCCTCCAGCAGCCCCCGGCCTCCGTAATATACATTTATCTTCACCGTAACACCTCATACATCCACTGCCAATTTGTATTGCATGCTACAAAAACGCACACTCTTACTATACCAAAAACAGGGGGTAAATACAATAATTGCATAGAAAAAAGCATATAGAAAAATCCACACCGTTCTCAACCGTGAAAACGATGTGGATCTTATGTTTTAAAAATTATTGATTTTACGCCTCTGGTTTTTCATTCGTGCTGCTGCCAGATACGATATCATCAATCAGTCCATCTGAATGTTTCCGTATCTCCCGATTAAGCTCTCTGACTTCATCTATCGTCTGACATTTGTCTGTGGCAGTTGTTATCAACCATGTTATAAACTGTAATTGCTTATTTGTCATTTCTTCTACCATGCCTGTCACCTCCGACAAGTCCTTTCCCTGATTTCGTTTTTCTACTGCGTTCACCACGAGAAAGTACATCCTTGATTTTCAAGTTTCCTTAGTGAACATAGTATATCACATTCGTCTTATTTTACCTAGTTTTTTCTCACGCGATAAAAAACTCTTCATTTGCAAGCCCCACCACATCGCCTTTTTCTAACTTCTGCTGATTCATTGGCGGAATACGTTTTGTATTGATAAATGTTCCATTTGTTGAGTTCGCATCCTCAATATACAGACCATCCGACCTGTTAAAAAGCCGCGCATGCACACGGCTGATCTGTGTTGTCGTGACACGGTAATCCGAAGTCTTATCCCTTCCTATGGTGAGCGACTCTATATCCGCCGGAATACGAAATGCTTCCAGCGCACCATTCGACAGCGGTACCAGCTTCATGCCTTCTTTCTTTTTCTCTGTCTGTTGCAAAGCCGGCAGATATGTGGCCCCGCAATCCGTCCTCTCATCTGTTTCCGCCAAAAACCCAACGGCATTTTCCCTTTCATGCATTTTATATTCCTGCATTGCCACATCCGATTCATCTCTCTCATCTTTTTCCCGCGCGGTCATAATCGCAAGCACGATCAGAGCAGACAGCCACACAATTCCAAATATTGCGGTTCCTGTCGTCCCATCAAAGAACAAATATTTAATAATCAGGGCGAGTGCTGCACCACCAGCTAGCGCATACAGAAAAAAGCGCTTAGAGAAAACAGTATCGACCGATTTTTCTGCTTCACGCAAAGGTAACGCTGCACTCCCAGCATCTTGGCATGTATAGGTATATACTTCTTCATCTGCATTTTTATCCGATTCCAACAATGTGAAAAAAGCACTTATATCATTCCACTCATCTGCAAGCACCTGATGACACTCATACAGAAATCGTTCTCCCGCCCGGTCGCCATGATCAAACCGTGGCATCAGATATTCCAGAAATGCCGCAATCTGTTCTTTCAAAGGTTTCTGATATCCTGGCACACACAACAGGCGTATTTCTTCTTTTTCTGTATGGAAAAACAAATACTCCACACATACTACCAGATCTGACGCATCCAACAGATACTTTTCCAGCATCTCTGCCTGCTTTACAATCTGCACCAGAATCTGTCTGAGCCAGTCTCCTGTCATCTTTTTTTGCTGCAGCATCGACTGCAATCCATAACAGCTCTTCGTATTATGTGACATCCATACCACTCCGTCACTGCATATAAAAGATGATGGTAAAATATATGGCAGCTCGTTCTCGACAAGCATTCTCACACGATACAGATACCCTTTTTCTTCCAGTTCCTGCATCGTTCCGACCTTTGCATCTATATAATGATAAATTCCCTTATTCCCAAACAATATTTCCATACACCTGCCACCTTCTAAGTCTGTTGCTGCACACACCCACTTCTGTCACAAATACATGTCCTTCTTTTTCAAACCGACACAAACCATCTGAGATTACCGCATGCGTTGCCTCAGATTCTTCATTTTTTCGCATCTGCACTGAATTTTCCTTCCACCCTCCTTTTTCCTGATATGTATAGATTACGCTATATCCATCCTGTTGTACCAGCCCGTCCCTTATCGTATCCACGAACAGAAAAATCACCATAATCAATATACTGATTATGACCGGCATAATTATACTTAATTCCACAACCGAGCTTCCCTTGTTATCCATTTCCAAGCCTCCATATTCCACTTTACCTACTCTGTTCCCCCACATCGGGAACACGGACCAAGTCCCTGCACCTCACTTTTCTTTTTCCGGTATATGGTTCTTTTTAACCCACTGCACTTTATACTACTGTGATACCGTTCACCTTCACTTGTTATATACACATTTGTTCCCGTCTTTTCCGTTCCGCAAAATGCACACGCATCATAACCACCGTTTTTTGCCATCTCCAGAGAACATGGTTGTATCTGCAATGATAAATAGGAACATTGGCGCGTCAGATGATATACTTCCTGATTGTCCGTCACATAGACATATTTCTCTGCCGTATTCTCTTCTGCACCCTTCTTTTGCCAGTCCGCACCCGTGTACGCACGTTTTTTTATCTCAAAAGAACGTGCTCCCATATACTTCATATCGTAATCAACCCGCAATCGGACATAGCAGCTGTCTGTATTCATTGTGCTACCCCAAAATGTAATTCCATGCACACCCTGTTTTACATATTGATTTACACGGTCTGTATCATCTACATACTTCGGAAACCGCAGATACGCAATCGCTTCATTACCACCATCCATATAAGCAAGCTCCGACATATATTCTGCTGTCTCTGCTGCCGCCTCATAAATCTGTGCTTCCACAAGCACACTTTGAACGATTAAAAACAATGTCACCATCGCCAGAAGAAATATTGGTACAACAAATGCCGCTTCCAGAGATGCACTTCCTTGATCTGTCTTTTGTTGCATAGAAATCTCCTTTCCATATTGTTTTCCGGGGATTCCCCAGGTTACACGAATGAAATTGTTCGCTTTGGCCAGCACCCGGAGAGGATTTTTAATTTCTTTTTTTCCTGAGGAATCCCCGGAAACCAATACGCAAAGGTTTCTATCACAAATTAATATGCTGTACTTTGATGATAGCGGAATGTCTGTCCATTAAAGCTGCTTTCAAAATCAGCCGAAAATCCCACCGCAGCATTTTTTATTTCAAATTCCTGCTCAGACTGTCTGGTATTTATCTGGATCAGATCTAACATCCGTGCAGTGACACCCTCTGCATCCAGCGCCTGCAAAATTGTAAGATACGCCTGATAATCCAGTCCATCTTCATCATCCTCTGTCTTTTTTGACAGGCTTTCTCCTATATGTTCTATATCTGTGATCCATGTATCCGCATTTTTTGAAAACGGTGCTTTTTTACCGTCAAAAAGCACACGTACATCTGCAATTGATTCAATATATGCCCAACAGCCCGCAAGAAAATATTTCAACGTCGGTATCAGATACGGTGCTGCCCATGCGATTGCCGTTGCAAGTTCCTTCAGTTTTTCCATTTTATCCGGTTGTTTACAAAGGCTGATATAATTAACAGGAAATCGAATTCCAATCATACGATTTACCACTGATCTTAAATTCTCATAATCGGATGGTTTTCCTGCAATCAGATATTCCTGCTCATATGTAAGCACTGCCGTCTCATTTTTTTCCTCCTGATATGAGTTAAACACCTGACCGGCATATACAAGCTCTGCACCTGTATTAACCAGCGAATCCTGCCAGGATCCAAGTGCCTCCAGTCCATCTGACATCCGCTGCATGTTGTCAAAATCACGATCAATCTCCTCATAATATGTAAACACCCGGTTTAACATACGGCTCGGAGCATCTTCCAGTTCAACTGTCGTCATCGACACTGTTTTATCCTCCGGCAAAACCAGATTCAAAATCATACTGTTTGACAACTTTTTAGTATAATCTCTTGGATCTTCCGATTGTTTCCACGATTGCAGCTCATCTGATTCCATGTCTTCCCGTTCAGGCACATCCGGCTCAACATCTGTTTCCTTTTCAGTGATGTCGTCCACAACATCTTCCGGTTTCTGCGCTCCATCTTCTGCATCTTTCATATCTTCTTTTAGTTCTTCCGGCAATGTTCCATCCTGTCCACCTGTTTTTTCTCTAATTTTATCCACGCACAACTCAATTCCCTGTTCCGCCGCCGCATACACCATATAATCCTTTATCTGCTCTTTGAAAGCCGCACAGTTATTATCTGTAAGCATCTCCATATCCGTGATTGCAACCTGTGTATCCGCATATCCACTGCCAAGCTTATCCACAAATTCCTGTTGTAATTGCTCCTCCAAATACGCCTCCCCTCTTCCACCTGCTGTTTTATCAAAAAGGAGAATATGATAATGTTCAAATATATAGCTGTTATAGCAGGCTTTTATATCCGACATGGAAAGACGGCTCGCAATGACCGTTTTGGATTTCGCTGCCGATAACACAACAACCTGTATCACAAGCGTGATCAATACAAGCATAGCGGCTGTTATCATGCTGATAAAAACAACGATTCTTCCTCTGTTATTCATATTCTCCTCCATTTTTCTTTTTCTACGAATATACTTTCTTTGCATCCTTGTTAATGGATGTCCAGATGGATTGCACCAACGTGGTAATCTGTTCTTTAAAAATCAGCGCGAGTCCCACGAGCACAACCACTATAAGTAGCACTTCAACTACTCCCATTCCGTCTTCCTCTGTCCAAAAACGGTTCCATATATCCATGTGTCTCACATCCTTTCCACTCTGTTTCCTATAATCCCGCAAATGCCGGATAAATAATAATGAGTATGACAAGAACTAACAGTACAATCATTGGGAACAACAGCTTCGTTGATGCCTCCTCTCCTTTTTTCTTTGCAAGCTCTCTTCGTTTTTGAAGTGCCTGCTGCAATTGCTGTTCCATCAGATTTCTAAGGTCTTTTGTTCCCATGCGAATATGCTGGCTGATCTGTTGCAGCAACCGGGAATATTCCGGCAATTCCAACCGTCTTCCGAGCTGCTCATACACGAAACTTTCCTCACCTCCGGTATCCAACTGATGCACAGCATATTCCAACTCTCTTTTTAACAAATTATCTTCTTTCATCTCTGATATAATGTGTCGAATTCCCATCTGTACTGTCATTCCTGAACCAAGCAACAACCACAGGCTGTTCACAAAGGACGCATATTTTCCGATCAGCACACTGTTTCTTTTTTTTCGTTCCTTTCTGTATTTTTCATGCATCCATACCGGCAGCATTCCTACCAGCAAAATTCCAAAAAAGACCCATGTCATCGCCCATTTCCGTTCTTGCCTCTGCAACGAAATATCCACTCCTGCAAACTGTTCCGGCAATCGTAAGTTCTCGTCTGTTCTGGTTTCTTTTTCTATCCGCTGAAGCTCCTCTTCCGCCTGTTCTACCGCATCTTTCCTACGCATATCACGCACCACAGATACAGGAAATACATGTTCTACCATATATGTCCGATATGATATTTCTACTGTCAGCAGCACAAGCACTGTTCCTTCTATTTCCTCCAAATCAACCTTTCCATAGGGCGAGACAACTGCCGGATTGTCTGATTTCCATGTATAAGTAAATACGCCTGCCTCATCCTCTGTCGGCAAAATCAAAGGTCCAGTCACATGATCTAAATCCGGATTATCTCCCAGGATTTTCATTTCCAGACCCGTAATCTGTGTCTGTGCTTTCTGATAAAATTCGTTCTCCGTATACTCCCTTGGTGCAACCTCTATTGTATATGTATAATCTTTGTCATCGACCGATAGCCGGATATCTTCTGTTTTCACTTCACCGTCATACGATTCCCTCTTTACAATTCCTGCTTCAAAAACGGATCGGCGTTCGTTCCATATCATTCCCTCAGCAATACAGGTACTAACAAAAAGAATTATGATGGCAGCCCACACCATCTGTTTTACACATTTTCTTACAATTGCCTCTGCTTCCTGCCTTGGAATCACCCGAACCGCCTGTATCGTTTCCCGCATATGTCGAAACTGCTTTATATCACCATCTTTGTATTTACTAAAATGGATTCTTGATAGAATTGCCAGGCCGAGAAGCCCAACCTGTATTAATATGCAAACTCCCATTTTTACACCTCAATTCGAATAATTTTCTCAACCCACCATGCGCATATACCAACTGCCAGCAAAATCCCCGTCATCAAGACGCGTCCCGCAATCGTGTCATACAGTACGCACATATATTCCGGATTTGTGATTTTCATAAAAGCTAATATTCCAAACGGAACGATCAGCATAATTCTTCCTTCCAGTCTTTTTGCCGCTATAGTTGTCTGTATCTCTGTTTCCACCAGTTCCACATCCAGCATATTCGCAGTAAGCTGCCGGATCAGATACGGAATATTCCCTCCATACCGTTTTGCCGTCTCCAGCCTATTTGCAAACTCCATAATTTCTTCTATCCCGCTTCTTTCCGCCAGATCTTTTAGCATTGTCTCCACTCTTTTTTTGCATGTAATCCCGCGGATCAACACCAGCAATTCCTGATTCATAAGCGAAAATGAAGTTCCGTTCGATTTCTGCACCTGAACCAATGCATTTTCCAAAGAATACCCGGCATTCAAATTCCCTGACACCAATGTCATAACATCGCAAAATTCCTTTTTTAATTGACTTTTTCTGCGTTCAATGCAGAAATCCATCGTCATTTTAAATGTGGCCGGAGCCAGAAATACAATCATCCAGCTTCCCCACCATGCATCATAAAACAAATAACCGGCACCACTGCTTATTCCCAGACTGATCCCTGATACAAACAGCCAAAAAGAAATGCCTGTTTTATACTTCCGATAATCCACAAACCGCCTCCTCGAAGACGCCCATAAGTCCGGCATTCTGCAGTTTTTCCAAATACATCAGATCATGTATCTTATGAAGCATTCCCTGTACTTTCCCATTCCTTATACCGGATTCCCTAAATTCAAATAACGAATTTAACTTGATTTCACCTTGTTCCATACCGTTTACCTCACATATCTGTATTACTTTTCTGCTTTTATCCCGCAGCCGGCTCACATGGATTACAATATCAACCGCCGAAGCAATCTGCCTGCGTACCGCCAAGAGCGGGATTTCCATATCCAGCAGCACCATCGTTTCTAATCGCGTCAGCATATCCTCCGCAGAATTTGCATGTCCTGTAGAAAGAGAGCCGTCATGCCCCGAGTTCATCGCCTGAAGCATGTCTATCGCCGCAGCATCACGTACCTCCCCCACGATAATTCGATCCGGCCGGAGTCTTAAACTCGCCTTAATCAGATCCCGTATCGTGATTTCGTTTTCACCTTCGAGATTCGCCATCCGTGCCTCCATCCGCACAAGATTTTCCACCCCTTGTATCTGAAGTTCCGCCGAGTCCTCGATTGTTACGATTCGCGCATCCTTTGGCACAAAATCACTTAAAGCATTGAGCATAGTCGTCTTTCCGGAACCAGTTCCACCAGATATAAAAATGTTATAGCCTGCCTGCACCAAAATCTGTAACACTGCCGCAACTCCCGCATCCAGACTTCCCATCGCAATCAGTTTTTCCATAGTGATTCTCTGCTTGGGGAATCGACGGATCGTGATGATCGGCCCACCCAGTGAAATCGGTCTTGTGACCACACATACCCTTGATCCATCCACCAGCCGCGCATCCACGATTGGATTTGCAGCATTGATACGACGGTTACAATCTCCGACAATATGCTGGATCACCGCTTCCAGTCGTTCTTCCGATGAAAATCCTTTTTCAAACCGTGTCAATGTCCCACCACGTTCCACAAAAATATCCGACACACTGTTGACCATGATCTCCGTTACACTTTCGTCTTCTAAAAGCTCTGTCAGAACATCCAGCCTGCGTAAGCTGTTGAACAACTCAACCCGCAGTCCAACCTTTTCTTTGAGCGGTACATATTGCCCCTTTGTTTCCTCTGCAATACACCGGTCAATCATTCTGGCTATGTCTTCATCCGCCATTTCCTGTGCCAGATCCAATTCTGATGTTATGCGCATCTTCAGACGTTCCCGCAAAGACTGCAGTTCCATTTCCTTTACCTCTCTTACATTCCTGTCAATGCTTCTGCATTCATTTCTTCCCGGCTGATATATTGCAGACCGGGAAGCACCACCTGTTCCTGCTGCAGCATCTGTTCAAATACCTTTACCTTCTTCTCTGAAACTGTATCCTTCAAAACCGGAACAAACACCTTGTCAAATGCCTTTAACACTGCATACCCTGCCAATACCAGCCCTCCTATATCAAACACGACACGTTCATACAACCGCCGTTTTTTTATCTCCTGCTGCATCCATTGAATGTCCTGTGCTTCCATCTGCCGGATATCCTGAAAACTTTCCGGTGGTGGCAGCTTATGGCACCCCTGCTCCTGCAAATACGAAAAACACTCCTCATTTCGACTCTTCATACAGTAAAGCACCCAGCTTCCAATCCCGCCTTCCTCCATCTGTGCGGGGATTCCCTCCCAGTTTACATACAGGCTATTCGGATATCGCCTGCACAAATCCCTTGCAAATGTTGTTTTCCCACATCTGCCAAGCGGAGAATACACTGCCAGAAATACGCCATCTTCTATGCCGCATTCCCTGTCCACATCCAGTATCTTCAGCATCGCCTCTGTCACTTGTTCTGCACTTTGATATCGAAAAAGATACCGGTCTCTGCCGATATTCTCCCGTTTTGTTGTAAGGACCAGCACCGGACACGCTTCTGCATCCAGGCAATCCTCATAAGAGTCTCCGACAAGAAGCAGCGCCGGTCTTTCCCGTTCCCGAAACGCCTGATATACCACAGGATTCGAGAATACATACAACTGGATCGGAATTGTCGCCCGCAGATTCAGATACTCCATCAACGCTCTTTGATATGCCGGATCTGAATCCAGCAGACATACTTTATATGCCAATTCTCACACCTCCCATCACACTCAACATAACTCCCAGAAAAACAGGAACCGACATATGCAGCTGCCTGCCCCACACTCGGATCTTTTCGATTTCCGTAAAAGATTTATCCCTGCATAGCCACGTGATATATATCATGCGGCATACCGCAATCACACCCGTCATAAAGCAGATACAAAGCAATGCCTCCCAGATCCGGTTTCCGACAAATGTACCAACCGCACCAACCAGTTTTACATCACCGGCACCCAGGACGCGGATCGCAAATAATCCAAATAAAACCACAACTCCAACCAGCATTCCCCGTCCGCTTTCCACAAGCCCTTCCACTCCATGCGCATACCACTGTGCCAGCAGACCATTTCCTGCCATCCAAAAACATAATCGATTTGAAATTTTATATGTGCTAAGGTCCACTACGACCGCACCCAACAACCATATACCAAGTACAAGTTCCCAGATTGCGCACCTCCTTTTCCGTGTTAAACACTGTTAAAAATCATGCAGTTTTCCAACCAATTCATTCTCCCGGCTTATAAAATTCCTAAAAAAGACAGAGTTTAATACACGCATAGTTATTCACAAACTCTGCAAATTCTTTGTTGGGTATTTCCATTGAAATTCGTAAAATGAATAATTGGAAAACTTTATGATTGTTACTTAAAAGACTGTGACCGAACTACGCCAGAACAACGATTCTCGACCACGAGCTGACTATATCATGACATGATAAAATTTGTAAAGTGTAATTTTGGAACATTTGCGGGAACCCGCATAAATACTAGAAAAAATGGGCAAAACTTTTTTATTTTGCCCATGTACCCTGTTCTCTTTTTTCGTTTTTCATCTTCTGGTGAAGAGTATTTAACACCTGCCGTTTGTTTCCTGACCAAAGCGGTGCGACCAGAATATTTTTTGGTCCATCTCCGGTAACACGATGAATCACTATATCATCCGGAATAATTTCCAGACATCGGATAACAAGTTCAATATACGCATCCTGTGACAACACTTCAAACTCCCCTGCTTCATAATCTGCACACAGATCCGTACCACGCAGTACATGTAGCAGCTGCAGTTTGATACCAAACGGCTTTGCCTGCTGCCCACATGTATACCGTACCGTCGCGAGCATATCCTCTTCTGTCTCGTCCGGCAGTCCTAAGATCACATGCACAATATATGGAATATTGTTATCGGTAAGTGCCTGAACCGCAGTCTCGTAAACAGAAAGTGAATACCCCCGGCGGATGTATTGCGCAGTTGTTTCATGCATCGTCTGCAGTCCAAGTTCAATCCAGATGAATTTGCCACGTGCGGCATATTCTTTCTGTAGTCTTCCGAGCATCGAAATGATTGACTCTGCATCTTCAGACGTATTCCCTGTTACAGTCATCTCCGTCTTTTTCGCCTCAACGATTCCTCCCGGAACGCCCAGACAATCCGGTCTTGTCGCGATGCTGATTCCGACGACGGATTCCTCTTCTAACGCCTCCCGCCAGATACGTTCCAGATATGCCGGATCTCCATACGTGTTTGTGTATGCCTGAAAATAGATGATGAACTTCTCTCCAACCTTCTTGTGGAACTTCGCCATTCCACGTTCCATCTGCCGCTTGACATCAAGCGTTTTGCGCTCCACATCGACGCAGCTTCCCCGACGCTCATATTCCTTATGATAGACCTCTGTCGATGCACCGCCCCGGCCATCCCGCTTCGACCGGTGTTCGTACACGCTTCCGCCTTCAGATACACCACCCGCAATCGGCACTGCAAAATCGCCGCTTCCCCCGGCACTACAAAAAATACACCCACGTTCACCAAGTGTACCATCGCGGTTTGGGCAGGTAAGTCCTGCATCAACCGCAATTTTGTACACCTTCTGTCCATAGGTGTATTTCATATATGCATCCAATGAATAATACGGCTTATCCAGCCATTTTTCCTGTCCCATAATCTCTACCACTGAAAATGATGCAACTGTCCTTCTGTCTCTAATCCCGGGAAATCCAACTGTCTTAATGCCTCGTACAACACAATACCAACCGAATTTGATAAATTCAGGGAACGCTCGCCCGGCATCATCGGGATACGCACACAATTTTCTTTGTTCCGAAGCAGAATTTCCTCAGGAATTCCTCTACTCTCAGCACCAAACATAATAAAGCAGTCATCCTCGTATTTCACATCCGTGTATTTCTGCTTTGATTTCGTCGTTGCCATATAGATCTTCGAGTCCGGATTCTTCGCAAGAAAATCATCGTAATCATCATAGCGTGTCACATCCAGACGATCCCAGTAATCCAATCCCGCGCGCTTCACCATCTTGTCATTCAATAAAAATCCGAGTGGCTCGATCAAATGCAGACGTACCCCCGTTGCCACGCAGGTACGCCCAATATTTCCTGTATTTGCCGGCATTTCCGGCTCATGTAATACTATGTTTAACATGTCTTTTGCTCTCTTAACCGTCCAATAAATCTCTCTAATCTTCCCATTGCTTCTTTGAGCTGCTCGATTGAGTATGCGTATGAGATACGCAGGAAACCTTCGCCACAGTCACCAAACGCGGTGCCCGGCACGACTGCCAACTCCTCCTCACGGAGCAGTCTTGTTGCGAATTCGTCACTCGTGATGCCAAACTCCTTAATGCACGGGAATACATAGAATGCACCATGCGGCTCAAAGCATGGAAGTCCCATCTCCTCGAACTTTTTCAACAAAAACCGACGTCTTTGGTCATAGGACTTGCACATCCGCTCAATGTCCGCATCACCATTTTTGATTGCCTCGATGGCTGCATACTGGCTCGTCGTCGGTGCACACATAATTGCAAACTGATGGATTTTTGTCATCTGATGCGCAATCACCTCCGGTGCAAGCGCATAGCCAAGTCTCCATCCGGTCATCGCATACGCTTTGGAAAAACCGTTGATGACAATCGTCCGTTCCTTCATGCCCGGCAGGGATGAAATCGAGCAATGTTTCTCGCCACCATATGTAAGCTCTGAATAAATCTCATCGGAGATCACATAGATATCCTTCTCCTGACAAATCTTCGCGATCGGTTCAAGATCCTCCTTCGTCATTACCGCCCCTGTCGGATTGCTCGGAAATGCAAGGATTAAAATCTTCGTCTTATCTGTGATTGCTGCAAGCAGCTCCTCCGAAGTCAGACGGAACTGATTCTCATTTTTCAGTTCAATCGTAACCGGCACAGCCCCAATCAACTGTACACAAGGCACATAGGATACATAACATGGCTCCGGGATAATAACCTCATCCCCCGGATCAAGCATGGCACGAAGCGCCACATCAATACCCTCGCTACCACCGACGGTCAGCAATGCCTCGGTCTTGTAATTATACAATACGTTATATTTTCTCTGATACCATTTACAGATTTCCTGACGCAACTCAATCAGTCCGGAATTCGAGGTGTAAAATGTCCGTCCCTTTTCCAGCGAACGGATACCCTCGGACCGAACATGCCAAGGTGTATCAAAATCCGGCTCACCAACACCGAGTGAGATTGCATGTGGCATCTCGCTTACAATGTCAAAGAACTTCCGGATTCCAGATGGCTTAATCTGTTCTATCGTTTTTGACAATGGATTTCTCACGGTGCAATTACCAACCTTTCATCCTGACTTGGTGTCTGGAAAATGACACCATGGTCTTTATATTTTTTCAGTACAAAGTTCGTGGATGTAGCAATAACATCCTCGATAATTGCCAGCTTTTCGGATACAAAATGCGAAACCTCCCGCAAAGTCTTTCCCTGAATAACAACCATAAAGTCGTATGCACCTGCAATCAGGTAGACAGAGTGTACTTCATCGAAATTTCTGACACGATCCGCGATTTGGTCAAATCCCGCTTCTCTCTGCGGTGTAACCTTGACTTCGATCATGGCTGTTACCATTTCCGCTCCAACCTTATCCCAGTCAATCATAGTATGGTATCCACAGATGATGCTTTCGTCTTCCATCGCTTTGATATCCGCGGCCACCGCGGCTTCATCCGCGCCGATCATCGCGGCAATATCCTTCACTGTCAGTCTGCTGTCAGTTTCGAGCAGCTTCAAAATTTCATTTCTCATCACATCTACCTCCTGATATTATTTACAACGTATAGAAATATTATATATTTTTTCACGTTGCATATATTCTTTCCAGTACCATGCTTTGGCATTCTCCGCTTTCTAAAGGTTGAATTTCCCCAATTTCCATGATACATTGAAACCATACAGTATTACAAATTAGAATGCAGAGACAAGCAATCCAACAACCATGGCAAATACCAGTACACCACAGATGATTGCTGCAATTCTCTTTGTTTTCTTTTTGTTGCTGAAATCAAATAACATGAATTTTACCTCCCGAAAGGATTATTTTTATGCATTATATTACTATTATCATTTGTTCTTCGTTTTTGGCTTTGTGCTTCACCGTTACGCGCAACGTCTCCCGATTCAAGAAAACACACGGTCTAAGCCGTGAGAATCTTCTCGAGCGCGAATCCGAAGCAAATTCCGTGCGGAAAGCAGACATCTCCGACCTTCCTTATATCAAGATTCCACTCGATACACTTCCGCTCCCTGCTCTTTCTGCATGCAATCATGCCGAACTTGCAAATGAACTGCGCACACTGGCAGAGAAAAAAATCTTAAATCTCTCTATGTACACAAATACCGATCTGAAATTGATGTACGGTCCTGCCAATCTGGACACATTATCTGCCTGCGATGACGCCTATGCCAATCTAATCCTGCTCCTAAACCGGATTGGGCAGACGCTGATTGACGCAGATGCCACAGCCGATGCCGAGCAATTTCTCGCCTATGCGGTTGCCATCGGATCCGACATTACAACCAGCTATACCATGCTCGCAGCCATCTATGCGGATGCACACGACATAGCACATCTGAATGAACTGATTCACAAGGCAGAAGCAATTACATCTCTGTCCGGCAAGACAATTCAAATTAAGCTTCATTCTATCAAATCTGAACTGAAATAGCAATCATGCTTTTCCAGCAAGATAATTCATAAACTGCTGTGCCGTACGTCCGGATACACCTCCATGGGAAAGTTCCCATTTATTTGCTTCCGCCAGCAATTCCTGCTCTGAAAGTCCGATTTCTGGATGTTTCTTCGCCAGACCAAGTACAATATCATTAAATTCATTTCTTGACGGACGTGAATAGCTGATTGTCACACCAAAACGGTTGACTAAAGAAAGCTTCTCCTGCATCGTATCGGAACGATGCATACCGTTATCAGTCTCAACATCATCACGGTCATTCCATGTCTCCTTAATCAAATGTCTCCGGTTTGAAGTTGCATAAATCAGCACATTGTCCGGCTTTGTCTCGAGTCCACCTTCAATCACTGCTTTCAGATATTTATACTCTATCTCGAATTCTTCAAAAGAAAGATCATCCATATAGATAATGAATTTGTAATTTCGATTTTTCACGTGGGAGATCACGGCCGACAGATCTTTAAACTGGTGCTTGTAGATCTCGATCATACGCAGTCCCTGCTCATAGTACTGGTTGATAATTGCCTTGATACTCGTCGATTTTCCCGTACCGCTGTCACCAAACAGCAGACAATTGTTCGCCTTTTTTCCAAGCACAAATGCCTCTGTATTATCCACCAGCTTTTTCTTCTGGATCTCATAACCGATCAGATCATCAAGCATTACCTTATCCGTATTTGTAATCGGGATAAATTCCAGCTCCTTACCCTCATCATGGCGGATGCGGAATGCCTTGTTCAGGCCGAACATTCCAACTCCATACTGTTTATAAAAAGCGGTCATGATATCAAAGATTTCATCCACACTTTCTGCCGCACTCACGCGATCACTGATATCTCGCACCTTCTCACTGACATTCTGATTGTACATCTGTTCCTTCTTCGGCAGTGATTTATAATTCGTGATTGTTGTAAAACAATTGATACCGAGATCTTCCTCAATCGGAGTAAAATCAAAATGGAACAACCGTTTGAAGATGGCGTAGTCATTTTTTGCAAATGCATTGACTGATCCATCTCCCGCACCAACCTTCTCGCAGGTAAGTGTAAATGAATTCTCGTTTGTAATCAGCAAAAACGCCAGGTAATCCTGCCACAGGTTTCGGTTGAATCCATAGCTGGTTGCCACATCCAAAATCCGCTTGATCTGCTGGTAAATCCGTGTAACCAATTCCTCCTTGGTACTCGTTTTCTTCTCCCATGCTTCAAAAATATCCGCCATGGAATACAAGATACTGTCTTTTCCTAAATCACGATATAAAACGAGTCCCGGCACTTCTTTGTACATATTGTTACATCTCCTTGTTTTGTTTTTTACTGTCCGCTTTTTCGTCTTTTGTTTTCATTGCAAACAGCCGCCTGCCTGCCGATTCGAGTGGCACTACATCGTCCGGCACCTGTTTTTCATCGACATCAATCTCCCGTTTTTTTATTCTCCGGTACACAATCGACCGAAAATATGCATAAAGCACAGACACAAGCGGAATGAAGATAAACATTCCGACCACACCCATCAGGTCCCCACCGGCAATCACAGCCAGAAGCACCCAGATTGCGGGCAGATTAATGTCTCCGCCGACAAGCTTCGGATAGATAAAATAATTCTCTATAAACTGTAATATAAAGAACAGCAGCACAAACCACAGCACCTGCTTCGGATCGACAACCAGAAGCAGAAAGCACCCGATAAAAAGTCCTATAAATGCACCAAAGACCGGTATCAATGCCGTAAATGCAATCAAAACACCTATCGTGAGCGGATATTGTATGCCCGCGATTGCCATTGCAATCATGAACATGATGCCGAGGATGATACCCTCGCGGAACTGTCCGGTAAAAAACTTGGAGAATGTCGTACTTGCAATCTTGCCAAACACCATCAGCTCATCTGCCGCCTTTTCCTTGAACAACGCATAGATGACAAGCTTCGTCTGTCTGCCGAGTTTCTCTTTCTGTGCCAGAATATATGCAGAAAACACAATCCCAATAAATATATTTATGACGGTTCCAATGATGGAAGAGAAAATAGAAACCGTCGCTGACATGATTTCTCCACCGTTATCATTAAAAAACGAGAATATCTGGTCAAAATCCGGTTCAATCCCCGCAATTTTCTCCGATATGGCCGGAATATTCTTTGTGTATGCAAGCGCAAGGTCTTTTGCCCGGTTTACAAATCCTGGCAGAAGCTCTTTCACTTTTCCGACGGTATCCGCAACTTCCGGTACAACTACAAATAACACAAGTGCTATAAAAAGCAGCGCCGCAATATACGTAAGTACCATGCTGATTGGACGGCGGAAACGATACAGACGGTTTTTTTCATTCTTAAAAATTCCCTGTTCAATTCCGCGCATCGGAATGTTCAACACAAATGCAATCCCGCACCCGATTAAAAATGGAAGCAGTACAGAAAAAGCCATACTGAAAAATCCGCTTATAATATGCAGATGATTGACTACAAATATCAAAAGTACCGTAAATGTAATAATCGCAAGTATCAATTGTACCAAATGTTTTTTGTCTTTCATTCCTTTTCCCTTTGAACCCTGTATTTACTTTCATCCGAAATCCGGATTATAGGCATGCTGCATAGACATCCCGCTTGGAAATACCGCGATCCTTTGCAACCAGCTTCATCGCTTCTTTTTTATCGATTCCCTGCTCAAGATACATCTGCAAATGTTTTTCAATACTCATTGTTTCCCACTTTTGATGTGCTTCCGTCTCGATTGCCTCCCATGACAATCCCTCAATCACAAGAATACATTCGCCCTTTGCTTCTTCCACGGCATAAAAATCGACTGCTTCCTGCAAAGTCGTCTTCCAAAATGTCTCATGTTTCTTCGTAATCTCCCTGCAGACTGTAACCGACCGGTTTCCAAGTGTACCAAGCAGCTCCTGCAACGTCTTCTTCAGCCGGTGTGGTGCCTCATAAACTACGATCGTGCGTGTTTCTTTCGCCAGTACCGCAAGCACCGCCTGCCGTTCCTTCTTGTCCATCGGTAAAAAAGCTTCAAATGCAAATCGTCTGGTTGCCTGTCCGGATGCAATCAACGCATTGACCGCAGCGCACGCGCCCGGTACCGGAACCACCTGTATCCCAGACTCATAACACTGCCTCGTAATCTCCTCCCCGGGATCTGAAATACCCGGTGTTCCGGCATCGGTAATCACTGCGATATTCATTCCCTGGAGAAGCTTATCCACAAGTACCTGTGCCTTCTCGTATTTGTTATGTTCATGATAGCTTGTCATCGGTGTCTTGATGTCAAAATGATTGAGCAGCTTGATACTGTTTCTCGTATCCTCCGCCGCAATCAGATCCACCTCTCCAAGCAATCGCACCGCACGGTAAGTCATATCTTCCAGATTCCCGATTGGTGTTGCGATCAAATACAATATTCCTGCCATCTGACTATCTCCATCTATCCGTCAGGCATCTCCATACCGTGTCAGAAGATCCTCGGTATAAGATCCGTCTTTTTTATATACAACCAGCGCCGGTTCCACTTTTAACATCGACCGGCCACCTTTATTTCCTTCGATCAGAACCATATTGGGTTCCTTGTCCGCATATGGCTGCACCATACATAACCGTTTGGGTTCGATATGATATGCCGACATTAGCCGTATAATCTCTGCCAGCCGAAACGGTTTATGTACCATCGCAAATGTACCGCCTTCACGAAGCAGATATCCCGCCGCCTTCACTACATCCTCAAGTTCCATCAAGATCTCATGCCGGGCAATATTCTTCGGCGAATTTTCATTTTCCAGGCCATGATTTCCTTTGATATATGGCGGATTGCTCGTGACCGCCGAAAAACTCCCCGGTTTAAAGCGTTCACGCACCTGCCGCATATCCCCTTCTACAATGGAGATAGCCTCTTCGAGACCGTTCATCTGCACACTGCGTTTGGCCATATCAGCACTGTATGCCTGCACCTCTAATCCGGTAAAATGTCCGCCCTTTCCCCGCGCCTGCATCAGCATCGGAATTACGCCGGTTCCGGTTCCGAGATCGATTACATCTCCATTTGGCGCACCCGTTGCAAAATCCGCAAGCAGCACAGCATCCATACCGAAGCAAAATACATCTTTGTTCTGTATGATATCATAGCCCCGGCACTGCAGATCATCAATCCGTTCTCCCGGTTTCAGCCATTTTTCTTTCTCATCCTTAGTCTTCATCGAGCTTTGACTTTCCTTCCCTGCGTTCCAGGCTTTCCAGCTCCTTCAGTTCTTTTTCGGACGCGCCTTCATTACCGCCCTTCTTGCCATGACCGCCTTTGGATCCACCCTTTTTCTTCGGTTTAAAACGCAGTTCATCCACCTTGTACTCTTCAATTTCAAATGTGTCGTCTTCCTGTGCAACCTTCAGTTTTACTTTCTGGCGAAGTACACTGACCGCTGTTACCTCTCCGGTTTTTCCATCAAATGTTTTTACAACATCGCCAACATTCGGAAGCTTCTTGTTCAGATATTCATATGTTTCCTGCTCATGCGACAGACAGCACATCAGTCTGCCACACACACCGGAAATCTTGCCCGGATTCAAAGACAGATTCTGTTCCTTTGCCATCTTGATCGATACCGGTCCAAACTCAGACAGATGTGCATTACAGCATAACTGTCTGCCACAGATTCCGATGCCACCAAGAATCTTTGTCTCGTCCCGCACACCAACCTGTCGCAGCTCGATACGTGTCTTAAACACAGCCGCCAGATCTTTTACTAATTCACGGAAATCCACTCTGCCGTCGGCAGTAAAATAAAATAACACTTTACTGTTATCAAACGAATACTCTGCACCGATCAACTTCATTTCCAGACCGCGGTTTGCGATTTTTTCCTTGCAGATCTCCATTGCCTTTTTATTCTTTTCCAGATTTTCTGCGTGTTTCTTCTCATCCGCTTCCGTTGCAATACGAATGATCGGCTTTAACTCGCCCTGTAATTTCGTCTCATCCACTTCTCTGCGTCCAAGCACAACCTTACCGAATTCCACACCATGCTGTGTCTCCACGATTACGAATCTGCCCGGATCAATCTTATAGTTGAGCGGATTAAAAAAATATATCTTTCCATTTTCACGGAAACGAACTCCGATTACCTCTTTCATTCTTCTGGCGATGCCTCCTCTTTCAAAGTTAGAAGCAACAGTTCCATTGTCACCTCAAAATCCGCATTGGCAAGCAGTCTCTGCTCTGCCTTTGCGATTGCATCAATCTTGTCTTCGATGCTCTTAAATGTCAGATTTCCAGCCTGCTTCTTCAAGGTTGAAAACTCGTTCTTAAACAGGATCTTGTCAACATTTCCGGTCACCTTCAACATCATTGCATCCCGGTACCACATCATCATCAGATCCATATAATCATTCATCGACAGCTTAAACTGCTCAATATCTGTAACCGCTTTCCCAAGCGTCTCAACATCCATCTCGTCAATGTGTGTAAGCACATTCACCACGGAATCCACGATAGACGCATACTCATCATTTCCGGCAAGTTTAATTGCCTTGCCAAGATTTCCCTGTGCAAAATCAAGGCAGAAATACGCCTTCTCCTTCGTGAGTCCCATCACCCCGGTCAGATATGCCAGTACATCACGCTCCCGAATCGGCTTCGTCTGCAGTTTCAGACACCGGGACTTTACTGTCTCAAGTAATTTATCCAGATTCGTTGTGAGCAGCAGAATCACCGCATATGCCGGTGGTTCCTCAATTGTTTTCAGCATTGCATTCTGCGCCTGTACATTCAGTAGTTCCGCATCCGGGATAATATAAATCTTGTATT
Source organism: Eubacterium sp. MSJ-33 (assembly GCF_022174665.1). Lineage (NCBI taxonomy): Bacteria > Bacillati > Bacillota > Clostridia > Eubacteriales > Eubacteriaceae > Eubacterium > Eubacterium sp. MSJ-33. The sequence goes on from NZ_CP076562.1 coordinate 1,711,548, forward strand.
TCCCTTTATATGGTTTGATGTCAATCGTATTTATGAGCTGGTCACGAATCTCATCAACAGAGATCAGATTCGGCTTCTCATGCGTCACCTGAATAATGTCCGGATAATTTCCCGTTGACATCTGAAGGCAGGATGAACAGCTTCCACATGGCTCTGTGCCACCCTCTTCACATTCCAGCGTCTCCGCAAATGCATTCGCCAGCGCTTTCTTACCACTGCCGGCATCACCGCTTATAATATATGCATGTGCGACATTTCCAGTCTCAATACTGCTTTTAAAATGTGCAATTATCTCCTCGTGGCCCACTATTCCTTTAAATCCCATAGCGTTCCCTCACTTTCCTTTTATTTACGGGAATCGTCAGACAACGATATTCCCTCTTGTCTTACTTACGTTGTTATATCAATCAGCAATCCACGGATATCATCTATTTTTCCGAGTATTGCAAGATGATCTTTCTCTTCTTTCATCAGTTCCTGTGCCAGATCGTCCAGATTCTTATCCACCTGGCGGATGATGCCGTACACACGGTGTCTGCCCCGGCGGTCCAGGAAATTCTCTCTTGAAAACTCATGTGCATTTGCCGCAACCTCATTCATAAATTCCTTGATGGATGTGCGGTACTTTTTCATATCCTTGATATCCATGTGCTTCGCGATTTTCTCGCCCTGCTCTTCGATATCTTTCATCAGCCCGGAAAGTTTCTCTTTCAGGTCTGCTTTATCAATATTCCGGATGAGAGTAAATTTGAACTCTTCATCCAAAGCCTTCTGGCTTTTCGGTGCTTCCATCTGTGTCAGCTGCTGCAATTGCGATATCTTGACATTGTTATCCACTTACTCTCCTCCTCTCTGTATCTCTTTTTAACAGAACAATTCAAACTGCTGTTCCCGGCGGATTCCCATCGAACGGCGTTACAGCTTACCTTGCCGCAAGCAATTTTTCTACCCGCACAACAATCTCCTTATGAATCGACTCAATATCCTGCGTTGCATCGATTGTTACGATTCTCTCCGGTGCAAGCACTGCCAGATCCCGGTATCCCTGCGCTACCTTCTCATGAAACGCTGTAGACTGTGCTTCCATACGGTCCAGCTCTGCGCGCGATTTTGCCCGGGCAAGTCCGGCCTCGGCAGACAAGTCCAGATGAATCGTCAGATCCGGCCAGATATTCTGCATCGCAAATCCGTTCAGTTCATAAATCCTCTGCACACCAAGTCCCCGTGCAATCCCCTGATAGACTGCAGACGAATCCACAAAACGATCACTGATCACAGCCTTTCCTGCATCCAATGCCGGTTTAATTACCTGAGCCACCAGTTGTGCTCGTGCCGCCGCATACAAAAGTGCTTCGGTCCGGTCATCCATCTCAGCATAATCCTTATTTAAAAGTATACCTCGTATTGCTTCACTGATCACCGTCCCGCCCGGTTCCCGCGTCACAACAACTTCCGCGTAACCGTGCTGCATCAAATGTTCTTTTAACTTCAAAATCTGCGTCGTCTTTCCGGAGCCATCCGGCCCTTCCATCGTCAGAAAAATACCCTTCATTTGTTCCACCTGTTCCTTCGCATAGCTATTTATACTATACCATTATTAAACGGATTTTACCATAGATTTTTTCTTTCTTATATGTTATACTTAGTTGTGTTTTGCGAGATAAGCAAAACAGATTAATAAGGAGGTCTTATATTATGGCAAAACAGATTGATAAATCTATGTTAATTCATGAAATTATCGAGGTTGACCCTGGCAATGCCGCAATCCTTATGGCTGCCGGTATGCACTGCGTTGGATGTCCGTCCGCTGCAATGGAAAGTCTGGAAGAAGCATGCATGGTTCATGGAATGAACTGTGACGAAGTCATCGCAGACATTAACGCATATCTTGCCAAGAAAGAGGCAAATGCATAAATAACATGCGCGGCAAGTGAAATTCCACCTGCCGCAGCATATTTTTAAAAGGAGGTATTTGTATGTCCTATAACAATGATTATAACAACGGCTACAACAACGGTTATAATAACTACGATAATAACCCGTATAATAACCAGAATAATAACCAATATAACTACCAGTACAATAACCAGTATCAGTACGATTCCGGTTACAATGCAAACAACGGTTATAATGGTTATAACAACGGCTACAACGCAGGATACGGTTCATCCGCCAAGATTATTTCCAGTGAGATGTACAACCTGATTATCGGCGGCGTCCTTTTGTATGGTTTCATTGTCAATGCAATCATGACTGCCGTATTCGGTGATTCCATCCTTCGTTTTGTAATGACAAACCCGATTGTCTTTTACATCGGTTACTTCATCCTGGCGATTACAGGTACACTTATGGTCCGCAAATCCGACAATCCGGTTGTAAGCTTCATCGGCTACAATCTGATGGTTGTTCCAATCGGTATGGTCATCGCTGTATCTGTGACCTTATATGGTCTGATCGGATATAACATGGTTGTCGCTACGGCCTTTGGTATCACGGCTGCGGTAACATTGATTATGATGGTCATATCCTCGATCTTCCCGAATGTATTTCTGAAGATGGGGCAAACACTTGGTATTACATTGCTTATAACCATCGTCGTTGAAGCAATTATGCTTCTCGTAGGTGCAAGCCTTGGTATTATCGACTACATTGTTGTTGCAATCTTCTGTCTCTATGTCGGTTACGACTGGGCAAAGGCGAATGCAATCGAGAAAACAGCTGATAACGCCATCGATTCTGCTTCTGAGTTGTATTTGGATATTGTAAACCTGTTCCTGCGTATCATGAAAATCCTGGCACGTGCGAACAGAAATTAATCATACAAGAAACTTATTTAGAGGAGAGCATTGAACATGAGTAGTGCAATTGACACAAAATCCGTAAATTCCATTCGTGTGCTTGCCGCAGATGCCATCCAGAAGGCAAACTCCGGTCACCCGGGACTTCCGCTTGGTTCTGCCCCAATGGCATATGAGCTTTGGGCAAACCACATGAATCACAATCCGAAGGATCCAAAATGGGAAAACCGTGACCGTTTCATCCTGTCCGGTGGACATGGCTCCGCCCTGTTATACTCCCTGCTTCACTTCTTCGGCTATGGTATCACGATTGAAGATATGAAGAACTTCCGTCAGCTTGGTTCCAAGACACCGGGGCATCCGGAATACGGCCACACCGTTGGCGTGGAAGCAACAACCGGTCCGCTCGGTGCCGGTATGGCAATGGCGGTCGGTATGGCAATGGCAGAAAAGCATCTTGCTGCCACTTTCAACAAAGAGAACTTCCCGGTTGTTGACCACTATACTTACGTACTTGGCGGCGACGGCTGTATGATGGAAGGTATCAGCTACGAGGCATTTTCTCTCGCAGGTACACTTGGTCTGGAGAAGCTGATCGTATTATATGATTCAAACAACATTTCGATCGAAGGCGACACGAACATCGCATTCCGTGAGGATGTAAGGAAACGTTTTGAGTCTTTTGGTTTCCATACGCAGCTTGTTGAGGATGGAAATGACTTAGATGCCATCGGCAAGGCAATCGAAGCTGCCAAGGCAGAAAAAGGCAGACCTTCCATGATTGAGATCAAGACAAAGATCGGTGCCGGCTGTCCTGCAAAAGAAGGAAAAGCAAGTGCACACGGCGAGCCACTCGGTGTCGAGAATGTAGCAGCCCTTCGTGCAAACCTTGGTATCGCAGACAACGGTCCTTTCGTATTAGATCAGGATGTCTACGATCATTTTGCCAAGCTTGCAGAGGAAAAAGCAACGGTCGAAGATGCATGGAATACATTGTTTGCAGACTACTGCAAGGCATATCCGGAGATGAAGGAACTGTGGGATACCTACCACAACTCAGACAACGCCAAATGTCTGTATGACTTAGACGAATTCTGGAATTCCTTCGACAAGCCGGAAGCAACAAGAAATGTATCCGGAAAGCTTTTGAATATCATCAACAATGTTGTTCCTAATATGTTTGGTGGTGCCGCAGACCTTGCTCCATCTACCAAGACAAATATGAAAGATGCCGGGGATTTCTCCAAGGAGAATCCACTTGGCAAGAACATCCACTTCGGTATCCGTGAGATTGCTATGGCAGCAATCGGAAACGGTATCGCCCTGCACGGTGGTTTACGTCCATTCGTCTCTACATTCTTCGTATTCAGCGATTATGTAAAGCCAATGGCAAGACTTTCCGCTCTGATGGGCGTTCCACTTACTTATGTATTGACACATGACAGTATCGGTGTCGGCGAAGACGGTCCAACCCATGAGCCAATCGAGCAGCTTGCTATGCTCCGTGCTATGCCGAACTTCTATGTATATCGTCCGGCAGATGCAACAGAATGTGCAGCCGCATGGTACTTCGCTACAAACAAGAAAGATGCTCCAACCGCGCTCGTTCTTTCCAGACAGAATCTGCCGCAGTTAGATGGCAGCAGTCAGGAAGCACTGAAGGGTGGTTACATCTTAGAAGATTCTGTAAAAGATACACCGGACGCTATCATCATTGCTACCGGTTCCGAAGTTTCTCTTGCTGTCGAAGCAAAGAAAGAGCTTGCAGCCGAGGACATTGATGTGCGTGTTGTCAGCATGCCATGTATGGATCTCTTTGAGGACCAGCCGGATGAATATAAGAATGCCGTTCTTCCAAAGAACATAACAGCCAGAGTTGGTGTCGAAGCACTCTCCGAGTTCGGATGGGGCAGATACATCGGTATCAACGGTGAGTTCGTCGGAATGAAGTCATTCGGAGCTTCTGCACCGGGCAGCCAGCTCTTTGAGCACTTCGGTATCACAAAGGATGCAGTCGTAGCCGCAGTCAAGAAAACATTAAAATAGCTGTATGGTGTCCAACCATCCATTGTATATCGCATAAAAATAACCCCATGGCAATCTCAGTTTTAAGATTGCTATGGGGTTTATTATGTGCAGCTTCCCTGCTGCTTTTATAATTTTGCAAGTGTCTGCAATGCATTCGCATCTATAATCAGTTTATAGTGCTCCTGCATATGATTCGGGGTTGCATACGTTGCACGTACCCGGTTGCTATATTCACCAAGCAGATTACATGTCTTTATAAATTCATTGTCCGTGTTTTTATCCTTTGTCATGTACAGATAAAAATGACTGTCACGTGGATTCTTATACAGAGAATTCTCACTGTCATAAATATCTTTTACAAGCTTCGCAGATAAGATAACCTGATCCAGATTCTTAAATGCATAGATACGGAAGACCTCTGACTGCAGCTGTTCAGCATCCTTCTTAATCTCGGTTCTCCTGTCTGATGCATCCATCTGAGCCTGTGGTGTAGATTTCATGCCCTTTCCACTCATTAGACCACTCAGGTCTTCAGCCAATCCGCCAATTGCTTTGAGCAAGCCATTTACCGGATTGTCTTCTGACATTGCATCCGGTTCCGGCTCATCAACTAAGCCAAGACCGCCGTCTGCATCTTCATCCTCATCTTCGTCCTCGTATTCATTCTCCACATCTGTCGGACGTGTAAAACGAGAAAACCGTGTATCTAATTCCTCCGGATCCTCTACTTTTGTAATTACCAGAATCAAACACTCTGGCGATACAGGTATTGCTTCTATCATAAGCGGAACATTATCCACTTCAAATCCTAACTCACTGGATGCCTGCTGCATCAATTCACGGAACAGTTCTTTGGCTTTCTCTGTTCCATATGCCAATTCCGTTAAATGAAGTTCCTTATCTGCCAGGTCTGACTTATAAAGTGTGCAACGTATCTGATTCTCACTTAATCGTTCTAGCTTCATACTCGTCAACTCCTTCGCAAGTGTTCAAAAAATATAATTTTTTGTATTACTTAGTTTATCACAAAACTCAAACATGTAAAGCTATTTCGGAATATTTTCACAAAATGTTATTGGAAATCTATTTCCAGGGACTTGCATTTTTCCCAATAATATAGTATGGTAAGTCTTGCATAGTTATTTACATATCTCATTTCTTTGCAGGTTTTCCTGCAATTTTATTCCAATTCATTTTATTTGTATATGTGTTATATCATACGAAGGAATATAAGATTTATCACAGAAGCTTCTTTATATCTATACGGATATGATATGCACGCAAAAAAAGAAGGTGATATCGAACCCTTAAAACATATTGCATAATCAAGACACAAGAAAAGAGCCTTGACAAACAACTATCAAGGCTCTTTTTCTATATGTAATCGTTTGTTTGATTACTCCTCAGAGATAACACCTGTTGGACAAGTTCCTGCGCATGCTCCACATGAAATGCAAAGAGATGCATCGATTTCGTACTTGCCATCGCCTTCTGAGATTGCGCCTACAGGACAAGCGCCTGCACATGCTCCACACATAACGCATCCATCATTAATCTTAAATGCCATGGTAATATCCTCCTTAATCTTTTCTTCATTGATTATTGATAATATCAATCTTTATTGATAATAATTATCACGTTGACATTGTACCGCTTTTTCTGACAGATAGCAAGCTATTTTTGTAATTTCCTATAACTGGTTACTATCCTGTCCTTTCTGATAGAAACGCATCAGAAGCTTTGCCATCCATTCCGGCCAGAATTTACGATACATCGCATAATCCTCCGGACTTCTCCCATTATGCTCACCAATTACATGGGATGTCTCTGATTCCGCATGTACCCGGTGACCCATCACCGGTTTTTTCACATAGCAAAAAGCGCCCGGTAATTTGGAGTACCGTTCCCATGCCTCCCAGTCCAGATCCGCTTTGCATCCAACCGCAAAAGGCTCCTCCGGAAGACGCGCCTTAACATATGTCACAGAAGGACAGCAGATTCCACATCCAAACGAGAGGGAACGTCTACGCAGGAACACACTGTTCCATGTTCTTCTTGTAATAAACGGAAGAAGCAGAATTCGTTTCACCCGAAGCAAGCGGTTCTTATATACTTTTTTCCCATCCCGGATCTCATAATACGCCGAATGCCCCAGAATCGGATTTCTGGCATGGTTGAATGCATACAGCATTTCTTCGAGATAATCCGAATTATAGATGTCATCCTGATGCGCAATCGTCACAAGCTTAGTATCTGCCTGCCGATACGCAAAATTCCAATCCGTTGCAATCCCGGATGGAGCATCATTGACAAACAACGGAATACGATACTGTTTTGCAATCTCCCGGATATATGCATTATCCGTCGATGTTGCAATCAGGATTCTACTTTTCATCGTCTGATTCTCCAAAGACCGAATACAATTCTTGAGATATTTACTTTCCTTATATGCGCAGATCACAAAAGTATGATCACTGGTTGTATAATTATTCTTATTTTTCATTCTCCATCCGTCCTACTTTTTCTTCGAGATCCCGTACTCTTTTTTCCAAGATTGCCTGTGTCTGCACAAGCGTCCGAATCCGTTCTGACTGTCCGGATGCAATCGATGTCAGTGACAGCACAATCAATATCAGGAAACATACACCGATAAAGAACACGGCATTCGTATCCGAGTAAATTCCCATCAATCGTGTGAAGAAACGGATAACCTGCGGAAAAATCACACAGATCAGCAGAATCACACCTGACAGAAACCAGATCAATGAATATTTTAAGCTCATACGCCCTCTGCGCATCAGAGCAAGGATTACAAGCAGATAAACGAGCACGCATACCAGCAGGATAATCCGAAATACTGTTGTCATCATCTCTGCCTACCTCCGTTTCTTTCCTGCAATCCGGTAAATCACGATTGCAAGAGTTACCTTAATCATATAATATACAGATTTCCATGGGCTGATTGAAGATACACCGGCCGTTCTCTCATTCATGATTACCGGCACTTCCTTTACCTTATATCCGCCAGCATTCACTGCGATAATAGATTCCGGTTCCGGATAGTCCTGTGCATAATTATGTGCAAAAAACGCAATAACATCCTTCGATGCAGCACGAAAGCCGCTTGTCGCGTCTGTAATCTTCACATGTCCACAAATGTGTAAAACTGTGTTCAGCACACCAATCCCCGCCCGGCGCATACCAGACGTCTGAAAGCCCTCTTTGTTGATGAACCGCGAACCAATCACCAGATCTGCCTCACCCTTCTCGATCGGCGCAATCAAATCCGGTATATATTCAGCGTTATGCTGTCCATCGCCGTCCATCTGCACCGCAATGTCATAACCATGTTCTGCCGCATAACGATATCCTGTCTGCATACCTCCGCCAATTCCGAGATTGATCGGCAGATTCAGATATTTATACCCATGCTCCTCACAGATCTGCACCGTATTATCCCCGGAACAATCATTCACCACAACATAATCCACATCCGGACATGCTGCCTTCAGACTTTCTACCGTATGCTCAATATTTAAAGCCTCATTGTAGGCCGGTATTATCACCAGTGTTTTCATAAACCCTCTCTTACTCTACGACCTGTACTTTCAACATATTTGTATTACCGGAGATACCAAGCGGCACACCTGCGCCGATTACAACCTTATCCCCAGCCTGAAGCAATCCCTGCTTTTTACCGGCGGCTACCGCATGGTCAAACAATGTGAACACTTCGTTCTGCTCCTCCAGATGTACCGGAGTAACTCCCCATGACATATTAAGCTGGCGATATGCCTTGTCACTGGTTGTACCTGCAATGATGTTGCAGCTTGGTCTGTACTTCGAGATATTTCTCGCTGATACGCCGGACTTTGTCACAATGATAACTGCCGCCGCGTTCAGATCAATTGCCGTTGTACACGCCGCATGGCAGACCGCATCTGTAACATTCTGGTTTGCTGCACGCTCATAATGATAGAAGTTCTTCTTATAATCAATAGCAGCCTCTGCACGCTCAGCAATCTTCGCCATCATCTCCACTGCCTCAACCGGATATTTACCGGCAGCGCTCTCACCTGACAGCATAACCGCACTTGTTCCATCATAAATCGCATTTGCAACATCTGTGGTCTCTGCACGAGTCGGGCGAGGATTCTTAATCATGGAATCTAACATCTGTGTGGCTGTGATAACCTGCTTGCCCGCCATATATACCTTATTAATAATCATCTTCTTGATAACCGGAACTTCCTCGCAAGGAATCTCTACACCCATATCTCCACGGGCAACCATAATGCCATCCGATACATAGATGATATCATCGATATGATTCACACCTTCGGAATTCTCAATCTTAGAAATAATATTGATGCGCTGTCCCCCGTTGGCATTCAAAAGCTCGCGGATTTCCAACACATCCTTCGCAGAACGTATGAAGGAAGCTGCCACAAAATCAACATCCTGCTCGATGCCAAACAGGATATCACTTTCATCCACTTCACTTAGGTACGGCATATTCAGATGTACATCCGGCACATTGATTCCCTTATGGTTTGAGATTGGACCGCCGGTAATAACAGTGCACAGAATATCCTCTCCGCTGATAGATGTAACCTCAAGCTCGATCAATCCGTCATCGATCAGAATATGAGTTCCAACCTGTACGTCCTTGTACAAATCTTTATATGTAATAGAAGTGATGGTACTGTCACCGACAATATCCCTTGTTGTAAGTGTGAAGAAATCGCCTGCCTTCACTTCGACCTTGCCACCTTCGAAATCTCTTGTACGGATTTCAGGTCCCTTCGTATCAAGCAGGATGGCAATTGGAAGACCGAGTTCTGCCCGAAGCTTTTTGACCATGTCCATACGTTTCTTCTGTTCTTCGTGTGTGCCATGTGAAAAGTTCAATCTTGCCACATTCATTCCGGCAAGCATAAGCTTTCGCAACACATCTTCATTATCTGTTGCAGGTCCCAGTGTACAAACAATCTTTGTCTTTCTCATCACTTATTACCTCGTCTTTATTTATTTGCCAAATCATCTCCCATTTTGACATACACTCATAGTATAATCGGTTATTTTAAGTTTTACAACCATATTTATAAAGTATTTTTGTTCGTAAATAATTACGCATTTTTAACTTTTAATCCTACAGAAATCATGCTATTATAGTAATGGCTTATACATTTTTACACAAACTATTTTCGGAGGCTTATATGTACGATAACTTTATATTCCGTATCAAACGGACCGTCTATAAATGGTGGTGTGTCGTATATAAGCCTGTTTACAGACTTATTCATGACGGTAACTGGCCCGCTTCCAAAGAGCCATCGGTCAAATATCCGGATACGCAGCCATCTACACAGGAAACCGGTCTTGATGCCCAGGCACTTGCCGATGCAGTTCTTGACACGAACCGGCAAAGTCAGCACAGCATCGATGACATGATTCTGGAAGCATCCAAACACACTTCAGATGCAGCCCAGGCAGTCACACCGGTGCAGACTTCCCACACAGAAGCATCTGTACAGGAGACTTCTGCCCTCGATTCCGATGCGATTCCCGCCGACGTGGACGATGATGTTCTCGCCCGGGCAAACGAGATCATGGCGCGTTTAAACAGGGAAGCCGCTGAAGATGAAGAGAAAAAGCAGCGTGAGATTGACGCTGCAAAAAAACAGGCCGCCGAACAGGAACGTCTGGCAGAAATCCTCAAATCAAATGAACGAAACATCGATGCATTTATTCAGGAAGGACTCTCCAAACAACATCAACAGAACGACAGCAACCAGGAAAGGAGTTAAACTATGCGTTCGAAATCAAGAAAAATCACTTTAGGGTTATGTCTCATTGTGCTTACTGCCTGCATTCTATGCGGCTGCAGCGGAAATCCGAAGAATTTCACCGTTGGTACTATGACTATCACTCTCACCGATAATTTCAAACAAAGCAAGATGAACGGTTTTGATGCCTATATCGTCAGTGACGATGTTACATTCTCTGTCAAAACCGAGAATGCATCCGATCTGGAATACCAAGGATATGAAATCTCCGGACTTCGAGATTATGCCAAGGAAATCTGCAACCTGAACAGTATTTCTACCGATAAACTGGTACAGAGAAACAGCTACTATTATTTCAGCAACACACAGACGGTATCCGGTGCCAAATACACCTATCTGCACTGTATGTTCCAACAGGGAAATAACTACTGGATCTGCGAATTCGTATGCAAACACCGGGTATACGACAAGCTGGAGAAATCCATGTTGCAATGGGCAGACAGCATAACATTTGAGTAATATATATACTAAAAAAAGACCGGCATGAACTTTCTCATTCATGCCGGTCTTTTTCTTCGTCTTCTTCCTCCCACATCTCATCCGGGTTCATCTTCTCATATTTCTGCATACCAAAATTCAGAAAGCTTGCAAAAAAAAGTGTCGGAATTGCAGCAATAATCGCAATCTGTGCCACGTGTATCCAGATTCCATGTAATTTTCCTGTGAGTAATAAATAGCTGGCAGCCACAACGACTGCCAGCATACTTATATCCACACAGATTGTCAAAATCGTCTGTGTCCTTTTATTCATAGAGATACCATTTTCCTTTGTACTTAATGCATGTAACTTCATAAGTGCTTGACTGGTCATATGTCTCACCGGCCATTGCCACAGCAACATTGAATGAGAACTCCAGATCACAGGCATCCTGCAGCTTAATATTCTTATCTGCATAATCACTGACATCATCCTGAAGATCCTTTAAGTCATCACTTTCGTACATGCTCTTGTTCTCAACGCCTTCATACTTGAATGTTACATCATAGCCCTCATACGCATTGATCATATCTTCCAGCTCCTCCTTCCCAGGATCAAGGAACGGCGGGCAAAGTGCTGCAATCTTATCTACATCCTGCTCATCCATTGCTTCGATAAACTGCTGTGCAACAGCTTCCGGAGAATCTACGCCTCCTTTAGTGCCAAATCCGCCCTTAAAAATCAGGAAAAATGCAACGGCAAGTACAACAACTGCGGCTGCAATAATACCAATAATCAATCCTTTCTTTGGCTTAGGTGCCGGTGCTGTCTGTCCACCAAATCCCGGCTGTCCATATGGCTGTCCAGGCATACCCTGTCCCGGCATTCCGTTCATCGCCGGCTGTCCCATTCCAAACTGTGGTGCTACCTGCTGTGGATTCGGCTGTCCGGCATCCTGCTGACCATATGAATCGGTATCTGTTTTTAAAGATAATCCGGAATTATCACCCATGGTCTGGTTTGCATCGATCAAAACCGTTTTTTCATCATCGCCATCCTCGCTGTTCAAAGAAGGCAGATCTGCGCCACACATTGCGCATTTTGTGAAGACATCATCATTCTGCGCTCCACACATTTCACATACTTTCATGCTTTTCCTCCTAATATAAATCCTCTCTTATATCGTAATTTTGATAAAAACTACTAAAATATATAATGTCATAAATATTTCAGGAAGTCAATCGGCATCTATACAATTTTCGTAAATTTGTTGTAAAGTCACGCAATCGTGCTATAATAAAAAGCACGAAAAAATAGAGAATAAGGAAGGCAGATTATTATCATGTACAATGTAGATTTTCATAAACCGATTCATGTATATTTTATGGGCATCGGCGGTATCAGCATGAGCGGACTTGCGGAGATTTTACTTCAGGAAGGTTTTACAGTTTCCGGTTCCGATATGAAAGAATCTGAAATCACGAACATCCTGAAAAGCCTTGGTGCCCGCGTCTTAATCGGACAAAAAGCAGAGAATATCTCCGATGACATAGATCTGGTTGTGTACACTGCAGCCATCCACGAGAACAATCCGGAATTCATGGAAGTCAAACGACGTAACATCCCTATGCTGACGCGGGCACAGCTCCTCGGTCAGATTATGCTCAACTACAAATACGGCGTCGCAGTCAGCGGTACACACGGCAAAACAACAACAACCTCTATGCTCTCCTATGTACTGCTCGAAGCACAGACTGACCCTACAATCTCAATCGGCGGTATGCTTGATGCGATCGGCGGCAACATCCGTGTCGGACATTCCGATTATTTCGTAACCGAAGCCTGCGAGTACACCAACAGTTACCACGCATTCCATCCATATATCAGCATCATCCTGAATGTGGATGCAGACCACCTCGACTTCTTCAGCGGCATCGAAGAAATCGCAGATTCTTTTAAGACATTTGCAGAGATTCTGCCGGACAACGGCCTGCTCGTTGTAAACGGTGATATGAAATATTATGAACATGTAACAAAAGATCTGCATTGTAACATCATTACGTTCGGCATGAACGACGGAAACGACTACAGCGCCACCGATATCGTCTTTGACGAAGACGGACACCCGACTTATACGCTGGTTGTAAAAGGAGAAAAACAGGATCGAATTGCACTTCACGCAACTGGCATCCACAATGTCATGAACTCCCTGTCTGTCATTGCAGTTGCAGATTTTCTCGGCATCGACCGCAGCTACACGATTACCGGTCTTGCACGCTGTTCCAGTGCGCACCGGCGTTTCGAGCACAAGGGCGTAACTGAAAACGGTGTTAAAATCGTCGATGACTATGCGCATCATCCAACCGAGATTGCAGCTACCCTTGCTGCTGCCAAGAATACACCGCACAACGAACTGTGGTGCATTTTCCAGCCACATACATACTCCAGAACAAAAGCACTTCTGGACGAATTCGGACAGGCACTTTCTGTCTGTGACCATGTTATCCTTGCCGATATTTATGCCGCCAGAGAGAAAGACACCGGAATGGTTTCTTCAAAGGACGTCTGCGACAAGATCAATGCAAATGGTGGTCATGCGATCTATCTTGGAGATTTTGACAGCATCACGGACTATGTGAAAAAAAATTGCAAAAAAAATGACTTGTTGATAACTATGGGCGCCGGAAATGTTGATTCTATCGGAAATGAACTCTTAAAAAAATAGTTATCCACATTATCCACAGACCTGTTTGGGGAAAATTTCCAAACAGGTCTTTTATTTTTTAGTTTACATAAATCTGACACAATTCACTCTGAAATGGCTTGATTCCGCACCCCGTTTTTTTATGGTAACTAATTGTCCACATTATCCACATTTTCCACATTTTTCGTATTTCCTCTCACCGAAAAGATGTTCGCTTGAATTTAATTTTCTTCATGCTATAATTTGAAATGCTCCGAATCGGAGTGATGAAGGGAAGGTTCAAAAAACTATGAAAAGTATTACGATTTCAACTGAAAATAGCGAGACTTATTCCTCAATCTCGAACTTTTTTATCGACTATTATATGACAGATGCAAATGGGGAGTTTGTAAAAGTATATCTGTATCTGATCCGCCTGCTGAACAGCAGACAGCAGATTTCCATTGCGGAAATTGCAGACCACTTCAACCTTCTGGAAAAAGATATCTGCCGGGCGATTAAGTACTGGGTATCGAAGGATGTATTGCGTCTGACATTTGATGGAAAAGGACAGCCGACGGGCATCGTGGTTCTTCCACTACATGCACCGGAACTGGAATTATCCACAGAACCGGATGCGTTTTCTCTGCTCCGTTCAGATGACTCATCCGACATTACAGAAACATCCAAAGCAGGAAAAGATGTTTCCACACCGGAAATGATTGCAAACCCACGTCAGGCAGAGAAAGCCACTGCAAAGATCGTGCCGATCAATACTCCGGCCATGGAGCTTTCAGCCCCACAAAAACCGGCATTTACACAAAAAGATTTAGATAAACACTTGCATGATCAGGACTGGGAAGATATAGTATATCAGGTAGAGACATTATTTGGGAAACCGATCTCTGCGTCTGACACCCAGTCTCTGATGTACATCTACGATACTCTCGGATTCAGTGTCGATCTGTTTGAATACCTGATTGAATATTGCACAACCATGCGCAAGAAAAACTGCCGCTACTTGGAAGCAACGGCAATCGGATGGTATCAGGATGGTATCAAGACAAAAACACAGGCAAAAGAACAATACGCACTTATGAGTGGTGTCTGCCGCGTGTATTACAAGACTCTCGGTATCCGCCGCAGTGCACCGACGACTGTAGAACAGGAATTCTTCAAAACATGGACAAAAGACTATGGTTATAACGAAGCTTTTGTAGAAGAAGCCTGCAGACGTGCCTGTCTGCATTCGCAGAATCCGAACATCCAATATGTAAACGGTATCCTGACCAAATGGCATAACTCCGGGATTACGGATTTCTCCGGCATCGAGCAGGAAGATCTCTCCCATGCGGAGAATGTCAAGAATCAGAAAACCGCAACACCTGCCAAAAAAGGAAAGAATGCATTCACGAACTTTACGCAGAGCGACTTATCTTCGGAACTTGACGAGATGGAGAAGCTGTTCCACAAAGAGGTAAATGGTAAATGAATTTTGAGTTACTGAAAAAAGAGAATATCCTGCACGATTATGAACAGATCCGTCTGCGCAACAAACGGCTCTTACAGGATCGTCAGGATGAAGTCTATGAAAAGATCCCGGAGATAAAGCAGCTCCAGCGGGAAAGTAAACTTTCTTATCTTGCACTTGCGAAGAAAAAGGCGATGGGGGAACCGACTGATACCGAAGGCATATCCAGCCAGAACCGCGGGTACTCCTCCCGTATTCAGGAATTACTGCTTATGCATGGCTATCCTGCAACCTATCTCGATCCGATCTATGACTGCCCGATCTGCAAAGATCTTGCCTATGTAGATGGAAAAGCCTGTACATGTTTCGAGCAGCACATTGTCGACGCATTATACCGGCAATCTAATATGACCGGAATTTTAAACTCTGAGAATTTTGATACATTTGATCTGGATTACTACAGCCGCACAATTCCGAACAACAAAAATTATGACGTCAGTCCTTATGACAACGCAAAAAACATTCTTCAACGTGTTCAAAGTTTTGTCCGGTCTTTTGCAACGCAGCCTTCCGGGCGCGGAAATCTGCTCTTATACGGAGATGCCGGACTCGGTAAGACCTTTCTGACGAACTGCATTGCAAAGGCACTTTTAGATGAAGGCCACACTATATTGTATCTGTCTGCAAACGATTTATTCCAGCAGGTATTCGAACAATATCTGATGAATAAAAAATTTGAACTTGAAGAATTATACAATTATATTTATAATAGCGAATTGTTGATAATCGATGATCTGGGTACAGAGATGCCTAACGCGTTTTTCTACTCCGAATTATTCGATGTCATCAACAAACGTGGACTTTCCGGAAAATCGACCGCAATCTCGACAAATCTTTCCCTGAAAGAATTGCAGGAACGGTATTCCGAGCGGATTATGTCCCGTATTGTAGAAAGTTACACCGTACTTCACCTGTACGGTGAAAACATAAGGTATCAAAAAAGAAAAAATCAATGATACAGGTTTCTTAGCTGTAATCACACTATGGAGGAAAAAATCATGCCAGATTCAAGTCATCTTATCACCGTCCCAGTTGGAAAGCTTGGAATTATTCCTTTGGAGAGCTGCAAGGCACTCGGCGAAAAAGTAGATAGCTACCTTGCACGCTGGAGAGCAGAACGCCACAACGAGCACAAGGACAACATTACGTTCGCAGGCTACGAAAGAGATTCTTATATTCTGAAATCTTCCTGCCCACGTTTTGGTTCCGGCGAAGCCAAGGGTACATTACAGGATTCTGTACGTGGTACAGATGTTTACATCATGGTCGATGTTGTAAATCATAGTATCGAGTACAAGATCTGTGGCAAACCAAACATGATGTCACCAGACGATCATTATTCAGATATGAAGCGTGTAATCGCTGCTATGGCCGGTAAAGCCAACCGTATTACTGTTATCATGCCTTTCATGTATGAGAGCCGTCAGCACAAGCGCAGCAGCCGTGAATCACTGGACTGCGCAATCGCTCTGCAGGAATTAGTCGGTTTAGGTGTTGATAATATCATCACCTTTGACGCCCACGATCCTCGTGTACAGAATGCAATTCCATACAGCGGCTTCGAGAATATCATGCCAACCTACCAGTTTATCAAGACACTGCTCCGCACAACTCCGGATCTGACATTAGACAGTGATCATATGATGGTTATCAGCCCGGACGAAGGTGCCATGAATCGTGCGATCTACTTTGCAAATCATCTCGGTGTTGACGTTGGTATGTTCTACAAGCGACGCGATTATACAACAATCGTAAACGGTAAGAACCCGATTGTTGCTCATGAGTTCTTAGGCGACAGTGTTGAAGGTAAAGATGTTATCATCATCGATGATATGATTGCTTCCGGTGAAAGTATGCTGGATGTGGCCCGTCAGTTAAAGGCTCGTAAGGCAAGACGTGTTTACTGTCTCGCTACCTTCGGTCTGTTCACAGCCGGTCTGGATATCTTTGATCAGGCAAAAAAAGAAGGTACTATCGAGAAGGTTATCACTACAAACCTGACTTATCAGGATCCGGAGCTTTTCAAACATGACTGGTATGAGTCAGCAGACTTAAGCAAGTATATTGCAACTCTGATTGATCATCTGAACCACAACGCATCCATCAGCAGTCTGTTAGATCAGTCTGAGCGTATTCAGTCTCGAATTCAGGAGTACAAGGAGTTCGGAACAATCTCTGACAATTACAAAGCTCCAACAGTCTAAAGACTTAAAAATAAGATAATATAAGACAATAAAAGGCACAATCCATTCTCTTGGATTGTGCCTTATTTGTATGCATCTGCTATGTAGCTAATTACGAAAAATCATTACTGTACATACACATAAACCTGAATCTGCTCATCGTTCAGATTGTTCGTAAATGTCAAGATCGCAGTTCCTTTCTTTCCCGGAATGACACGCAGACGTGCGACCGATGGGCCAACCGGCGATGTATCCCATGCAAAGCCCGCAACATCCTCATCGGAAGATGTCACACTGACTTCAATATCTCCAGAGATACATACACGAAGCACTGCTTCCTGCGGTGTCTGTGTCTCTGCAGCGCCTTCCTCTGTGCTTTCTCCCTGCACAGACGTGAATTTCAGGAAGGTATCACTGACAAACATATCTTCATACCCCTGCGATGGAACCGCATCCGTAAAACTCGCCAGTCCATCCATAGCTTCTTCTTTATCTTCCAGATCTGCGATCTGCTTCTTATAATTCTCTTCCTTTGTCTGATAATCTGTAATAGAAGACTTCAAAAGGTCGATTTCTGACTGTAACTCCTCTATCGCATCCTCCTGTTCCCGAATCTGAGAACGGAAATAATTGGCTGCAACATCACTTTCAGAGGCAATCGTGTTTCGTTCGTCATTTGCCTTTTGCACTTTATTACTGAAATAGAAAAATCCAAATACCAGACCACTTGCCAGAAATATCATCAATGCGATTGATACACCGATATATAGCTTCGTGTTCCCACGCATCTTCTCACGTTCGTAATCTTCATCTTCAAGCGGTTTTCCACAACTGCAGCAATACAGCGCACCGTCTTCATTTTCTGCTTTACAATGCTTACAGATCATAATCTACGCAACTCCTATTTCTTATATAGAATCGTACGACATATTTCCTTTATGATACCCTTTTTTTCTCCTTTTGTCCAGATGTAATACATATCTGCCCATACCGAACGCGTCATCCCCCCACATCAATCTATCTTCTATTCACGCAGTCGTTCAAATGCACGAGCCACATCCAGCACGCCCCATCCCCATGATGGATTTGGATATGCAATATCCATAACCTTTGTTGTTCCTCGAATCAGAATCTGACGGATAACTTCTGTGTTCATGCCATAATTATTCCCCTGTACAACACCCCATTGCAATAACAATGCCGCTGCTCCAGCCGTAAGCGCTGCCGCAACACTCGTACCACTTCGCCGTACAAACAATGGTCTTTTTCCCGTGCCTCCGGCAAACGCACCGAAAACCTGCACTGCCGGTGCCGCAAAATCCGGCTGAATTCTGCCCTTCCGCGTGTACCCCCGGCTTGACTCTAAATATAGAGAATTATCCAGATGATTATAGCCTGCCACAGTAATCGTACCCCGTGCATTTGCAGGCGCACATAGAATCACTTCCGGGTCCGGACGTGAAAACCGCGTTGCTCCGGTTAAAAACTGCCGGATTGGCAGCCACGCATCATACCCCGCCGGAAAACCATTGTAATTCTCTGTCACCTCAATTCTCCAGATGCCTGCAGCGGGACGTTCAAATCGCAATAAAACAAAAGGATCTCCGGAATTATTCTCCACCACCACGCTCTCTGCATACAACACGGTTCCTTCATAGAGATATGTGATCATCCCGGAAGAATCCCGGTTTGGCTGCAGCCGGTCAAACCGCTGTCCGGTCGGGGATTGTACGACAATCTGATACAGACTTGGCGCTCTGCCCCAGATCTCCATACAAAAACCGCTATTTTTTCCCTCCACATAGACTTCCATCACGCTTTGCACAGTCTGATCTCCCATAGCAGGCCGCGGTTCCGTGTGACCGGAAAAATGTCCCCCTGCCCCCAGTTCATTTCCCGCACTCCCCACAACACAGATTCCCGGCAATGTCACGATCGTATCCAAATACAATTCCAGATTCAGATTCCCATTGTGGTCCCCCTGACTACTGCCAAGTCCCAGACAGATTACGAGCGGTCTTCCAAGTTCATATGCCTTGTTGATCAGGTACTTTACTCCTAGTATGATGTCCGCCTCCGAATAACACAAAACATCATCCGGTATCAGGAAGAATTCCCGCAGCCTCCTTTTGGCTGGTTTCAGCTTTACCATCAGGATCTCCGCCTCTGGCGCAACACCTGAAAACACTGTCTCTTCATCCGCATAGAGATTTCCCGCTGCCACAGACGCAAGAAATGTGCCATGTCCATTTTCATCCCTGCTTGGAACTATCATATACGGACTTTCTGCCAATACAGCCTGATTCAACACCTGCTGCGTATATTCCCTGCCATATCCAAATATAGGTCGTGTATCCGCCAGCAAAGCATCCGATTCAAGCTCCCACATATTCTGCGGTAACTCGTACGCTTCCTGTGTCTGATCCCAGATTGCAGCGACACGGCAAGTCCCATCGGCATGCCGAAACAGCGGATTCGCAAAATCAATTCCTGTATCGATAAACCCAATCAGCACATCTTCCCCGTACAGAGCTAACCCCGATAAGTTCCGCACAGGATTGACGCCGATTGCCTGTAATGCCGATGTATCCATAAGTCCAAAGCATTTCGGAATTCGGTCATACCCGATTCGGAACAATGTATCTGCGGCAAGTGATGTACCAGCGCCATCATATGCACTTCGATACCCAACCAGGAACTGACTGTTGATGATCGTAACACAATCCGGGTTCAGGATCTGCATCTCCCCCGCCAGATTGTTATCATATTTGACAAGGAAATCCAGCACATCTTCATCATAGACATACGCGCCACAGTCTGAATCATACAATCCTGTATCCATCCTGCCTCCTTACCACGCAAAAATCCCCTCAGCGCATTGTATGCTGAGGGGATTTGTATTATACAGATTTCTATTTATTTTTTCTTTTCTCCATCCATGTTATGAACACCAGCATTGCGATACCGAATATCGTAACAAGAATGCCTTTCATTAAAGCCGGAATGTGATACGTCATCTCGATCACATTTTCCCCTTCTACCAACGGAATTGAAGTCATCGCTGTCGCGAACGGCTGCACCGATGAGATTTCTTCCCCATTTCGTTTAATCGTCCAACCATCTGAAACCGGAACAGACAGGAATAAGTTCTCGCCCGCCTTCGCATTCACCGTACATGTGACATGCCCGTTTTCAATCGTAAGTGCCTGTACTTCGTTTGCCTGAATCTTCGCAGACGCCGCTGCCAGCGCATCCAGATTCAACGCATAAAACTGCTCATCTGCGATATTTACCAATCCCTGATTATCCTTGTAGAACACAGCCACTTCCGTCTCTTCAGGATCTACTTCAATATCAAAGGCTCCTCGTGTCAGCCATGCCGAATAATGGAAACCGTTCGTACCAACTTTGCCGACAGTTGCATCGGTATAACCATAAGTGCAAATATTTCCATACAGTGCATAATTCCCCTCAGGCACCGTCAAATGATAGGTCCGTACATTTTCCTCCGTCTCTACCACTGGAGTCAGGCGGGTATATAACGTCTCCGTCTCGCCAGTCAATGCACTGTAAATGGCATTCTGATACTCAAATACATTTGTAAATCCCAACTCTCCCTGTTCTGTGTATGTGAATGCCATCGGGAGACAGTACGGATTTTCATATACAGATTTGCCATTTGCCTCCGCAATCGTATCAATCCGTTCGAGTCCCGGATACTGCCGCTCTGCAATCACATATTTTACCCCTAGGAACGAATCCGATGGCAGGATGGAACCTGCAAGCGCATTCAATCTGGCACCATGTGATGGATATCCAAGATGATCCAACAATTCGAGCTGCCGATTGTCCGGGCAGGATGTATAGCCTGTATTACTCCAGTAATTATATCCAAATGATTCATCCAGATGGGCATTATTCCTCCGCTCACTCGTCTGCGAAATACGATATGTTCCATCATCCAGCTTCCGCAAAGCCGCCAGTTGCTCATCTAACGCCTCCACATAAGTCCGATAATGAATGCCCTCATCCAGCGAATAAATTCTTGCAAGATAGATTCCATTGATTCCAAGCTCGCTCAGCACAGACACCATCATCACAACAGCCAGAAGCTTCTTCCATTTTCCTTCCGCACGGAAATACAGATACACCACAACGCCGGTCACAAGAATAAATGTAACCGTAAATATCCGCTGCAACGGTGAATACTCCTGACGGGAAGCCAGAGACAAACCATAGATTATCACATATCCAATCGCCACAAGGAAGTATCGAAGCTTCGTATCCGCTTTTGAAAACGACAATCCCGCGACAAATACCAGATACATAATGGATACATATGAATACCGATACCAATAACTCTCTGCTGTCTTGAGCAGTGAGAAAAGAAAATGTGTCGGCGCATAAAAGTACATAAAGATTGCAAATACCAATCCAATTGCAACGATACATTTTTCCTTGCATTTATAATTCCGGTTAAAAAAGAAGGAAAGCACACCTACCAGCACAAGACTTCCTGCAAAAAATGATACCTGAGATGGTGCACTCGTTCCTCCTATCGTATAATTCCGAATCGGCGAAAACAATTGTGCATTGAATGTATCAGAAAGCATGCCCCAGTCAAATGCATTTCCGCGTCCATTTCGCAGATCAATAATCGATGGCAGGAACAGCACCGCACTAATGCATACACCAATCACCATCGCAACACCATACCGCACGACTGCAAGGATTGTTTCCTTCCATGTCACTTTCTCGTGACACATATGAATCAAATATTCTCCCAAAAAGAAAAATGCAGACCACAGACAGTTAATGCCTCCCGTATACCAGTTAAATAATATCGAAAGTGCAACCGGAATGGCAAGTGGCGCTGTCTTCTTTTCCTCCACTAACCGATATACGCCAAGCAGGATCAAAGGCAGCAGATACACGCCATCCATCCACATGATATTGGCGCCCTGTGCCAATGTATACTGCATCATACCATACGAACAGGCAAGCAGGCAGGTCATCACTGGGCGAATGCTGTCCTTGAATCGTACCTGCAGATAATAACAAGCGGTCGTTGACGCCAGTGAAAGTTTGATTGCCAGAAGAAACGAAAAAAAATACTGGAACTGCGACTGCTTAAAAAATACAACCAGTACACTAAGCGGACTTGCCAGATAATACGAATAGATACCTATCGACGTATTACCAAGTGTGTTCGACATACTGTATTTCAGGCTGTTCTTGCCAAGCAAAACGTCCCGAAAATATGAAAAGAAATCCATATACTGGATATCCGCATCCTCCCATGCAAGCGTTCTCTCACCAAAAGGTACTACATGCATAACCGCATATATAATGTACATACAAACAAACGTGATCAGAAAGGATATCATACACAGCAAAAAACGTTTCTTCCGGCTGTTTTGTCCTATCTGATTGCTCTTCTCCCGCATCTTCATCATCCTGTGAAACTCCCTCCACGATATCTATATTTATATTTTGATTGCTATCTCTTACAGTGTCAATCTGTTTTATTTTACCATTCCATCCTGCATTGTGCAAGGAACCCACTTTCTTTTCCACATTCTTTTTTCGCAAAGTCTCAACAAAATGGCAGCGGATGGTTGCATTCTTCTACGCAGAATGATAGAATTTTCTTATTATGAATATCTGGATAAATGCAGGTCCATTTGAAGCTGCAGACATAAGAAGGAGAACCAACGTGAATACAAAGAAAATATCTATTATCGTGCCTTGTTACAACGAGGAAGCAGCAATTACCATCTTCCACCGGGAAACAACGGCTGTTATGCATACCCTCGATTACGACTATGAATTGCTGTTCATCAACGATGGATCCAACGATAACACATTACCAATCTTAAAGCAGCTCTGCGCAGATGATCCGCATTCGAAATATATTTCTTTCTCCAGAAACTTCGGCAAAGAAGCTGCCATGTATGCCGGTTTCTGCAACGCCAGCGGAGATTATGTAGCGGTCATGGATGCTGATATGCAGGATCCGCCAAGCCTGCTGCCAGAAATGATAACCTATCTTGAATCCGGCGAATATGACAGCGTTGCTACCCGCCGGGTAACACGCGAAGGCGAGCCACGTATCCGTTCCTGGTTTGCCCGCCAGTTCTACAAATTAATCAATCATATCTCAGAAGCAGACATCGTTGACGGTGCCAGAGATTTCCGTCTGATGAAACGCGAGATGGTCGATGCCATCGTCGCCATGTCCGAAAACAATCGATTTTCCAAAGGAATCTTCGGCTGGATTGGTTTCCGTACCTACTGGCTCCCATACAAAAATATCGAGCGTGTCGCTGGTGAAACCAAATGGAATTTCTGGAAACTGTTCAAATATGCCATCAGCGGAATCGTGAACTTCTCCGAGGTTCCGTTAAGCATTGCATCTTACTTTGGTTTTACGATGACTTTCATCGACTTTATCTTTATCGTGTTTATCATCGTACGTAAGCTCTGCTTCGGCGATCCGGTATCCGGCTGGGCATCCACTGCCTGCATCATTATCTTCATCGGTGCCGTTCAGTTATTCTGCATGGGTGTCATGGGACAGTACATCGCAAAGACCTATACAGAATCCAAAAACCGACCACACTATATTATTTCGGATTCGAATAAAGATGATGTGAAGAAAGTGAATTAATTAAAAAACGTCTCCCTCTTTTTGATATAGATTGCAATGCAGGTGTATTTCAAAAAGAGGGAGATTTTTAATGTTTTCCTCCATGTTATAATTCTTAATACAAATTTAACACAAAGGAGAACCTACTATGAATGATTTACAAATTTGCATCAAAAACTATTTGAATTACTGCAGGTATCAAAAACGATTAGACGAAAAAACCTTAAAAGCATACCGTATAGACTTACGACAATTTTGCGAACAAAGCCACAATTCCAATCCTGTAGAACTTAACGCCACAATTATAGAAAGTTATATCACAAAACTTCATCAACAATATGCGCCTAAAACTGTAAAGCGAAAGATTGCCTCATTAAAAGCACTCTTTCATTACATGGAATATCGTGAAATCATAAACCAAAATCCCTTTAATAAATTACAATTAAAATTTCGCGAACCTCTCATACTTCCCAAAACGGTTCCACTACACACCATAGAATCATTATTAAATACAATGTATAAGCAATATTACAATGCTGTTAGTAACTGTAAAAAAAGGAGGATTCTTCGCGATATCGCCGTCATAGAACTACTTTTTGCGACAGGAATCAGAATCTCAGAACTATGCACAATACCATATATAAATATGGATCTTCAAAATAATGTCATTGTAATCAAAGGAAAAGGTGCAAAAGAACGACTAATACACATATGTGATACGCATGTCATTGCTGTAATAGACAGATACGCCGCTGAATATGCAACTGAAATCCACGCGTGTGGATACTTTTTTGTTAATAACACAGGAAACCGCTTATCCGACCAATCTGTACGTGATATGATAAATAAATATTGTCGTACCGCAAATATTCAGCAGCATATCACTCCCCATATGTTCCGGCACTCTTTTGCCACATTACTTTTAGAAGAAAATGTTGATATCCGCTATATCCAAACCATGCTCGGGCATAGTTCTATACACGTTACAGAAATATATACTCACGTCAACATGTCTACACTAATACGAACACGGACTCTATGCCATAATAACATACCAATGCAGATATAGGGCTGGAAAGAGCTTTTGTAAAAACGCCTCAAACTCGAGGTACGCTAATTCTTATTATTTTTAGAAACTGGTATCACATCATTGACTAACGCACAAAATTTTAGTAAAGTGCTGGTAATTAGATGTTTTCTAAATAACATCAATCCATTCAATAAAATATACAAACCGTCATCAAAATACACAATAAAGCGAGGATTATCATAATATGAATAAACAAAAGCGCCAGAAAATCAACAAATATACAGTCTTTTTACTCCTAATTTTGGTAATAACTTATATAATAGGAACTTTATTTTATTCAAGACTTACAAATAAAATCATAAATATTATGACCCCAAAAACGCAAAAAAATTTTTATGTTGAATTGACCATAACTAGTGACTATGGTGATTTTCCAAAGAATGCATCTGCAAATGAAGCATATATAACACCATTAGCAAAATCAATTGCCGCTTTGCTTATAATGATAACTATACTGATATTCGCTTACTACTTTATTTCTAAATTTTATAAAAAAAATAAACGATTCATGGGGATTAATAAGATTGTAAAAATAATCGAAATTATTCTTATTTTTACTGGAATATTTGTGTTTATATATAAATTTAATTCCTTAGATAAAACATACGGAATATATAAACAAGATCTTCAACAAGACTCAAATTTGGCATACTATGAAGTTAAAAAATTGCCTTTTATTGTTGACTATTTAGAAAATGCTAACATTGGTATACTGGGAAAAGTAAAAATGTTTTTTATTACAAACTCAAATAAAGTTGTGCATGTATTAGAAATTATCATAGCAATTAGCGGAGCTTTATTATTGCCTTTAAAATATAGTGTTAATTTAGAAAATAAAATAGTTGAAACGGAAAAGCAAGAAAAAGTATCAAATGATATAAGAAGCCAAGTAGGCGATATTACAAAACATGAATTAAAGAAATGGCAACCAAATGCAAAAAATAAAGATAACCCGAATGAATAAAATAGATTCTTCTATGGGATATGTCTCTCCTTCCATCACGTTCAAGATCGTTTTTCTTACTATTTCCTCTTAAATATATATTTTTGTTGTATATGATAACTGATAAAGAACAAACTGGTATCCACAATTATTTTAAATACAATCTCTGGCACTATAGAAAAGCACTTCACCAACAACGTTACCAGACCTGCGCTAAGGCTCATCTGGATAACAGCTAACATGAAATATTTTCCACCTGACTTGCCTACAGATTCGCTGCTCCTAAATACAACTTTATAGTTCATTATATAATTGTATATTGCCGATACAACTCTTGCTGATACTGTTGCAATTGCTATATAGACATCCGGAAAACCTGCTTTCAACAGATGACATAATAACGCAAACAATGCCAGATCAAGAATACATGATGATCCGGAAGATAATATATATTTAAAGAATTTACCACCTAATATCTTATATATCTTAATGGAATCCTTTATCGGATGAAAGTGCGTCTGATGGTTCTCCTCCGAATCATAAATTGTTTCGATTGGGATCTCCAAAATATCGTATCTGCCGGCAGACTCAAGAAGCATCCGCATTTCAAACTCAAAACGTTCCCCTTTGACATCTAACAATTCCCGCATAAATTGCCTTGGAATACCACGCAACCCCGTCTGCGTATCTGTAACATGTACTCCCGAAACGTATTTAAATACCTTCTCTGTCACAGAATTTCCAAATCTGCTTTTCCACGGAATCCCCTCGCCATCAAATTTACGAACGCCTAAAACTAATTTATTTTCATTCTGAATTAATGCCTGTATTACTTCGTTGATGTTCTTAGGCGTATGTTGTCCATCCGAATCCGCTGTAACAACACCAACCGCATCCGGATAATGCGATAAAACATAATCAAATGCTGTCTTTAATGCCCTTCCTTTTCCCTTGTTTACTTCATGAACAAGAAGCTCTCCACTGAATTTTTTTATCAATTCTTCTGCCTCTTCAAAAATAGGATCATATTGTTCCGAACTGCCATCATTCACAATGATTACCGGGCCAATATTCTGATCATTTAGATTTTTAAGTAACTCCGGCAATCGTTCATCCGGTTCATACGCCGGAATTATAATTGGTATATTTTTCTTCTGCATTTTTATCTCACCAAATACGTTCTAAGTAAATAATAAATCACTATCATTGATAATGCCACAAACAACAAGATACTTTTCTTTTTGACTGCAAGCTGCTTCTGCTCGTTCGCGAAACATCCATAGAATACAGATCCTTTGGTTGCCGGTAACAATAGCAAAATCAAAATTGGCAAATAATATCTTCCCTGTAACCCACCAATCGTTGTGGATCCCTTATTGGTCCAGCTCAGCAGCATCATCGGTGTAAATATCAGTGTTAAACAAACGGTTAATATACATAAGCACTTATCTCTTTTATTCAATGATATATCATCTTTTTCAACAAGTGCATAGATACATATGGCTGCAACCATCATCAAAACCAACAAACTAGGCACAACCGGCTCTAACCATCCAAGTTT
This sequence comes from Eubacterium sp. MSJ-33, assembly GCF_022174665.1. Lineage (NCBI taxonomy): Bacteria > Bacillati > Bacillota > Clostridia > Eubacteriales > Eubacteriaceae > Eubacterium > Eubacterium sp. MSJ-33. The sequence continues at coordinate 1,739,281 of NZ_CP076562.1, forward strand.
CGTTCCAATCATGTTCAAGGTAAGCTCATTCAGATCATTTAAATATGTAGCTGTAAGCATTTTAAAATAGCCAAATGGATGCTTATATGCAAAGGAAGCCGTCATTTTCTCTGTGCCTTCATACCCTAACTGGAAAAATGTCTGTCCAATTTGTAATATTTTATCAAACAACAAAACAGAGACTAGTCCTGACAGACTCACGCTTAAGATCGCCTGTAATTTCTTCTTTTTCTCCGGTATGCCCAGCAATACCAAAACCATAGGCAGCATCAGTAGATATCCCCCGCCCTTCACAGCACCAACAAGGAAAATCCAGACAATCGTTTCTATTAAACGACACTTTGAATTATAATCTTTACTCAAAGCAAAAATGTTCGCAACGAAATTCAACGTTGTTATTAATACCATGGAATCATATGAAAACGAACCACTTACCATCAAGGATGTTGGTAATAAAGGTATCAAAAAGAATATACTTTTCCCGACCGGTGTAATCTTTACTGCATGATAACAAGCCCATATATAAAACGCCGTAATAAACAGTCTTGCAAGATAGATACATAAAATCGAGCTTAATCCAAACACTCTCCCGATTGTCAATCCCAGTACCTGAGGCCAATAATTAATGACCGAATAATATTTCATCCGCTCCTCATGTATCGGCATATCAACTCTGCTCGTGTCACTTGCACGCACTGCAAAATTATATACCTCATCCACATAAGACTGCATATTGGGATTTTTCTCTCCCTCCGTTATGTTCCAGATCTGGTTAAACGTATCTCTATCTTCTGCTCTCCCCAGCCATTCCTCGGTCTTGTCATATCCTAATAGTCTATTTGAGATCCTGTATGTCGCCATATAATGTGCCGTCGCATCCGGTATCGTCCAAGGCGGGAACAAAATCAGATAAATCAACGATATCGGAACAGCTATCAGTATAAATACTTTATGTAGCTCCAGATCATATTTTGAATATATCCATGCAATCAATGCATACAAAACAACACATACACCAATTACAAAAACAGCTATATATACTCCCAGATTTGAACCTTTGACAGCTTCAATATTCAAATATTTCGTTTCACCCTGCAGCTTAATCCAAATGAATATATTTTCACCCATGTTGGAAATATTTACAGAATATTGCCCTAAGTCAAATCCCGCAGGCGGCTCCAATTTTATAGCTGCCCTGCCGGTTCGAGCGTCTGCAATCAAATCATTTTCTGTCTTATTACAGGTATAATATACTTCACCATTTGCTTTTTTTACTACAACATTTATATTAAATGTCGTTGCATTTTCCAAGAATATCTCCATATAATCCACTCTACATCTCTGGATTACAAACGGATACTCCTTTACTTCATTTGCCTGTATCTCCTCGATTGTCCCATTTGTATCAAACGTATGAATGGACACTCTTTTATTAACACGTCCTATCAGATCAAATGACACTATAATCATAATTAATATTATAATTATTGATGGTATGATTATTTTACTTGGTTTTATATTTTGCTTTTTCTGTTCCGTGTTCAATAGTTTTTTCTCCATTTACTAAAACAACAATGGTGTAGTGACTTCCATCGCTAACATAGATGACCAAACCGCAATACAAAACATAAGTACAACCAAATATGTCACTATCACCTTCACATTATCTTTTTTTATATTTCCCCTAAATTTCTTCCAATCGGTATTAAAACAAATATTAAACAATATATAAAAATATATTCCAAGAGAAAATCTATATTCAACTGCTCCTGGGATTATTAATAAGGACGGAACAAAAACTGGTATCAATAGCCATAAATATTTAGCATTTTTGTAGCTCCTGGAGATTATTAAATATACTCCCAAGAACAGAATTGAAACTCCCAATATTCCAAATGGCCATTTTAATGAATCCAAATTTTGTACATACACTTGTGGCCAACATGGGAAAATAAAATTCACCAAATGTCTGACATATATTGCAATAACATCAAATGGATAATGAATAAATTATTTAATATAATCTCCCCATGTTGAAAATGAACTCAACCCTAATTTATTTAAGAAAAGCAATGCTGCACATACACAAGCCAATGCCATAAAGTCTGATAAAGGAAACGCAATTGTCCCTGCAAACAATATTCCAATCATTACCACCATTACAATGACTTTAATATTGAATTCCTTATCATTTTTATATTCTACATTTAATCCTTTTAACAAAGAGAGCAAAATCACACTCATAATTGCAGGATTGACAATATACCATGCCAATCTTCCACCTATACTATTTAATTTAAATCCTCCATTCGAAAGAGTGCATCCTCTTAACCAATAATCTGCGACATCGTACATCCATGGAATAGATCTAAACATCATCTCTATCAAAACGAAATAGAAATAACAAAACAAAAACAATAAGAACCCGCAAGCTACCGATGAATGTCTCTTTATCTCATCATTCTCCTCTCTTCTGTCTATACGCCCAAAATTTATTCAAACAAAAGTTCATCGGAATCGTAAATATCATATTAATAAATGGCGCAATTGAAACTGCCAGACTCTCTCTGCTCATTGTTAATCCTATATTGGATAGCCAATGAACCGCCGTTCCCAGATACTGCTCTATATGAATTACATTCAACCACAAAATCAACAACAGTTCTGTAACTACTAAGCCTGAAAACATGTATGTCACATATGTTTTTATCAATACTTTCCACCACACACGATGTTCCCCATCCGCAGATTCTTTAAAAACAAATTTACTCTGTAGCAAATAAGCAACAAACACACTTATCACAAATCCCCATACATTCGAAAAATGATAATTCATGTGCAGTACATGATAACATAACGAATATACCGTATAACTGACAATCGTATTACAAAGTCCTACCATAGCAAACTTCACAAACTGCCAAAATGTTTTTTTCTTTTTTGTCTCACTCATTACACAATCCTAAAATCCATTCATTGCTTCTATTACATAATCCTGTTCTTCCAGAGTCATTCCGTTATACAACGGAATTGACAACACTTCGTTTGCATATTGCTCTGTGATCGGGAAATCTCCAGTTTTGAACCCCAGATATGCATATGCCTCTGACAGATGTGGCGGAATCGGATAATGTATAATCGTGCCGATTTCCTTTTCATTCAAATAATCTATCAGCTTCTGTCTTTCCTTACAGTGGATCACAAACTGATGCCAGACTGTAGTTGCTCCTTCCCTTACAACCGGAAGAACAAATTTATCGTTCTTTAATTTATCCAGATACCTGTCACATAACTGTTGACGCTCATCCGTCAACTCCTGCAGATGAGATAATCTCACACGTAAAAGCCCTGCCTGCATCTCATCTAATCTGGAATTTGCGCCGACCACTTTATTATAATACCGTTTCTCGCTACCATAATTCCGATACATCCGCATATCTGCTGCTATCTGCGCATCATCTGTGACGATAGCTCCAGCGTCCCCAAATGCTCCCAGATTCTTAGATGGATAGAACGAAAAGCATCCGATATCGCCAAAGGTACCTGTCATCTTACCATCAAAGCATGCACCATGCGACTGCGCACAATCTTCTACTAATCGAAGATTATACTTCTTTACAATCTCCATAACCTGTACCATATTAGATGCCTGTCCATACAGATGTACAACCAGGATTGCCTTTGTTTTATCCGTGATTTTCTCTTCAATCTTAGATGCATCAATATTGTTATACTCATCCGGTTCTACAAAGACCGGTGTTGCACCATTGATTGTAATACCCATAACGCTGGCAATATATGTATTTCCCTGTACAATAACTTCATCGCCCTTCCCGATTCCAAGCACGCGAAACGCGAGCCACAAAGCATCTAATCCACTGGCTAATCCAACACAGTACTTTGCCCCTGTGTATGCAGCAAACTCTTCTTCGAACGATTTCACTTCATTTCCAAGTACATACCAGCCAGAGCGCAAAACCTCCAGCGCTTTCTGCTCAAATTCCTGCTGATACATAAAAAAACCTTTATCCAACCTATTCGGCATAATCTTCATCACAAGCACCTCTTTTTGCTATAGTTTCACTTCTCTTAGATCTCCATGCATCTGAAAGAACTGTTCCTTACCCATTTCCATTTCTATTTCAAAACCTCCATTTACAAATGGATGTTTTCCCTTCGCCCGGAATCCGACTCTCGAATAACTTATTTTCGCCGAAATATTATCTTCATGAACATCTAATAAATACTTTTCAATACCTAACTTTTCAAATCCAATATACATCGCAAGCAAGAAAGAATGATACCCTATTTTTCTTCCCCTTGCATCCTTATCGCCCACTATGATTCGCCCGATTTCTGCTTGATCCTGTTCAATGTTATAGATTCCAAGCGATCCAACTAACCGGTTTAATTCCCCGATTTCTTCTATCGCGAGCGTAACCGAATCGAGCGATGCACATTCCGTAGCATACCATTTTTTCTGCATATCCGATGTGATTTCCCCGATAGGGCGGAGAAATTTTCCTAATGCCGCATCATTTCTCCATCCACGTAAATATTCCAGATCTTCTTCTTCGATTGGTCTAATCCTTACATTTTTATACTCCGCAACTACATTCAATCTCATTTTTCTTTTTTATTTTCCTCTTCAACTATATATGGTGGACGGTTTCTGGATGCGTCAAATGCACGCCACAGATATTCTCCCAGAATACCTAACGTAAGCATGATAACTCCAAAACTGAACAGATTAAAGATAAATAACATCGTCCATCCGGACACAGTTATTGCACCACACAGCTTGCAGATCAAAACCACAATTGCCCATATCAAAGATCCTATAAAAGATATCACGCCAATTGATTCCACCATCGCCACAGGAACGGTAGAGAAGCTGAACAATGTATCCATCACCAAGCGGATTTTCTTCTTCAAAGTCCATTTGCTCGTGCCAATCTCCCTTGCCAACCGTGTATAATATACCACATCCGTTTTAAATCCACTCCACAGAATCTGTCCGGTAAGCGCGCTGTTTCTCTCATCCAACGCCAGTAACACTTCAATTACCTTCCGATCTAACAAATATACATCAAATCCACCCTTTGGCATCGTCGGCAAGGCAGTTTTTCGAACCATCCAATAATACAGATTTGCAAACGCTGTCTGCTTTTTACTTTCTTCCCGTCCTTCTCGCACAGCCAACACAACATTATTTCCCTGCTTCCAGCGATCCACCATCTGCAGAATCAGCTCGGTTGGCTCCTGCAGATCTGCAGCCTTCACCACCGCACAATCTCCACTACATTTTTCAAGCCCACATAAAATTGCCGCATGCGATCCGAAATTCCGTGACAAACTCACGATCTTAATATTATCATCCTTTTCTGCCAACTGTTTCATAACATCGTAGCTTCCATCTTTGGAACCATCATTTACCATAACAATCTCATAATCATAATCGATCACATCAATTATCTTTTTCCTGATATCCTCGTATAGTGGGATCAGGTTGTCTTCATTATAATAAACTGGTATTACGATTGATACTTTCATGCCCTTCCTCCGGATTTATCCATTAACTTCCTTCACATATTCGTCGTAATTACGAATATATTCCGCCGCATCATAATGTTCACTCGCAAGACAAAGCAGAACGGAATCTTCACTAAAATCATACATTTCCTTCCACACCATACTTGGAAGATAGATACCTGTATGTGGACGATTCAAAGAAAAAACAGCCTCATTTCCCTTTCCATCCAGCACTTTTACTTTACTTTTTCCCGACACATTAATCAATACAAACTGTGTTTTACGATTTGCATGTTGTCCTCGTACTACATCTAAATCAGAACCGTAAATATAGAATATCCGTTTGATTTCAAACGGAACATCCTGCATTCCCTCTACGACTACCAAATGACCTCTTTCATCCCCGCGCTGCGGAAACTCCAGCATTGTAACTTCATCTTTTTTCATTTTTTCGCCACTATCCCTTCCTGTAGCATTCTTCTGCATACTTTTTCAAATCAATAAAACCTTGTACCAACCAGATACATCAAATTCAAAAATGCACATACAATCAATCCATAGAAAATATACTTCTCTGCCTGCACTGCACATTCACTGTTATTCACGGTATGATTCTTCGAATATATATGAACTGCCAATACACACATACTGAAGATTAAACATGTATATGTTCTCTCATTCGATGCATATACCGTCGGAGAAAATCCCATCATGGCTCTCGATGCAACCGCCAGAATTGCCAAAGTAAAATCAACAATCATGCCTTGTACATCATCATTCAGCAGGAACAGCTCCACACAGATACAAACCACGATTGCCAAGAACACAAAAAAGGAAGTCATCCCTTTCCCTAACTGTGCAACATCCGCAGTAAATGATCCATAATAATTCGTATCTTCTGTTATAAAAAACAAATATGGAAATACTGACTTCAACGCACCTGAGAATGGTCCAAACAGCAACACTGCCCCTGTTGGGATAAGCGAAATAAACCTGTAAATCGGCTCTTTATATTTCTTCCATACAAAATATGTCATCATGCCGCAAATCACAATGATGAATATCTTACCACTCGCAAACATCCATTTTAATGTTGTTGTGATGCCAATATCGGCCTTATCTACCATATCCAACATACCATATGTCGGGAACCATCTAGCCTGTTCTTCCACATCTCTCGTCCAATTTCCCGGGCATGTCATAATATAAATCATACTGGCAATCGTTAATCCTGTTAAAATTCCAATCCGCCAGTCATACTTTTTGTTTTTTATAATCATGTATACACTTGCAACCACGTAGCAGCCAAGCAGCACAACACACATCTGCTCTGCGTTTGCTCCGTACAGCAGACACAGACAATATAATATAAACTGCCATGGTTTTATCTGCTCCCCGTCTAAAACCTTCTTAATCGGGAGCAATGCCATAACTCCAAATGCCTGAGGTCCAAAATAAGAAGCTGTTGTTGCAATCCATCCGGCTGTTGGCAACGTATCAAAAGGCATCAGCATCATCATCGCAACCGCGAATAATTCAACACGCTTATTCTTCTCTCCAAAGAGCAGCTTCAATGCCTTCAACATGACGAACATACAAACCGCCATATATACAATCAGCGCAATCCGTCCACATTTAACAACTCCCGCCCAGACAAAATCGACTAACTGTCTCGATGACCATGTATAATACTGATCAACTACCCATTTCACTACTCCTTTTACTCCGGGTTCCAGCCATCCAAACATACGGATATCATCGCTTCCGGTCTTTCCCATTGCAATAATAATTCCAAAAAGAATACTGATTAGTGATATCTGAAAATCCGGGTGTGATGTAATTTTTTTGATTGAATATTTCTTCTTTTCCATATACTAATTCTCCCCTAGTTTAGATATTGATTCGTATTGATAATCACTTCTTCTCCATCAATATCGTATAAGAGAAGTATCTGATATTTTTCACCGTTTCTTTTAATTTTGTGTGCCATGATATGCACCGAGAAGCCAGAATTGTCATAATTATTCCCATCATCCAATACAGATGTCGCTTCCGTCCGTGTAGTCATAGTGGTTGGCAGCTTGTAAACTTTTTGTGATGATGTATCCTTTAATAACACTCTTATCGCTGCAACATCCGTAGGTTTGCCTGAGATTGCACACCATCCATCCATCTGTATCTCAAAATAATTCAGATAGTTCATCTGGCAGGATATATTATCAATCTGATAGCGAACTCCCTGTTCCTCTGTTAATGTTTTGATCCCCTGTATATCAATTTCCTTCACCGAGGTTTCATGTATATATAAAAATCCACAAATCAGAATTATAACTCCCATTGCAATACTTACAAATCGAATTATAAATCGTTTTGAATGAAACAAATTATCATCCTGTGGCTTGTCCTGTACTAATTTTTCGTCTGCCATCCTATACCTCCAAAAGAACATATTATTTTATAATCTTAACATTCTGTAAGTATAATTGCAAGAATTAGAATAACTGAAAATAGGCTGTCGCACTAAGTAATTGGTGCAACAGCCCTCTATAACTTCATCAGGTCAGAATTTTCTTACTTTCCTATTCTTCCTTCTCTCTTACCATAATTCATATAATGCAGATAGTATGACTTCAAATTATCCCCATAAGCTCTGCGCAAGTCCGCATAACGTGCCTTATAATTCTTGACATTAAAGGATTCTATTGCCTGGCGGCCTTCCTTCATTCCAAAGTATATAAAATGACGTAACATTGCGGTATCATCCAATCCAAATGCATTTCTCAGATCTGCGTTATGGCTGCTATAATAAGTTCCATTATACACCGCGCTGTAATCCACGCCATTATACACAGTTGTACATCCCTGCATAGATGTCGTACCGGTTGCAACTCTGCCTTCTCTTGCGCCATAGCTTATATAATGCATATAATATGCCTTTAAGTCATTCTTATATACGCTTCTCAGGTCTCCATACTTATAAGCATAAGAATACACATTGAAAGAGCTCTTCGCCTGACGTCCTTCGTTCATTCCATAGTTTATAAAATGACGTAACATTGCGGTATCGTCAAGTCCAAACGCCTGCTTGATATCCTTATATTTACTACAGTAATAAGCCCCATCATATACAGCACTGTAATTAACACCGTTATACACGGTTGTATAATTCTGCATGCTCATCGTGCCTGTTGCAGCTCTGCCTTCCTTGCTGCCATAATTAATATAATGCAGGTAATACTTTTTCAAGTCATTCCCGTACACATGTCTCAAATCCGCATATTTATAAGCATAAGAATATACATCAAAGGAGCTCTTTGCCTGACGGCCTTCTTTCATTCCATAATTCACAAAATGCCTAAGCACAGCTGCTTTGTCTGAACCAAAAGCTGCCTTAACATCCGGATAACGTGTAACATAGTAATCATAATTATAAACAGCGGCATAGTCCACGCCATTGTATATCGTATCTGACACCGGTGTTGATGGCTTCGCTATCTCTACCGCCTGAGCCCCTCCAAACAACTGAACCCAGTACAACGTACCATTATAGTTATAACAGCCTATACCGATACTCTTATATCCTGCTTGAAGTATATTCTGTCTGTGTCCGGATGAATTCATCCATGCTGTCATAACCGCTGTCGTAGATCTATATCCTGCCGCTATATTCTCTCCATATGCCTTATTCGAAACAGTAAAACATGGCGTTCCATCCGGTCTTGTATGAGAAAATGACACCTGAATCTCTGCCGCACGAATCTTCGCAGCATTGAATAAATCTGCATCCATAGCCAATGCATTCAACCCCTGTTTTGCACGTTCCCGGTTCACCATAGCCAGGACTTCATACGCTTTCGCATCATCATACGCTGCAGTCACTGTCATAAGTTCACCAGTCGAGGACTGTTGTGCATCCGTCACTGCATCTCCTTCTGTTGCAACCTCTTCCTGCTCACTCACACTTTCCTGTGCATGCGATGTAACCGGAACAGAATCAAACATCGAAAACACAATCATACATGCAAGCAGAATACCCAATGTCAACTTTAAGCTTCTTCTCTTCATAATACCTCATCCTTTCTTTTGTGCTTCACCTTACTTTAACTTTATCATATTTAGTAACTTTTCTATCAGAAGACAAATCATGTTCAAAACATCCATACATCCACAAATTCCATACTACATGGCAAAGTGTTACATAACGATCATTCGGTGGCGCACCGTCCCCAAGAGAAAACCATGCGCAAATCAACGCACTCATTGCAATATATGAAACTAGTTTTTTCGCATATAAAACAAATCCCGCATCATGTAACGAACTATTTTTCGAAGTCATTAACTTCAAAATTGATAGCACAATTGTAATTGAAAAAATAACAATCCCAAAAAAGAAAATGTAATAATGGTAATATACATCAGTAAATTTTGCTGTCTTTGTTGCCCAGCAATGCAAATTCCAGCCATTATTTGTCTCTGTTTTACCATGATAAGACAAATATGCATTTGTGTGTGGAAAGAAAAATCCAAAGAAACATTTCGCAGTGTCACGCATAACTTTTCCTGCTTCATTCTTCCACACTGTTGCCGCCATCTCACGATACATCATAGATGCGCGCTCTGTTCCAACACGTTCCTCCAGCATCGGTGCCAGATAATACATCACATTGTTATTATGCTCATCGAACTTCATTGCCTCTTCCATAGAAATTGAGTTCTTTATATCTTCACTAAAATCATCATAATTTGCTACCATATTAGACCAAACAACTCGATCAAGCAACACAAAATCAAAATTGGTAGAAACACGTCCATATAATCCCGGCGTCTGCGTTCCCCGATTTATGCCAATTGCCATACATGCAGTAAGAACTACCGTGACTATCACAATTACAAACCGTCTCCAATTCACTTTTTTAATCAGACAAATCACGCTATATACTAACAAATACAGTGTACACGAATAAATTCGGTCTGCACGTACAAGTGTTTCCAATAAAAATGCTGCTGCAAGCAATCCAATATCCACTGCATGAAGTTTCTCACACTTCCATACTTTTCCAATCTGCACAAGAATTACCAGCATAAAAGAAAGTGCCAGGGAATCTGTAAGAAGCGTTAAGTTCAAAAAATTCACAACGGGTATCGTCATAATTCCCAGAGAATAAAATAAGCATTTTCTCCAATCTGCAGGTTTATCTTCACATGAAAGCAAATTCCAGCACACATAGTAAATACTTCCAACGCTTAAGAGAATCTGCCCCATATACACCAGAACCTGAAAAGGCACATGCATTCGATTCCCTATTGCAATCGCCCCCCGCAAAATAAGCGGATACAAAATTGTACGGTACTCGTCAAGTTGCAGAGATTGACTTAGGTTGATATATTCTGTACTATCTCCAAAACATGGAATTGCAGTTATATTCTGAATTAACCATCCAATCCCCATGCCAATCTGAATTGCAATAAACGCATATATAATATATTGAATTCCTCTTTTAATCTTTTGCATCGTATAAGCCTCCACCCATCCCGCTAATATCCAACCTCTTTATTTATCTTGTGAGCATAAAATAGAGTCAATTATCTCAACCGCATATTCCATCTGGTCTTTCAACCACTTAATATTTAAATAAATGTCTATAATTTCCGCAAGTTTTTGATCTGCCTCATCCAATTGATCAATTTTCAGAGTATTACTTGGATATATATCAGATATACCAATACGAATTTCTTCCCAAAAATCATCCTTGTATTTCTGACGCAACTGATTATAAAAAAGTTCAACATAATAATCCTTACAATTGTATGGAGCATTGATGTACCGAACACTATGAATTGTATTACTCATACACTTCAAATAATCTAACCGAGTATTCAAAATTTCATTCCATACGCAACCATTTATAGAATTAATTTGACTGATCCATTTTTCTATTTTGTTTCTTCCACAATAAATGATTCTTATATATTCTTGCTCATCAACACTTGCTAACTCATCCTCATTACGATTCGAAATAAGTAATTCTAATTTTTCCAATTTGAGTTTTTTTATTTCCGTCTCTATCTCGTCCATTATTTTTTTGTTCTTATCTATTAAATAACTCAAATTTATCCCACGCTCTCTTTCATCTCCGCAAGCTTCTTCTCCGCGTCTGCAAGACTCTTCTCATTTACACCAAAATAATATTTGATCTTTGGCTCTGTTCCAGATGGGCGAACCGCCATCCATGCATTATTCTCAAGCTCATAGTAAAGTACATTTGACTTCGGAAGTCCTGTTCCTGTAACCTCACCTGTTGCAAGCTCTGTCCGTGTATCTACAGAATAATCGCGCACGGCTACAACCGGAATTCCCGCGACCTCTGTTAAAGGATTTGCACGGAGATTATCCATAATTGCCTGAATCTGCTTTGCTCCATCTACGCCCTTTAACGTAACGGACTTCGCATCCTCAAAATAGTATCCATACTTCTGATACATCTCGATCATCGCATCGCACAATGTCTCACCACGATCCCGGTAATACGCTGCCACTTCACAGAGCATAACAACCGCACCACATGCATCTTTATCTCTTGTATAATCGCCAACCAGACATCCGAAACTCTCCTCCATGCCATACACATATTTATAAGTATGTTGCTCTTCGAAGAATTTAATCTGCTCTCCAATATACTTGAAACCTGTTAATGTCTCGATAAACTTCAGGTTATATGCATCCGCAATCGCCTTCGGCAAATTCGACGTTACGATCGTGCTGCAGATCGCACCATTCTCAGGCAATGTACCACACGCCTTTCTCTCCCGGCATACATATTCACCCATCAATGCTCCCGTCATATTCGCATTGAAACGTACATATGGATAATCCAGTGTATCCGCTAACTTCGATCCTGCAAATGCCTTATTCGCATCCTTCACATAGATTCCAAGGCGGTCTGCATCCGGATCTGTCGCAAGCACGATATCCGCATCTACCTTCTTGGCGAGTGCCAGAGCCATCGCAAATCCATCCGGATTCTCCGGATTTGGAGACTTAACAGTTGGGAAATCACCATCCGGCTTTTCCTGTTCCGGAACCACATAAACATGTGTAAATCCAAGTCGTTTTAACACCTCCTGTACCGGTACATTTCCTGTACCATGTAAAGGTGTATAGACAATCTTCATTGCATCCGCAACCTTCGGGATTACATCCGAATGAATTACCTGATTAACAAGTTCTACATAATAATCCTCATCCACAAATGCAGGAACCATGTTATAAAGTCCTGCTACAACAGCCGCATCATAATCCATTGAAAGCACCTGATCATAGCCCTCTACCTTCGCCACATGTGCCAGAATATTCTTGTCATGTGGCGGTGTAATCTGCGCGCCATCCTCCCAATACACCTTATATCCGTTGTATTCCGGTGGATTGTGGCTGGCTGTAATTACAACACCTGCCACGCAGCCAAGCTTTCTTACCGCATAGGAAAGCTCCGGTGTCGGGCGAAGCGAATCAAAGATATAGGTTTTGATTCCATTCGCGTTCAGACAAAGTGCAGTTGCTCTGGAAAATTCCGGTGACATCCGTCTCGAATCAAATGCAATTACCACGCCCTGATTCTTTGCCTTTTCCCCAAGTTCACTGATATAATTCGCAAGACCCTGTGTTGCTTTCGTTACCGTATAGATATTCATACGATTTGTACCTGCACCAATTACGCCACGCAATCCTCCGGTTCCAAACTTCAGATCTCTGTAAAACCGATCCTCGATTTCCTTCTCATCACCAGCAATCGCGCGAAGCTCTTCCTTCGTCTTCTCATCAAAATATGGGGCATCAAGCCAAAACTGATATTTTTCCTGATATGTCATGTTCATCCTCCTTACACCTGCTCTATGCAAACATTGCCTTAATTGTGGCACCTAATGCTTTTGTCTTCTCAATTGAATCCTCTACACTCGTTCCCTTCACACCAAGATAAAACTTGATCTTCGGCTCCGTACCGGATGGACGAACAAGGAACCACGTATCATCCTCTAATTCATAATAGATCATATTCGACTTCGGCAGATCTCCTGCGAGCTGCTCTCCTGTTTCTGTATTCCACACCGTATTCAGCTTATAATCACGAATCGTCTTCACTTTATACCTGCCAATCTCATCCAACGGGTTATCACGCAGACTCTGAATCATCGCCTGAATCTTCTCTGCTCCGGATTTGCCTTCTAATGTCATTGTCTCAATATTCTCACGGTAATATCCATACTTTTCAAACAGAACCTTCATCTGATCCCAAAGTGTCATACCCTTGTTTTTGTAATAAGCTGCCGCTTCCGCAAGCAGCATAACCGTTCCTACCGCATCCTTATCCCGCGCATAGGTTCCAGGCAGACAGCCATAGCTTTCCTCAAGCCCAAATACATAGGTGTGTGCCCCCGTCTGTTCATAATCACGGATTTTCCCCGCGATATACTTAAATCCAATCAGGTTATTATCATCACAGAACACGCCATATTCCTTACAGATATTCCGGATCATTGAAGTTATAACAACCGTCGACGTCACTGCCGCATTCTCCGGCAATGTTCCCTTCTCCTGTAACTGACTGAGTACATACTCACAAAGCAATGCACCAGACATATTTCCTGTGAATTCTTTGTATTCTCCTGACTCCGAATCAAGTGCATAGATTCCCAGACGATCGCCATCCGGATCCGTTGCCATCACAAGTTCCGCGCCAACCTTCTTCGCCAATGCAAGACCAAGTGCAAACGCTTCCTTCGCTTCGGGATTCGGAGCCTTCACTGTTGGAAAATTGCCATCCGCCTTCTCCTGTTCCGGAACCACATAGACATTCTTAAATCCAAGCTCTGACAACACACGCGTCACAGGAACAAGCCCTGTACCATGCAGCGGTGTATATACAATCTTCAGATCACTCGCTTTATCAATCAGATCCTGTCTCATAACAAGCTTATGAAGTTCTGCAATATATGCATCATCAACTTCCTTATCAATCAGATGCAGCAAGCCTTTCGCTATGGCATCCTCTTTCGACATCTTCTTCACTTCTGACAGATCCGCAATCGCATTTACTTTTGCAATGATCTCCTTATCAACCGGAGATACGATCTGCGCGCCATCCTCCCAATACACTTTGTATCCATTATACTTCGCCGGGTTATGACTTGCTGTTATATTAATGCCTGAAATACATTTCAAATACCGAACCGCATACGAAAGCTCCGGTGTCGGTCTAAGAGATGTGAAAAGATACGCCGGAATACCATTTGCACACAGGCACAATGCTGTCGCCATCGCAAATTCCGGAGACATATTTCGGCTATCATAAGAAATAACAACTCCACGATCCGCAAAACCCTTCTCACATATATAATTCGCAAGCCCCTGTGTTACCATTGTAACGGTATAAATATTCATACGGTTTGTGCCTGCGCCAATTACGCCTCGCAAACCACCTGTACCGAACTCTAAGCTTCTATAGAAACGATCCTCAATCTCTGCCTCATCCCCTGCGATTGCATGCAACTCTGCTTTCGTCGCATCATCAATCACCGGCGAATCAAGCCACCGATCATACAAATTCTGAATTGTTTTATCCATTTTCGCGTTCCTCCTGTAATGTGTCTTTTGAAAGTAAACATTATCTATGTGATTTTACCATTTTCCATCCGTTTATGCAATAAATAAGGGATGGATATGTACGAATATCCATCCCATTTTTCTCATATCGGGGTCAACGCTCCAATGATTCCCTGCTCACCATGCAATCCTGCCGGCACTATGTAATTCTCCGGATCTTGGCGCCTAAAAATTCCAAGGTAAATATTCTGCCGTATACACACAGAGACCGTTATCCAATGTCCTCACATATGTATAGGCCGCTTTATATTCTTCCTCCAATTGCTCATACGCTTCCGCATTTGCAATCATTAAATTCGCCTGTACATCATCCGCTTTGCCATATGATATATAAAAATCCCCCAGATCTGCTACATACACATCACCGGACTTATAGATATCAAGGCAATACTTATCCATGTCAAGTGCTCGTATCTGATGTGCTTCATTGATCTGATCGAGCAGATAAATACTTTCATATCCCATCTCATCTGCTACATCCAGAATTTCTTCTGCCGTTGACGTTGTCGCCGGGGTCCGCAAAATCCCTATGGTTCCATCCACATTAAACAACAATAAAAGGGTAGCCAACAACATCATTCCACATCTGCCAAATGGCATATCCCTATATATATCGCATACCTCACCAAGACTCGCAAACAACATGACAATCCATAAAATATGATAGCGATATTCAAAGATTGGCCCCCCCCCCTGTGTATTCATCACACAAAGTGCGCCAAAATTCACCAGAAATACAAGTATCGCAATCCATGTCAATTCCCGTTTTCCCTGTTTCTTTACCAGGCGGTACAGAAGAAACGCAAACATCGCTAACATCAACAAAAACTTACAGACCGTAATCACACCGGTCTTAGAGAAAATCGCAATGGAATCCGAATACTTCAAGCCTCCCATAATCAGAAAAGCTCCGGTTACTGCATTATGCAGATTCTCCGTAAAAGAATACGCAGAAATCAGCATCTTGTTATTATTAAACGACTGCCCGACACACGCATTATGTACGAACCAGCCGGCAGCATTGACTGCAATCACCGTGGCAAGCACGATCAATTCTCTGATGTCAAAACGAAAACCATCCTTTTTTATTCCCTTTGCCGCAAATACTATCACGCACGGCAGACATACCATAAGCAACAGATAATTCCCACACGAAAGTGCTGTCCAGAAATTCACAACCAGAGATACCGCCAAAACCAAGTTTCGCTTCCACGCACGCGCCTCATGCTGTGCATTTTCATAGGCATCCAAAACCAATAACATCGACAACACACGAAATTCATATTGTCCTGCTGCAAAAAACATCATATTCGTCCAATCCAGCTGGCGGAACGTATATGGTGTAAAAATCAAAATCTGCGTCAAAAACGCGCTATTGATTCCGCTTTCCATCGTTCGAAACAAATCAACCAGCACAAATGCAAACGCGAAATACAAAAGTGCATGACAAATCGAAAGCGCAACTCCCATATCTCCAACAAGGAAATATAATGGAATTGCAAAAAATGCCGCACTATCCGTCTCCAGTGTAGAAAAATAATTAAAATCACGCAGGAATATCGTTCTCTGTTTCCACATTTCCACACAGTGACGAATCGCCAGTGAAGAATCATAATCGAGCCATTGATTCACGCGAAGATTCATTGCGATTGTACTTCCCAATTGAAATACCATAATCGCCAGAAAAAGATATCGGATTATGGTATCTAGTTTTGCGTAAGAAATATTAAATTTGATTGTTTTGGTTTCTTTCATTGGTATTTTCTAAAACACAATCTTTGTCCCATTGCTACATTTTCAAGCCGACTTTCTGCACTTAATATCTCATCAATATTCTCCATCAGCTCCATTAAATCTTTTGATACTTTCTCTTGCTTAGCAGATGGTTCACCTGCATAAAATGAATTTTTATTGAAAGCAAAACTATCTAGATGTGGAACAACAATACAATCTTTTAAAAAGAATTCTATACTTTTCCCTAATCCTGGTGCAATTTTTTCCATATCTGTTCCGCTTTCTTCCCGCGAACCAGCCAATAAACGGGACAACTTATTTTCATCTATCCCAGTAACCCTACTTAAATAAGTCTGCTTGATTTTCATCTCAGACAAATATTAGTTTACATTTCTTATAAATTTTGTCATGGTCCCCCTCTCCTTTTCTAAAATATATTTTAATGTGTCGCACTTTTCGTGTCCACTAATTTATACTAACATCATACTGCCTCCACCGCAGATGTATCAAAAAAGTTTCTCTGACTGTCATAATTTGTTGGTGCAGCAATAATTACAAAATCTGCATCCCGATATGCGCTTTCACCATCTAATGTCGCAAAAAGGTGTAATTCCTTTTCAGCCAAATATTTCTCAATATATTCGTCCTGGATTGGTGAAATCCTGTTATTTATCTTTTCCACTTTTTCAGGTATAACATCCACTGCGACAACCTCATGATGTTGTGCAAGCAATGTTGCCAGAGAGAGTCCTACATAACCGGTACCTGCAACTGCTATTTTTATTTCTTTAAATGTTCTCATTGCTCTATATTATCCTCACTGTTTTTCACATTTTTAAACACATGCTTTTTCCCAATCACGTAATTTATCACAATCACAAACACCGTAATAAATATTTTACTTGGTACCTTAGGTAAATTAATAAGATCAACCATTATAATCAATCCAAAATAATCAATTAACATTGTAGCGCCCCTAGCAATAATAAATCTTCCAATCTCTTTTAGAAGCTCTATCATGTTTGCACATTTGCTCTTAAATACAATATTTTTATTGCATATATACGCTGTAATCTTTACTACAATCAATGTAATAAGATTCGCAATCTTATATGAGAGCCTTGTCATTAACAGTAATTTAAACATTACAACATTCAACACAGAAGTTAACACGCCAAAAACTGCATACAATATAGTCTCTCTATTAACAAATTTCTGCCTTATTTTTCTTATGAATTCTTTCATATACGTTATTTTTCCTTCTGATTTTTGTCACCATAATCCAGTTTTCTCACATGGTATTGGACATCTTCCAGAATCCTCCGATTCTTTGCTATAATATCAGCTTGTAATCCAATGATCATCGTCATAAATCCCATCAATATTAATATACTGGCAAGAATCAAAGACTGAACATGCCCACCTGCTGCACCCATACACATATATACAATATATCTAATTCCCAAAGCCGTACCTATCAGAAAAGGAATTAACCCTACTGTTGTAAAGAATTTCAGTGGCTTGTACATAATAAACGCTCTTACAATCGTTACCATAGATTTTTTTACATATCCAAACATGCTGCTAAACAAACGTGAGGGGCGCAACTCAGCATTTGTACGAATCGGAACAGATTCCTGCGCAATCTTTTCTCTTCCTGCCTGTACAATTGTCTCCAACGTATAGGTGTATTCATTTGTAACATTCAAATGCAATGCCGCCTCTCTGCTATATGCGCGAAATCCACTTGGTGCATCTGGAATATCTGAATTAGAAGCTTTTCGAACAACCCAACTTCCAAAATGTTGTAGCTTCTTTTTTAATGGAGAAAAATGAGCTGTTTGGTCTATCGGTCTTTCTCCAATCACAATATCTGTTTTTCCTTCTAATATTGGTCGCACAAGTTTTTCAATATCCTCACCGCAATACTGATTGTCTGCATCAGTATTGACAATAATATCTGCGCCATTTCGAAGACACGCATCCAACCCTGCCATAAATCCTTTTGCCAGACCTTTATTACGACGGAAATTAACAACATAATTTACGCCCCATTTCTTGGCTACTTCAACTGTATTATCTTTGCTTCCATCATTGATAATGAGGTATTCTATCTCATCAATCCCATCAATATGTTTGGGCAAATCATTTAATGCTACTTCCAATGTTTCTGCTTCATTGTAACATGGTATTTGAATGATTAGTTTCATATATTGCGTTTCCCTTTATTTTTATCAAAATATGTTTATTTAATTTCTATATTCTATACTTAATTCTGTTAAAGCTATTCCTAATTGTCTGTCATCTTCTGAAACGCCAAGTTCCTTGGGTGACACCGCATCTGGGATCAATAATGTTATTTCTACATTACCATCCTTATCTGGTTCAAAGTCCACACCTAAGCTCATATCTTCAGAAGTTATTGTCCTTTTACAAGTAAACTGTCCATTTACAAAAACTTGAACAGTCTGTTTTGTATTAAATACATTACTTATTCCAAAATCCATATGTAATTTTTTTCCAATATAACCACTATTAACGCGAAAATGTATTGTCACTTCATTCTCTTTTGTCCATGCATAACTTCCTTCGCTTGCAGACATTCCTGATACTACATATGACTCTATATTTCCATTATCAGAAGAGAAGTTTATACTATCCTCGAATTTATTATACCCTACTTTATATAATATAACATTTTCGTTATTTTGAATCATCTTGATAGGAAATAAGCCATATATATATCTTTTATTCCCTGAAGATGTATTTATATCTTGATATACCGTTTGAATGACATGCTGCTCCCCATATTTTTCACCAGTATATTGATTTTCGCAAAGTATGTATACATTGTCATAATATTGCAACAATAAAGACATTTGCTCATCTATATCTTCAAAATCCGGAAATACAGCTGAACAAGTTATAGATCTAATGTATGATCCATATGTTTTTTGAACTTTCTTTCCACATAATATTAACGCTGAATCGTCTTCAATAACCAAATCTAAATCTTCAACGGTCTCCCATTCCAACACGGTATCATCCTTTCCCTTGATGATAGCTTGATCAAAAAGGAGCATACTGCATAAAGACAAGGAAAATACAGGTATTAATATTTTTTTACTATAATTATTTATATAAGGAACGACCGCTATCAAAATAACAGGAATATAATAAGCCAAATATCTGCTATAATAGAAAAAATATGGAATATCTACTCTTATTACTGCCGATTGCAGTACCACAATATACAAAAACATAACTGTAACCACAAAGGACTTATGATTTTCAACTGCCTTATTTGGATTGAACATCATTCCAATATACAAAATCGGCAAAATAATAAACCCGGTTGCCATAGCACAGGCATATATAGCTAAATGCGAAAATGCAATAAAACCTCTTCCATAATATTGATATATATATGCTCTTGGTGCATCTTCAATTGTTGAAAAATAGCCCACCTTGACCGCATGCCAAACAATATAAATCATGCATAATCCTAAAAACACAGAAATAATCCATCTATATTTTTTTATATATCGGATTATATTCTCAAGTTTGACAGGTCTCATTCGTAATAACAGGATAGAAATTATACAACTAATTATTACTAATATTCCTATCCAACTTAACAAATTTTTTGAAGTTATAATATCTGAGATATATAATCTACTACAATTTACATAAAAGTAATTCATTGCTATATGTGCCATCATATAATCCCCTACAAATAACCCCAAGGAGCTAACTATGTTAACATATATATACTGTTTATTTTTCTCAGTTAAATACAATATCGTATTAACAATCCAAAAGCACGGCCATAAAATCAAAAACGAAATATGTACAAACGAAAAGGCAATCAATGGCATTGCTATGATCCATTTATTTTTACAATTCTCCTCAAGTAAATATAAATAATACGATACCAACATTGTCAAAAACATCTCTGTATATGAAGCTTTTGATAACCATAATAAAAGAGGGGACATTGCAAAAAGTAGCGATAAGAAAAATTGCATTTTATAGGCAACCCGCATTTCTATTAATGTATAACACATAAGAACAATACTGCATAAATAAAAAATTGTTTGTACATGAATCATGTTTCTCATGCCATAAAGCCGTGCCATCAGTGCTAACATGGCCGGAAACGTCTGTACTCCATGATATACGCCTGACACCTCACTTTTAGGAGCTTTTGTTGGTGTATATTCACTTGCACTAGTAATATAATAGCCAGCCCACTCTTTATCCAACATCTCCTTATATGCCTCTTTGTCTTTATCATTTTGCAAAATACTATATTCTTCAAAATCATGCTCGACCTCATAATTTCCCATATATAGTGCTAATGCTTCTGCTTGATAAAGTCCTTGATCTTGTCCCATATTATACAAATCAAATTTTGTATATGATAGCAAAAATGCAACAAAAGCAATCAAAAGGACAAGCCCATCTCTTTTTTTTAAAGATACAAATTGTATAGCTCTTCTGTTCACCTTAACACATAAACAAATTGTAATCCCCCCAACAACAATAAGCTGGTTAACAAGTACAGCAATAAAACTGAATTTGTCAATCAGGAACCATAGACCAGCCAAAATTGCATACTCCATCCAAAACAACACTACCGCCATCGTAAACGTTTTTATAATCTCTATTTTTTCATAATAATAAGTAAGTGCCAGAAAATTCAGACTAATTATAACAATAAATAATATCCATAATAATATATTCGCCATTTTGTTCCAGTTAATGATTAATATTTAAACAATCATCGTTTCCTCTCTATTTTTTTAGTGCACTTTCAACAAAAAACCTTGATTTTGCTTGGTTTGTTAAATGGTTTACGAATTACATATATTCACAAACTAGAGTTCTCTGGATATGAAGTAGCTTCAATGAACTCATTTCTGATGGTTTTGAGAACAACAAATTAATCGTCTTTATTTATCTTTATGAATGCTTTATCGTTTTCCAAAAATCCTCTACAATAACTAACCTCTCATGTCTACCAAAATCGCCAGCCACTACGAGATCCTAAATTCCTTCGTTCTGCTTATCCATAGTTGAGTGCTACTTATGCTCCTACTACGACTTCTTTTTCGTCAGTTGATTTCCAATCCATTGTCATCCATCATCTGGTGCCCTGCTAATTTAAGTACACGCTCTGCAATAAAATCCTTACGTGTACGATTTCCCTCGACAATCGCAGACATCATATTCTCTGAAACATGTTCATAGTTTTCAAGTAGCTACTTTGTATCATTTGGCAAACAATAGCCAACATATCCATCAGAGTTATCTATGTCGCCAGAGGTCCTAACTCCTTTGATCAATTTTTATTTTCCCTACCAACTTCATAACTTTTAGATAAAAAAATCTGATATTTCTTTTGTATAACTTCCTTTATAAAATTATTTCTAACAAAAATATATCCATTTTTTCCCATAATATCACTTATTTCTCTATTATCTAGCATATAATCTAAACATGCCTCAAATAAGTTATACGAATTAAAATACAAGCCACCATTAGACTCCCTACAAAAATTTGCAGTAACCTCACATTGTTCAGATACTAATACCGGTCGTTTTGCGAGCCAGCTTTCCATAATAACTATTGAAAAGCTTTCAAAAAAGGATGGGTTGCATAATACGAAGGCCGCCGCAAATGCGTTATGCTTATCCTCAACACTTACAAATCCCAAATCCAGAACATCATTCTTGTGTTCATTTGGAATATCAATTTTCCCGCCTCCTACAAAAACTAATTTTAAATTTCTATCCGGTTTTTTTTCAATATATTTACAGAAATAATCCAATAATACATCTGTTTTCTTCCCAGGTTCTTTACGACCAGCACATAGGATGAAATCCGTATAAATATTATATTTTTCGCGAAAACTTTCTGGCTGTACACTCGATTCCCATCCAGACTCTACATAAGCACCTAATACTTCCGTTTGAACATTGGATAAATCATATATTTCATGCGCCAAATCACTTTCTGGTTTCGACAAGAATGCCATTTTCTTAAATTTACTCATTCGCGCCTTCATCAAACTCATATATGCATATCCCTCATTATGAAGACAAGGAATAATAATTGCGTTATCCGGGCATTCCATTGATCCATAATATGTTGGTGGATACAGATAAGGAATAAAGATAAACCATTCATAGTTATCTTTATTCTCATTTATATATTCATACATTTTAGGGCTGTTTATGTCTTCTTCCAAGTAAGCACGTTCATCCTCCAACGTAACCACTTCATTTCGAAACAATTTTAAATTTGCAGGATTATACCTCGCTACATTCCTCTCTTTGACAGGAAATCTTCTAACCACAATTCCCGATTCATCACTAATACCTTCTGTAAGTGTGTTTATACCTCTATCATCTGACGCCTCTTTTACACAAGTTGCAAGAACCTCAATTTGCATACCGGCATCTTTTAAGCAATGTGCAAGTTGATTACATTCTGACTCTGCACCACCACGTATAGTGTCCCCATACCAAGGAATAACAAATGCAATAGGTTTCATCATTACCTCCTTTTTTCTACTCTTTAACAATCCACTTATAATACATCCTCGCAATTCTATCCGGAGCCAAAACCTCATCTGCATAATTTTGAGCATTTTCTTCCAAAGCATTCTTAATGCACGGATTTTCAATCAAATATTTAATGTACGCTGTCAAAAGCTTCGTTTCACTTCCTCCCACCGGAAGCTTCCAACATACATCATCCGGATATTCCCTACATTGATTTAAGTCGCTAACTATCGTCGCTTTTCCATATTTTAGTGCTTCACAAAGTGTTCCTGACGATTCTCCCATCGACGGATACCTCAAATTAACTACTATATCTGTCATTTGCAATGCTATCTCATAAGTTTCTTTATCCATATATCCTGCACAATATACATGATCCCCTATGTTATATTTCTTAATGATTTCCTTTAATTTATTAGATTCACATTTTCCCCAAAAACAAAGTTTTACTTTTTTCCCATCTTTCAATATGTCATTTATAGCCTCAAGGATAACCTGAGGTCGTTTATTATCATTAATCCAACCTAAACATCCTATTATAACCTCTCCATCATACTTCATTTTTTTCTTTAAATCTTCTTGCATTCTATCTAAACTCGCTTGATTTATTACCTCCTTATCAAAGCATGCATGTGGTATGACAGCCACATTTTTTTGATCAATCTGTTGCTTTGACCAATGATTATGAAAAATTGCTTTACTTGCTTTACGAACAACAGCTTCACTCATTGGATATTTTTGTTCATTCGGATGATTCTTTATCCTCACCGTTTCTGCATATATATCTTCAGCACCATCACCGTATGCTCTATAAAGCAACCCCTTATACAACTCCTTTTGATTTTTAAAGTAAGCATGAAAGAAAAAAGGTGTTAGCATAAAATCATGTATATCAGCTATACCAGAATACTCCTCAAATACATCATAGATTCTCTTATGAAATTGCACATTGTTACCAATTTCGTATAATGTGTACTCGTAATTATTATTTTTATATTCTTCTAATTGATATATTGATACCGGATTTTGCTCATAATTCATCAAATTTTCCTTGTTGTCAACATATATGTCTATTTCAAAATATTTTTGCAAATATGGAACTAGTTTATATATGTAATTTGCTATTCCAGTTTGCATATTAGGCCATGGTGTCATAATGGCCAGTTTTTTTCTTTCTAATGATATTTTATTTATATTTTCAAATATGTCTAATATCTGCTTTGCTGTCTTTTCCCACGAAAATTGCAAAGCATATTTCTGCCTTTTCTCCGCTTCTTCTTTTGATTCCTCTCTCATCTTTACATATGCTGTATGCAAAGCATCCCCCATCTGCTGCACATCTTCCGCTTTACACAATTCCGCAAACCCTCCACAAACTTCAGGCAAAGAAGAATTATCCGCACTTAATACAAATGTACCACTCAACATAGCTTCAAGAATAGGAAGCCCAAATCCTTCATATTGAGAAGGAAAGAAAAACAAATTAGCTTTCTTATATAACTCGGCGAGCCGATCATCCGACACAAATCCTGTTAAAACCACATTGTCAATAATATCCAATTGTTTTAATTTGTTTTCATATTTTAACTTTGTTTCTTCGTTATACGCACCTACAATTACCAGCTTATATCTTGCAAATTCTTCATCTGTACGATACTTTTTCATGGCATAAGCATACGCCTCTATTGCTCCATCTATATTTTTTCTGTAATCATATCCTCCTGTAAAAAGAATATATGGTTCTCCTTCGTTTTTTTGTATTTCTGAATAAAAAAGGCTTATATCAGCCGCCAATGGCGTCACATACGCTTCGCTCACTTCTTCCAAATGTGTGATAAAATCTTTCCTCGAAGATTCAGATATAAAAATCAGTCCCTTATTTTTCTCCCGCAAAAAGCCTAATCTTCGATTATATTCTGTTTTTATAGATTCTGCCCACGTTTTATCAGGGAAAATAACCGGAATAATATCATACACAGTAAAATACATCTTACACGATAAATCTCTCTGCGGAAATAAAACATTTACCATTAGCGGATTTGGATTCCAATAAATATCAATATCATTTTTTTGGATAATTGATTCTAATTCATTTGTATAATCTTGATTTTTCTCATAATCTGTACAGGGAGTAAACGCTTCATTGCAAATTATATGCAGTTTAGATTGTGCATATGGTATTAATTCATCCAAATTCTTCGAATTACTAATTGCAATATACCATTCGTTCTCATAGTTTATCCTTAACAAATTATTAATTACACTCTTTACATATACACCTATTCCTCTATGAATCTCGGGCGTATTGAATGTTTGACCATCTATTAATATATTCATAATTTTCTCATCCTATATTCATCAATTTTTCTATTTTCTGTTCCAATAATTCTATTTTTTTCTCATTTTGAAGTATCTCGTTTTTCAACCGTTTATTGTCCGTTTCCAACCTTCGAAATTCGTTATTCATTATCTCCATAATACAATCTTCTCGCTTCACTATCGTATCCACGCACACATCTATATTCCGATTCACTATCTTCTGATCATAAATTATAAATTTGTTTAATTTTCTTACAATCTTCCCGACAAATCTCGCTATTCCCTTTGCAAATTTTGGAAGTTTTGATCCAGCAGGAAGACGATCTCCTATATCCATTATCGGGTAATATACCATCCGAGCATTATATATATCATCCTTAAATTCGCCCTCTTTTTTCCACAAATCCACTTTTTGTTCTTCTTCCGGCTGAACACGTGCCTTGATTTCATACATAATTTTTGAAACATCTATTTGCTGATTTATCATCGTATCTCCTCCATTTAATTTTCTATACCTTGTAAAAACATTTTTCGGATGCGCTACAAATAATTTTTATTTTATGGATTCCATTATTCGCAACAACTTCAGAGTTAATTAACAAAATCCCTTCCTGACTCAAATCATATTCCACTTTATCATTATCATCAATTTGAACCTCCAATTGTTTTTTCCCTTCTTGTTCAAAGAAATAAAATAACTTAAGAGGGATGCTGGAGCTATAAATTACTGCTTCTCTGTCAATTTTATAATGTCCAATATATTTTTTCCCGTTTATCAGAACGATTTTTTTCTCTGTCCACCCTTGAACAAATAATACTCCCCCCTCTCTTAAAACTGCATCTTGAATTGCCTCCGTATTCACATCTTCTTCATCTGCAATTGATATATTTTGAATCAACCTTGCTGGAATACCTCCATAAACAGAATTTGGTGGAATAACCGTTCCTGGTATTACAACTGCACCCGATGCAATAACTGCATTATCACCTATTTGAGCCGGTCCCAATATAGTACAATTTGACCCCAGCCAAACACCATGCCCTACAGAAATGTCACAACCTTCTTTCATTTCCACGTCGCGTCGCAATAATCCCTTTAACCTCTTGTCGTGGCTTCCTGCTAATATACTTACTCCAGATCCAGCAAACGTATATGAACCAATCGATATTTCCCCCGAATTTGTATTAAATGTACATGAATCTACAGCTGCAAGCTTGGATATATGAAGCCTATCTTTATTACCCCATATCGTTGGATGTGTACTCAACAGCCGATTCAAGTTTTCCAAATATTCATCGTCCATTTGAAGTTGTTCGAAATCAACTATGCGATTAGCAACATCCCGAATATCATCCATTCGATCCAAATTCCATAATTCCAAATTTGCTATTTTATCTTTCATGTTATCTTGCTGTTGTTCTACTTCTCCCTGAATCCCCCTGATGATTTCAAGCTTGTTTCCTATTTCACCTAGATCTTTATAACGAGTTATCTCCAGTTTCTTTTGCTGCGTTTTAACAATATCTATTTCTTTCTGTTTCAAATCTAATTCGTGCAACAATCGTCCCTGCTCACTATACAAATAATTTAAATGTTTTGGTAATTTTGCTATCCCAACAAACAACCGTATCAAATATCCAATTATAGGAATCTTCTTTAACTTTTCCACTGACACTCACCTTCTACATTATTTCCCATTCATGTGGCAAACTGATAATACCCACCTCATTCTTTACATTCTGTATGTTCACCGTACATGCTTCTCTCCAAAAGTCGTAATTGAACCCATCCGGTCTATGGAACGCCAAATCAATGGTATAGGTTCCCGCATTTACTGGCATTCGATCAATCTTCAAATCTATATATCCTTCGCCTTCTAACACATTAGACGATGAATAATCAATTAATGTATTAGAACCATAGATATATACCTGATCACTTCGATAGATTGCTATACCGAACACAACATCATCCAGCCGTTTTTCTGCTTTATAATTGATTCGTACTACGAACGGTTCATCATTCTGAAAATCTGTACATTCTTCTCCGTCTCTATCCAGAACCGTAACCTTGTCCATGTAGACCTCGCGGCTTCCCCAGCGTTTTTCATCTTCTTGTTTTGTTTCTTCTGCTACAATCTCTTGCTGAGCCGTTTCCTCTTTTACCTCATTTTTTTGTTCTTCCTGCACAGAAGTATCCTGTAGTTTTGCCTTTTCTGAGTCTTCCTGTTTTATCTCATCTTTCGCTTTCTGTTCTTCCGCCTTCTTCGCCTCAAGCTTCTTCTTGCGTTCCGATTCTTTTCGGCTCATATATGCCATATACTTTGGATCAACAATTCTAGGGGCTCCTTCTTCCCGTATCTCTCCATCATGAATCCAGATACTTCTCTCACAGATCTGTTCAATCTGAGACAGAGAATGGGACACAATCACGATCGTGGTTCCTGCTTTTTTGATCTCTCGTAGCCGGTTAAAGCACTTCGCCTGAAATGCCACATCTCCAACCGCCAGAATCTCGTCGATTAACAGAATATCCGCATCCACATTAATAGCAACCGAGAACGCCAATCGCATATACATGCCGGAAGAATATGTTCTTACCGGATTATCGATGTAATCTTCCAGCTCAGAGAATGCTATGATATCATCCAATCTCCGATCTATCTCTTTCTTGGATAGTCCGAAGATAGATGCATTGATATAGATATTCTCACGTCCGCTCATGTCCGGATGGAATCCGGCGCCAAGCTCTATCAGACTGGACACTCGCCCAGCCATCTCAATCGTTCCACTGTCCGGATACATGATCCGTGTAAGCAATTTCAGTGTTGTACTCTTACCACAGCCATTATGTCCGATCAGTCCGATTGCCTCACCCTTTTTCACTTCAAAGCTGATATCTTTTAACACCTGACGTTCTTCATATCGTCTGCGATTCCGGAACAGCACCTTCTCCTTGATTGTACTTCCCTTGTCCAGATAAACTTTGAAGCTTTTGGTGATATGATTAACTTCTATTGCATTTTCCGGTTTCATCTACATTTCCTCCGCGAAGTGTTTCTTCATGTGCCCGAACAGCAACCATCCTACCACGAGCAATACAAGACTAAATATAAATCCATGCAACAATGTGAACAGCTCCGGTGCTCTCTTATAATATAAGATATCCCTGTATGCTACAATGATTGGTGTCATCGGATTCAGATAGAAAATCTTCCGCATATTCTCCGGCACCATATCGATACTATACATAACCGGAGACAGGAACTGCCATGCCATTGTAATAATCGCGATAATATGTTCCAGATCCCGTAGGAACACCGTAAGCGCCGATACAATCATCGTAATACTGATGGCAAGCAGATATTCTGCCAGAATAATAACCGGCAGATATACAAGTGCCCGGAACGATACACCTTTTCCAGATATAATCAGCACAGCAAATACAACGACAAAGCTCAGTAACATATTCACCAGCTGACACGTCACATGTGCAATTGGAAGGATTTCACGCGGGAAATAAATCTTACTGACCAGATCTTTCTGGCTGATAATACACATCGCACCTGCTTGTATTGACGCACTGAAGAATATCCAGGGAATCAAAGCCACAAACAGGAACAGATAATAATCCTCAATTCCTGCCCGCATGATTGTCGAGAATACAACTGTGTACACCGCAAGCTGCAATAACGGATTCAGGAACGTCCATGCAAATCCAAGTACTGACCCCTTATATCTACCTCGTAAATCACGTTTGATCAAGCTGCTGATCATCGTCCGATATTCATATATTTCTTTGATTGTCTTCATCTTATATGCCCTCTAATATTTCTTTTATTGCATTCTTGACGCAAGTCCATGAGTAATTTGTCTCTACATACGTCTGTGCCGCTTTACCCATCTGATTACGAAGCTGACTATCATTTATAAGTACATCTATAGCTTCCGTGCATTGCCTTTCATCTTCATATGCAAAACCGCCATTACTCTTCTTGCAATGTCCCTTCAACACTTCGCATTTGCCATTTACCAGCACTGGTACAGCAAGCGTCATCGCCTCTAATACAGAGATAGACAGACTCTCGAATTGGGACGGCAGCCATAACGCTGTAGCGCCGGCTATCCCATCGAACTTTTCCTGTTCCGAGACAAATCCTAGATACCGTATCACCGGAGATTCTGGAATCTCCATGAATTTCTGCCCCATGATCACGAGTGTGACGTCCGGATGCAACTGACTGTAACGCTCGAAATATTCAATCATCTGCTCACAACCCTTGCTTATATCTACCCTTCCAACATAGATCAGATATTTTCCCGAAATTCCATATTGTTCCCGGAACCTTCTGTTATCTACATCTTCCGGCACATCAACGCCTACACCAGTTACAACGGATGGTATCGCCTCGTTATGGAACAACCGATTGACAAACTTCTTCTCTTCATCTGTCAGATAGACAAACGCCCTGGGACTTTCAAACAATTCTCTGTATGTTCGAAAGTATATATATGGTTCATCATGTGCCGTTGGAATCAGCACTGCCTTATCCTTCACCTCCGGTAATCCCATAACTGCCGGATAATATAAGTATGTTACAAAGACAAATACATCATACCGATCTTCGTGTTCCCGTATATATCGAATTAATTCCGGGGAGTAAGGTCCCTGTGCCTTCACCCACTTATCACCTAACCACTTATAATTCATGTGGAGGGTTCGGATGAGCTTCGAAAGCACTTTCATCCAGAATGTCCTACGCCTACACGCAACCGGAAATCTTCTTACATGGACATGATGGATATCTTCTTCGTCCTTCTCATAGTAGTTGCTCCAATCCTCATAAGAAACCGCCTTAGTCGTCAGCACCTCGACCTCATACTCGTCTGATAACTGTTCCGCAATCAATCGGGTATAATATTCGGAGCCCCCATTTACCTCTAAGCCATATCTCTGATTTATAAATGCAATCTTCTTCATAATCGAGTCTATCGAATTCCCTTTGTATTCTTATTATAACCATATGCCCTAAGCAGATAGTCTGTTGTATTGGCGATTCCAAGTTGACACCTGATCTTTGCCTGTGCTTTCCGTGAAATCACATTTCTGTAATCGATATTATCATGTAGAAGACGTATATATCTTCTTGCATGATCTACATTTGGTTCTGCCCATTCGCTGCCTTTATCATATGGGCCAATCTTCTCAGTAAGCTTAACAAGATCATACTTCACCAGGCAGGCGGAATCGACATCCATAAACTCTGTCGTTGCCGACCAATCTGTCGCAATCACCGGTTTTCCAAGATACATTGCTTCCGCCGCAGGAAGCCCAAAGCCCTCACTCCGATGCAGTGAGATATACACATCCGCACACGATTCTAACGATTCTACCTCACTTCTGTCAAGGTTTTGTGTTATATATTGTATATATTGGTAATTCTGCAGCCGTAACCGTAATTCCTGTAACTGTGTCTCATCAATATGATTGATCTTGATAATCAGACCAATTTTACGCTTATTCGCTTCCTGCGCTGGGAAAGTAACTTCGAACGCACGCAACATGCCCTCCGGATTCTTTCTCGCACTAATACTCTTAAAATCATACATGAACAGATAGTAGAAGACTTCTTCTTCTAGTCCAAAGTATGTTCGATCATACACAACCGGTTCCTGTATATGAATATAGTATGGGATTTTCGCTACCGGTTTTTCCGTGTATTTCCGCATACAGTTACATATGAACTCCGATGGTGCCCATATCGCATCCACTGTATCAATACACGGAAGCCATTGCTTAGGAAGTGTCTGTAATTCCCATAACCAGAACGAAATATTTCTCCGATAATCAAGTACTGTTTTTGCAATCTCACAGTACTTAAGCGGCCATTCGTTCATATTGATATGAATGAGGTTTGTATCATATCGTGGTTCTTCTGTAATATACGAATCCCAGCTGTTCTCATTATGATCCAGTTGACCAGTCTGATTTACCTGAATAATCGTAAAAGGAATTCCACTCTGCTTCAGCATTTCTGCCAGAATTCTCGCACTCTGTCCAAGCCCGGTCTCAGCTTTGATATCGCAGATCAAGTTGATGCCCTGTGGATATTTTCCTTTTTTGTAAGGCAGAACCCGGCGATGTTTCATCAACATCCTCTTCGTATATATTGCATATCGCATATCTATTAATTGCTCTTTCAGCCATGGCGGACAGAGCCTTTTTAATTTACTGATATTCATGGTGTTTACCTACCACATATTTTTTGCCAACTCATAATTTCCACATAAATCTATTAAAATTATATTTTTTTCTTCCAGATAGTGAATACATTCAGCAATATATGCATCTGAAAACTTCTTGGCCTTATATTCTGACCATTCATCAAACGCTTGTATCAAGTCTTCCTGGTTTTTAGGTTCCCCAACTTCAACCAAATACGCAACCGTTGCAATACCTTCCAGTTTTTTATCATCTTCTATCTCATTTACAAATGCAACAGCTTTTTTAACAGCCTGATGAAGCTTATTGTATTTACGATTGGTCTTATCACTGCAAATCACCTGATAGATATGATTAAATGTATCTTCTGCATTTTCCAGGTCGTAATAGTCCTGATATTCTCCAAGATTCTTTGCAACTATATCTACAGAATGGGAGTACGGTCCATATTTATACTTATCAAACTTGAAATAATTCTCATTGTAAAAGTAATTTGTAAAATAACACGCTTTCTGTAACCGAAGTTTACTCAACTTTTTCAGTTGCATACGAATATCCAATATTACAAGCGCAGATACATTTACCTTTGGCGGTTGCTTTGGTTTTACCTGATAATTCTGCGAAGGCTCATATATTATAAATTCATATTGTCCTGACAAGCCCTGCAATTTTTGTTCAATTATTGTTTTTACGCCGTCCCACAATAGCCCTCCATTTCCACAACCAAGCGGTGGAATTGCTATTTTCTTCACATTTAATCGAGGGAGTATTTTTACGAGCGCATCCATGCCATCTTCGATATATTCTATCTTGGAATCTGCGCGCCATTTATCTTTCGTCGGGAAATTAACGATAGTAATACCATCTTCCACATAATAATGAACTGTTCCAACTGTCAACTTATTACTCTTACATGCTTTTTCATATGATTTAAAATTCTCGGGGAATCTCAGTTTGAACTGATATGCTATGCCCTTCCCCATGAATCCTTCACAATTCACAGTATTAACCATGCAATCAGCACCACTATCAAACATATTTCCCTTGGTATATTCAATCATAAATATCCCTCTTTCAAAACCACTTTTCCTGAATTGCGACATACGGAGGTTGTTCTGTTATTCCATAATTTCGAAGTAACATTTCTACATGTTTTTTTACTGCTTCAGTTGGCACATACACACATTGAAATAATTCTGCCGGAATTCCAAATTCCGCAAGGCATTCTGCCATTTTTACGTTCTTACAATACTCATCTTCCGTTCCGAGCGTTTCCATTGCATCCCAGTCAATTACTTCCAACCCCTGCTGATAATCATATAGAACACACTCCTGCAATGACAGAGGATGCTTTGGAAGTATCTTAAAATTGTTATACTCCGCAAACGCCCGCTTTATACAAATATATACAAATCCCTTATTTCCATAAGTTCCCTTTACCGCGTAATCAAACGCCGTATATGGGTGAAAATGAAATGGTATATACCGATCTAAATTCCACTGTTGCCTCTTCGTAATAATTTCCGAATCCGCAACATCTATAACCTTCATTTGATTTGCAATCACATATCGCCTTGATTGCAAGCCATATCGTATAATTGACTCCAAATTATCAAGTTTCGTCAAATGATACAATAGCTTTTTATTTCTTACCCCTTCTAATCCACCCATATTATTCTCCTTCTTCTTTTAGTATTTCAAGCAACTTCCCTGCTTCCTCTCCCCAATCATACTGTCGTATCGTGTCATAGCTCCGTTTGTGTTTGCTCTCGAGCATCTGTTGCAGTTTTTCCATCAGATCCTGCATATTTCCACTTTGAAAATACTCCGCCGCCCCACCAAGCACTTCCGGCATAGATGCTGCATCCGATGAGAGCACCGAAGTTCCACATGTCAGTGCTTCGACCGGTGGCATCCCAAAGCCTTCATAGATTGATGTAAATACAAATATATCCGCATCGTGATATACATACGGAAGTTCATCATCTCCGACAAATCCTGTCAGATGAATATGCTGCTTGACATCATCCGGGATGTCATCTAATAATGTATCTACCATCCAGCCTTTTCTACCAACCAACACTAATTCACGATTAACTTTTTTATTATACCTCATTTTCGCATATGCTTCAATTAGAAACCGCATATTCTTGCGCGGTTCAAGCGTCGACAGACACAGGATGTAATGCTCCGGCAGTTCCAGTCTCTCACGCACTTGAATATCCATAGCTTCCTCATAAGCAAACTTTGTAAAGCACTCCGATACCCCATCATAAATCACTGCCACTCGTTCCGGTTTCACATGCAGACGTTCCACGATTCTTCCCTTGGAAAATTCCGATACCGTTATGATTCGCTTGCCACACATAGCAACCTTCCGGTACAGAATACGAAAATACACAATCATACTCCGCTTATTTGTCTCCGGACAGTCCCAGCATCCCACATCATGGATTGCACTGACTGCTTTCTTTGAGAAGAAAAGGAATGGTGCCGGGAACGCAGGAAATAAATAACAGTCTGCCCTCACCCGCCACAGCTTCCCCGGAAAAGTGAGCTGAGCGAATATCAACTTATTTCTCCCACGAATCACCATCCGCCTTACATTCGGAAGCTTCCTTTGAAATGCCGGATGAATCTCATTCTTGAATGCAAGAATATATGTATGCTCCGCATGCTTCACAAGCTCCTGTGTAATTGAGAGTGCAAACCGCTCGATGCCGGAAAAGTTATCGGCTAACGAGGTTAGATCAACGAATATCTTCATAATGCCCCTTATTCCTATATTTAAAAAGTATTGGCAAGATGCCCACAGCGTCCTTTATATAACGTCCTGCCAGACGTTTCGGTTCCTGCAGTGTCCGATACAGCCATTCCAAACCGTGATTCGACATCCAACGTGGGGCACGCTTACGGTTACCTGCGATGAAGTCAAAACTGGCTCCAAGTCCCAGAGATACCGGTACTCCCATCTGTTTATAATGCCGATACAGGAATTTCTCCTGTTTCGGTGTTCCAAGTCCAACTACTAAAATATCAGGTTTTGCTGTCTTCACCCGATTAATAATTTGTAAGACTGCCTCTCTATCATGTTCAAATCCCATCGGTGGAGCATAACATCCTATCACCATAAGACTGGGATATTTCTTTTTTAACTCTTCTGCCGCCTTTTGAGCGACACCTTCTCCTGCTCCAAGAAAGAACATCGTATATCCCTTGTTCGCCGCATGCTGCGCAATTCGTGGAAATAGATCGGACCCCGATATTTTCTCCCGGATTGGCGTCTTCTTGGCCTTCGCAATCCACAGAAGCGGTTTGCCATCTGCCAGAATCAGATCCGCATGTGCATACGCTTCCCTAAAGTACGCATCTCGCTCGATTGTGACAATATGATCTAAATTCGGTGTTACAACGTAGGATGGTTTTTTTTCCTGCGCCATAGTATCAATCCGATCAAGTGCCTCTTCCATCGATATATTATCTATCTCTGTATTCAGTAATCGAATTCTACCCATAATCTTCCTAATGCTCTACATAATACTGATACATCTCTTTGACAGCATCCCAAATCGTATATTTCGGTTGCCAGCCAAGCTCCGCCTGTATCAAACGGTTATCACAACAGATTCGTGGAGTATCCACCGGACGCACACGCGCTGGATCAACTTCCACTGTCACCTTCTCTGAACATAACGATATAATATAATCAAGCATCTCACGGATGCTGTATGCCTGTCCGGAACCAACATTATAGATACGGTCACACCGGTCACTTTCTACGATCATCCGGTATGCACGTACAATGTCCTTCACATGGCTGAAATCACGGATTGCAGTCAGATTTCCTACCTGGATGCTTCCCTTTTTCCCGCTCTTCTTAATTTCTGCCACCTGTTTGCAAAAACTCGGCAGTACGAATGTATCCTTCTGACCAATCCCGGTGTGATTGAACGGACGTACACAATAGATCTGCATTCCATATCGTTCTCGGTATAGCTTCGCAAAATTCTCCTGTGTCATCTTCGAGATTCCGTATGGATTGTTCGCATTGAGCGGTATACTCTCATCGATATCTGCCTCTGTTGTCTCGTATTCCTCACTGCTGCCCACAAATAAGATACGTGGACTCTGTGGAAGCGTTCTTGCTGCCTCCATGATATTGAGTGCTCCTACAACGTTTACTTCAATCGTCTTCTGCGGCATTCCCCATGACATCCCGACACTGCTGATTGCCGCTAGATTCACAATAACATCCGGACCGATATCCTCGATTACCTGCTTCACATTCCCAGCATCCAACAGATCCGCTCGGCAATAGTCTACCCTAGTATCCAGATTTACACACTCCACGATATCGCCTCCATACACCCGATAATCATGTGCAAGGAACTCCCGTGCAAGATAATTCCCAACAAATCCACCGATGCCAAATATAATTACTTTCTTCATAACCTCTTCCATTCTAATATACGGAAAGAAGGGAGCTAGATTCGTAGCTCCCATCTATACGCTATATTCCTTACTGCAGACCTGCTTCCTTCTTCGCAAGTACAAGGTCATGTTCCGCCATAATCGCACACAACTCTTCGTAACTTGTCTTCTGTGGATTCCAGCCAAGCACAGTCTTTGCCTTTGTCGGATCTCCCCACAGATTTACTACATCTGTCGGACGGAACCACTGCGGATTAACACATACAAGCATCTTACCTGTCTTCTTGTCATAGCCCTTCTCATCCATGCCTTCGCCCTTCCACTCAAGCTCGATGCCATCATGTGCGAATGCAAGTGTCGTGAACTCACGAACTGTATGCTGTACACCGGTTGCAATAACGAAATCATCCGGTATATCCTGTTGCAGAATCAGCCACATACATTCTACATAATCCTTTGCATAACCCCAGTCTCGCAGTGAATCCAGATTACCAAGTTCCAGATGATCCTGTAAACCACATGCGATACGTCCAGCTGCTAGCGTGATTTTTCTCGTTACAAAATTCTCACCACGTCTCTCAGATTCATGGTTGAACAGGATACCATTGCACGCGAACATACCATATGCTTCGCGGTATTCCTTCATCATCCAGAAACCATACTGCTTTGCCACTGCGTATGGGCTGTAAGGATGGAACGGGGTCTTTTCGTTCTGTGGACACTCCTCCACCTTTCCGTATAACTCAGAAGTTGATGCCTGGTAGATACGACAAGTTTTATCGAGCCCCAGCATGTGTACTGCTTCAAGGATACGAAGAACGCCAAGTGCATCTACATCTCCTGTATACTCTGCAGCATCAAAACTGACACCCACATGGCTCTGTGCGGCCAGATTATAGATTTCATCTGGACGAACCTCATTTACAATACGAATAATGCTTGAAGAGTCTGATAGATCTCCATCATGCAAAGTGATTGAATTTGTCGCAATCAGGTGATCGATACGCTCTGTCGTCGATACGGAAGAACGACGTACAATACCATGTACCTCGTAACTCTTCTCAAGCAGAAACTCTGCAAGGTAAGAACCATCCTGTCCTGTAATGCCTGTAATAAGTGCTCTCTTCATCTTCGTTTAATCTCCTTATTTTTTATTCCTATAGTATTTATGCTTGTGAATACTTATATTCTTGTTCGCTTCTCTGGTGTTTCCCTTCTAACAACGAATCTTCAATACTTCCGTATTTCCCTGAATCCTGCATCTTCCACTTCCTGCAAGCAGGAACAGACAATCGCCTTTCACGAAAGACTCCTGATTACCGTTGCTATCGCGTAACGTACCGTGTCCTTCCAGACACAGAATAACCTGAAACGATGCATCGTTTACCTCAAACCCGCAGATTGGCTGCACATGGATGCGTTCCGTCTCAAAATATTTGCACATACACAGAATCTCCCTGGCGCATCCCGGTTCGTACTGTATCATACGGGACGGTTCGTTTTTCTCGGTCAGTGCCTCCATATTCATGACACGAACCGCCTTGTCAAAATGTAGTTCCCGCTTCTTTCCATTCTTATCCACGCGGTTATAATCATATACTCTGTATGTGACATTCGAGCTCTCCTGAATCTCCGCAACCAGAATCCCAGCGCCGATTCCATGTACGGTTCCTGCCGGCACGAACACAACATCGCCTTTCTCCACATACTGCTTATGCAGATGCTTATCAAGTGTTCCTTTTTCCACTGCCTGACGCAGGATCTCTTCTGTTACCGGATGTTCGAATCCGTATATAAGATGTGCTCCCGGTTCTGCATCGAGCACATACCACATCTCTGTCTTGCCATTCTGATGTTCATACTCCCGTGCATAGGCATCATCCGGATGTACTTGCACAGAGAGATCCTTCTTCGCATCAATAAACTTCACCAGAATCGGGAATTCCTGTCCTTGCGGGATCTTCGTTCCCATATATTCCGGATGTTCATCCAGAACATCGGCCAAAGTTTTTCCATCGTACTCGCCACCGACAACAACACTTGGACCGTCCGGATGCACAGAACACTCCCATGTCTCCGCAAGAGGAGATAATGGAATATTCTTCTTATATTCTGTATTCAGCCGGTTTCCTCCCCACAGGTAATCCTTACCGACCGGTCTCAACTTCAGGATTCCCATACTATTCTACCTCGTATTTCTTCTTATCACTGACACTGATCTCTTCACCGAGCTGTACCTCAATCATACTAATATCAGTCTTCGCAGTTACCATATGCTTACAGCCAGCTGCAATCGTCACAACATCTCCAGCCTTAAGATCCTGTTCCATCCCTTCCACATAGGCGGTACCAGTACCTCTAACAACTGTCCATACTTCGTTTCTGTAATCATGGCTATGATAACTCATACTCTCGCCCGCACGAATTGTTACCTTCACTGTCATTGATCCTGTCTGGACATCCATAACCTCATATGTGCCCCATGATTTTTCTTCAAACATTGGTACATTATCCAATTTTTCAACGTATGGTTTCATATGTCCGCTGCGTTCTTTATCAGATACCAGAATTCCATCTCCGCTTGCAGCAATCACCATATTCTTACAGCCCATACATATAATCGGAATTGAAAGCTCATTGACAACCTGTGTATTCTCACAGGTTTCATCCATAATCACATTTCCCTTGGTCGGCTCTGCCATAACCTCTGCCATCATATTCCATGTTCCGACATCTTTCCAATCTCCATTATATCGGAGTACCTGAATACTATTCTCTTTCTCTACGACTGCATAATCAAAGCTGATTTTTGTCAAAGTGTCATATTTTGCATATAAATCTCTATAATCCACAAAGTCAATCATGCTATGTGCTTTATCAAGCAAATACCCCAGTCGAAATGCGAACACGCCTCCATTCCACAAAGCACTTTGGTCTATATACTTCTTCGCAGTCTCTGTATCCGGTTTTTCTTTAAATTCCTTCACACCACTTACATCATCCCCACTTTGAGGAATAATGTAACCGTATTTTTCACTTGGATAAGTGGGCTCTATTCCCATCAATGTCAGATTTGCAGCTCCGGTTTCAACAAGTTCACCCATCTTTTGCACAGCCTCATAATAGCTGTTCTCTACATATGGATCCACCGGACAGACTGCTACGCTCTCCTCTCGTGACACATGCAGTTCATCGTACAAATATGTTGCTGCAAGCGCAATCGCAGGAAATGTATCACGTCTGCAAGGTTCCACACATATTGATGCTTTCTCCCCAAGCTGATTCTTAATAGCACTTGCCTGTGATTTACTTGTTGCGATCGTTACCTTTGCCTTCGCATCCACGGTTGTAATCTGACGATACACACGCTGTACCATTGATTCATAATTCCCATTATCATCTTTAAACAGTTTTACAAACTGTTTGCTTCGCACATCATTGGATAGTGGCCACAAACGTTTTCCACTTCCTCCAGATAATAAAATAATATTCATTTGATCCTCCTTCGTTTAATCTAATATCTTATTTCTTAAACATCTTTACATTTACTGTTGTTGATATATATAATACCCGTGCATAGAGCATACCATACTATACCCATAATTATCAAGCATACCCAAACCACTATCTGTAGGAAGTATAATATAGTTTGCCCCCATCTGCCTAGCCAATTCCGTAAATCTCTGCGGATCTCCAATTCCGGTTCTCGCCATCTGAATAAGTTCCAACATCTCTGCATCCACAATTGGCAATATATATGTATCTGCATCTCTGCCATAAAGCATTTTTATACGTCCATCATATTGCCTGATATAACAATACAATTCTTCTGGTGCAAGAATCGTCGAATCCTCATCGCGTTCTGAAATCCAATGTGTTATATCAACCGCTGCCTGCGGCAGTTTATGCGCATTTTCTGCTTTTACATATACCCCTTCCTGACGATATATATTATCTCCACTAAACATAATCAAGCCTGCACACGCCAAAACAATGGCACATTTTAGCCATTGTTGCTTTACCACGCATGCTAAATCAACAACAGCAACTCCAATTACTAGAATCACCGGTATCATCCAAAGCATTCTCCAGAAAGCATACTTGATCAATTTGAGCCACACATGTCCATACAACCATGGATTGAGAATCACAAGCATCAACAGAACAGATGGATACACAAGCATCTGTCTCAATTTTCCCCCTCTGAAGCACAAATATATTATTCCAACAAAATACATATAGATGATAGGGCTATGATTAAAATATTGCTGTATATAATTATATATCTCTGTAATCCATATACTCATAATTGTTCCTTACTTAATAAACATATAAGATAATCCATAAACAATTGTCGGGAGGCAGCTTAATGCAAGATATGGTATTTTTTTCCATCTTCTTTTTATAACAGTGAACCACAATCCCATTACGCCAATCATAATTCCCGAGAAAAATATACCCATTCCTGACATCAAACACATAGCCATGCCCGTCAGCATCAAACCTATGTATTCCCGCACATATCCCTCATCCTTATATAGCTTTATCAATAGATAAGTTAGAAATGGAATGAGCATGCCTGCTACCACAGCCTTTCCCTGCCAAATTCTTACTATCGTAAAATATGACTGATTGTATACACTCTGCCCAAAAGACATGTTTAATACGGCTATAATAATTACCAACATAATTGATTTAATTTTTTCGCCAAATAATAATTGTCCAATAAGATAATACGACGCATATCCCATGGCAAGGAGAAGCGGCGGATACACGGTGTGTGCAAGAACGGTAGGATATATTCCTATCAATTTGCTTATCATTGCCAAATATATTGACCATGGGGAACTTACATCCTTTGTTAACTCTCCTACCCAAGCGCCCATATAATTACCATTTGCCGGATTGGTAAGAAACATGGTTCCATATTCATATGCATCAACTGCGTTCACCACAAATCTGGAATCATCGTTATCTATATGCATACAGAATATATATTTATAACATTGATATCCTACGATTGCCAATGCAACCAACATCATTATCACAAAGCAAATTGTATCTTGTTTGTTTGCATGTCTCATTACCCGCGCATTTAAAAATCGACGTTCCGATTTTTTTTTACGCAAATACATATACCCTGCCACCAACGCAATAACTATTAAAGATATCCATAATATAGTCACTACAATCAATCGACTTTTGGCTATTATAAGCGGAACAGCAACTAGTTGAAAAGCTGCCCACATAACCACTTGCCCACAAATAAAAATATAACATATATCTGACAATACATCATTCTTATTTAATTTAAATTGGTATGATTCAAATATTACATATCCTAAAGCCAATGGCATAGCAACCATAATGATTATAATTTTGATAAATTCAATTAATATCATATCGATACCCTTATCTTCCGCCCTCTTTAAAAACTGTAATCACCGTTTTAAAAAGAATCTTTATATCTAAAGTCAAACTCCAGTTATCTATATACTGCAAATCCATCTTAACAACATCTTCAAAATCTGTCACGGTATTTCTTCCATACGCCTGCCACATTCCGGTTATTCCCGGTTTCATGGTCAGTCTTCTCCTGTGATGTCCAGCATATTGTTTGAATTCATCAATCGTTGGAGGCCTGGTTCCAACCAGACTCATATCTCCTTTCAGCACATTGATAAACTGTGGCAGTTCATCAATACTCGTCTTTCGCAAAAAGCTTCCAACTCTTGTAATACGCTGATCATTTGTGATTTTAAACATAGGCCCCTGCATTTCATTTTCTGCTTTCAGATCTTTCTTTCGATCTTCTGCATCCATATACATAGAACGGAATTTATAAATGTTGAAATATCTGCCACCTTTACCAACTCGGCGCTGTTTGAAAAATACCGGTCCCGGGGAATCAATCTTTATCGCAATAGCAACAAATGGCAGGCAAATCAGCATAATGCAAAGGCCAACCAATCCACCTACGATATCTGCTGCACGTTTTACAAACAATTTTTTATATGCAAACAGACGATGCGCAAATGTAGCAACAGTACTTCCACCCAACGTACCAAGAGCTACGTCAAAGTCAGAGAACGTGTCAAGCAAATCAATTCTGATATGTACGGTTATTCCCATATCCTCTAATTCCATGATTAAAGGGCGCAGGCTTTCGACCTTTTCATAATCAATATCAATATATACTTCGTCTGCGACACCCAATCTGATGTATTCCATCATCGTTTCAGCCGAAGCAACAACCGGTACACCATCTATATTCTGGCCTACCATATTTTGATCTATAATTATAAATGCATCCAGACGGCGCATCCAATCAGACTCGTCTTTTTTCAGTGCCAAATCTCGCTCTGCCCTGTCACTTCTTGTGATGACCAGCATTCGGATTGCATTTGCACTTTTGTTGTGATTAATCAGCATTCTCTTTATCACAATTCTGGTAACATATATTGTGATAATGGCAAATACAAAGGTAATAACATATACACCTCGCGGAAACAGCTCATCTTTTCTACGAAGCAGCTCGTAGATTGCAATAATACACGCATAGAAGATTTCTTTTTTTACCACGGACTTCAGTTCGAGCAGATATCCGCGTCCCGTGAAATCATCTGAATCTGTATCTATAATTGCAAGCAGAATATATGACACAAATATAGTCAGTGTATTATCCCGCATCTGATTCATGGCAAATGCACCATCAAAACCTTTATAACACCATAGCCATATATATCCTGCAACATAGAAAGATACAACTGTACATATCAGATCTGAAAAAAACAATATGAAATTCTGTATTCTTTCCTTTGTCTGAACCATTAATTTAGCCTCTTGTATTTTACCCTATTTTTTTCAAAAAACATAGAATAACTCATTAATTTATAAATTCTTCTATTTGCTTCTTCATACAAGCAGAAACATCCCCACCATGCATATATTCTTCCGACCATTCTACAATCTTTTCCATAGTTTCTTGCATATGCCAGGTTGGTTTCCAATTAAATACTGATTTTATCTTTGAGCAATCCAGTTTCAAAAAGTTAGCCTCATGTGGGCCACCATCATACTGATT
Organism: Eubacterium sp. MSJ-33; assembly: GCF_022174665.1. Lineage (NCBI taxonomy): Bacteria > Bacillati > Bacillota > Clostridia > Eubacteriales > Eubacteriaceae > Eubacterium > Eubacterium sp. MSJ-33. Next base: position 1,782,831 of record NZ_CP076562.1, read on the forward strand.
TATCCATTCTGCTGTATATGTACCATCTGTATTATTTTCATTCCATGTTTTACAGAACAGGTCCACCAAATCACCCGTTGTCCAACAATCCTCATCATCCGGTCCAACATTGTAGCTTCCTGCCAGGGAAATATCTTTATATTGTTCCTGCGCAATCATCAGATATGTTACAACCGGTTCCAATACATGCTGATATGGCCTGGTAGAAAATGGATTTCGGACAATGATTTTTTTCTCAGCAGCTACCGCTCTAATGCAATCCGGTATGATTCTATCCTTTGCAAAATCACCTCCGCCTATAACATTTCCTGCCCGGCAGGTTGTTATGGCGATTTCACGTCCATCTTCCATTTTACCGGTTTCTCCACCAAAAAAGGAATTTTTATAGCTGCTTGTAACCAATTCCGAACAGGATTTTGAGTTTGAATATGGATCATATCCATTTAATTCTTCATTTTCGCGATATCCCCACTGCCATTCTCTGTTCAAATACACCTTGTCTGTTGTTACATTCACAAACGACCGAACAGAAGGAGTCTTTCTGATACATTCTAAGACATTCACCGTTCCCATCACATTCGTCTCATAAGTATATACCGGATTCTTATAAGATTCCCTGACGATTGGCTGCGCTGCCATATGAATTACAATCTCCGGCTGCGTTTCTTCAAACACTTCCATCAGATGATCCAGATCCCGAATATCTCCCTCTACAGAATTCATCCCATCACCAACTTTACAAAGTTCAAATAAGCTTGGTTCTGTTGGTGCGGGCAGTGCATACCCTGTCACTTCTGCCCCCATCATGATAAGCAGCTTACACATCCACGTTCCTTTAAATCCTGTATGTCCTGTAACAAGTACCTTTTTCCCTCTATAAAATGTTTGATCAAGCATTTTTTTCTCCTTCACTTTCTTCATCAAAATTCAATCGTTCTTCCTCTATGACTAACGGTCTATGCATCATACGTTTATTGATACTAAGCACATACTCTCCCATTAAGCCTATGAAAAACAACTGTACCGATCCCAACACACATACTGCCAGCAATATCGGTGCTGTACCAGCAGAAAAACTATCCCAGTTGACCAGTTTCAATATCAAATACACAAGAGCAACCACCAGACTTAACCCCGACATAACAAATCCCATAATTGTGGCAATTCGCAATCCGGCTTTCGTATAAGATGTGAAACTAAGCATCGCCGCATCATACAAAGTCGCCCAGTTGTTATGTGTCTTTCCGGCCTTTCGTTTCTGTTGTTCATATGGTATGTCCACCCGTTTATATCCGAGTTCCGCTACAATTCCACGCAGAAAAGGGGTCGAATCATCTAAATTCTTCAAGACATCTATAAAACTCTTGTCATACAGTCCAAAGCCTGTAAAATGCTCAATCTGCTCCACATCAGAAAGCTTTTTAATCATTTTATAATAACAGGTTCTTAGGAATCGCATGATTTTATTTTCTTTACTGGTTGTCTTAATCGCACAGACAATTTTCGCACCATTCTCCCATTCCTTGACAAGTTGGGGAATCATTTCAACCGGATCCTGAAAATCACAACACAGGCAGATCGTACAATCTCCGGTTGTATGGCACATACCATAATAAGGAGAGTTGAACTGTCCAAAATTTTTGGCATTAAAAATTGCACGCACTTTTTTATTTTTTTGACACATCTCCCGCAAATATATTCGCGTCTTGTCTTTAGAATCATTATCTATAAACAAAATTTCATAATCATATCCCGGCAAAGACTTTGTTATTTCGTCAATCACCGCTTTACAGATTTCTCTTACATTGTCTTCCTCATTATAACAAGGAATCATAACACTAAGCTTCTTCATAGGATAACCCCTTTTTCATCCATTCTATTGTTTTACCAATTCCCTCTTCAAAAGAGGTCTTGGGTTGAAATTTTGTATCTTTATATAATCTGTCTATATCTGCGCATAGATACATGACCTGCTTATCTGCATATGGTATTTCTCCGAATCCAAGTTCCTGATTTGGATCTACCTGATCCCGCATCGTCTCAACATATTGTCGAAGCGGTTGTGCCTTACCACCTCCAAGGCAATAAACCCCAATTGCTTTCTCGCTAACTCCAACTAGATATAATGCTTCAGCAGCATCCTTAGAATATAGATAATCCCACTGTTGTTCACCAGCCGTGAGTGCCGGTCTGTGACCCTGAAGCAAGCTTTTTATGGTTGATGATATCATGGAATTCTCATTATCATATGGCCCATATACGCTCAACACTCGAACCCACACCGGCCTCATCGCAAGCTGTTCACACAAAATCCGACTCATCTGCCCGGCACATAACTTTGCTATTCCATATCCATTCTCCGGAAATACAGGTGTTTGTTCATTTAACTTTCCTTCATACCGTCCATACTCCGCCTGTGATCCAACTCCCACGAACATGTTGCATCCCAACCGATGAGCCAGTTTAACCGCATCCAGTGTATATTGAACATTTTTTAACTGCATCTGCATATCATTCCTGCCTGCGCCCATCGTAGCTGCCCAGCCCAGATGATAGAAGACATCACACGCCTGTATGTTATCAGTATTTATATCACCCAATTCACTCAAATCACAATCGATCAGATGCACGAGCTCATGCTTTGGAATCCGATTATTTCTCTTGGAATTCTTATGCACGAACGCAAGAACTTCTACATTTTCCTCTATGCATTTTTCTATTAATGCAATACCGATTGCCCCTGTGACTCCTGTTACTGCCACTCGTTTCATATGTTATCACCTATCTTTGTACTCTTCCTGACGCATCTCCACCCACCAGCTTCTCAACTTCCGCAACCGTCACACGATTAAAATCGCCTTCGATTGAATGCTTTAGTGCGGAAGCTGCTACGGCAAATTCAATTACATCCTGCATAGCCTTTCCGTTTAACAACGAATAGATTAAACCTGCGCCGAAACTATCTCCTCCACCAACACGATCAACAATATGCAGATGATACTCTTTTGAGAAGTACGCCTGCGCTCCGTCATATAACATAGCTGCCCAATTATTGTCACTTGCGGATAATGAAGTACGAAGCGTGATTGCAACCTTGTCAAAACAAAACCGTTCTTTCAACTGTTTTGCAACCGACACATAACCTTCTTTATTTAATCTGCCCCGTGTAATATCTGAGCCATCTGCGCATATTCCGAATACATCTTTTGCATCTTCTTCATTTGCAATACACACATCTACATACTGGCACAGATCTTCCATTACGGTTCCTGCCATCTCACGGCTCCATAACTTTCCACGATAATTTAGATCACAGGATATCTTAATCCCCTTCTTTTTTGCAGCAATACATGCCTGCTTGCAGATTTCTATCAGGTTTCCTCCTAACGCCGGTGTGATCCCCGTAAAATGGAACCAGTCAGCACCTTCAAAGATTACATCCCAGTCAAAATCCCCCGGCTCCGCCTCCGCAATCGATGAACCTGCCCGGTCATAGATGCATACACTGCCTCTCTGGCTTGCACCTTTTTCCAGGTAATAAATCCCGATTCGATTACCACCGCGTACAATTCTTGACGTATCCACACCGAAAGACCGCAGCTCATTCACTGCAGCCTGTCCAATCGCATGTTCCGGCAGCTTCGTCACATACACAGACTCTTCGCCAAAGTTTGCAAGAGAAACCGCAACATTCGCCTCACCTCCGCCGAACGTTGCCTGCATCTGATCCTGCTGAAAAAATCTGTAATAACCGTTTGGTGCCAGGCGCAGCATGATCTCTCCAAATGTTACAACTTTTCCCATTCTCTAATCCTCCATCATTTTCTCGTAAATCGATGGTGTCAAAAACTGTATTTTCATCACTTTGTTTATCGCGCACAGTTCCTTGGCGATCAAATGATTTCTCTTGTCTGCCACGCTCGAAAAATCATATTCCAGATTACTGTCATAATAGTTGACACTTTGGTGTCTGGAATATCCATCCATGCCTGCAATTGCAACATGCTTCGCGCCCAGATCAATAAGCAGTTTCAAAAGCATAACTCCGGAATTATCTATGATTTCAATATCCTTGGATGCATAACTTGAAAAATTCACTATATAATCCGCTTCACTATACTCCTTCATGTTGGAAGTAATAATGCACTTAGCAGATGTTTTTCCCTGAATCTTCGCATATCTTCGCATATTGCTGCTAAAGATATAATCCGGATTCAGATTTCCCCCATCAAAATTCAATGCAATAACAATTGGTTTCTTCTCTTTTACATACTCATCGATCTGTCCCTTGTTATCCATCAAACTCCTGCCGGGGCCAAGAATTAATATCTCTTTTCCGGTAAGCTCCAATGCCAGCTTCGACAAAGTAACCCTGTCATCAATAAAGTTCTCCTGATATTCACGATAATATCTCTCTGCCTTTTCCTTCGAGAACTTCGCCTTATCCGCAATCGGAATTCCATTTAACAATTCGTTGAACGCCTTTACAGATAACGTATCTTTCTCCGCAAGATAGATTGCATAATTCGGATGACACCCCGCACTTGCAGACAAATACAGTGGAAGTGAATATCCCCAGAATCGTTTCTGGTATATATCATTCAGATACTCATCCATGATCTCCAGCATTGGTTCAATCCGGTATTTTGTATCATAATTCTCATTCATATACTCCGCAAACAACTCGAGATTCAGGTTTCCCGCACCTCGTCCCATACCAAATACACAGGCGTCGATGCACAAATCCCGCTTCAGATTCATCTCAACCAATGCCTCTGCATTTCCAAATGCCTGTTGCAGATTATTATGCGCATGGTAGCCAAGTGTAACGTCCGGTGCCATATTATTATCTGCCAGATAAACCAGACGCAGAAAATGTTTCCGCTTAATGAGCCCAAAACTATCCACTATCGCCATCGCAAAAGGATCAAGTGTATTAAACTTCTGAATTCCTTCCACAAATTCCACATCGGAATACATATCCGTCCCTACAAAATTCACTGAGATTTTATATCCCAGATTCTGTACATACCGGCAATAATCATAGGCCTGCTCTATCTTATCTTTCTTGAATATAATCCGGATAATATCCAGGCAGCTTCCGTCACATTTTGGTATCCGTTCCTTCGGAAGCGGAGCACTCATATCCAACATACCGACATACTGCATTTTCTTATCTTTGGGACTGATCATCTTTTTCAATGATTCAAAGTCCGGAAACACAGCGCGGTCTTCATCAAAGGTGTCTCCTTTCAGGAATCCAACCTCAAACATCTCAACACCTGTCTTTGCAAGTTTATGACCGAATCCTTTGATGGTGTCTCTTCCGAACCGCCAGTCATTCACATATCCGCCATCACGTAATGTACAATCCAATAAATAAACGTGTCCCATGCTTCTCTCCTACCTGATTGCGATTATTCTTCATCCACCAAAGGAATAAACATCTGTTTCTTGAGTTCCTCCCTTGGTAAAAATGGGGCCAGATCTTCAAGCGGCGGGCTGACCAAAGTACCATCTTCAAGTCGTTTTGTACTGCTCTTTGGTTCCCAAACCTGCTTTGTATCTGTAAATATCTCACAAAATACCGGTCCATCCGTCTTTAAAACTGTATCAACCGCCTGCTTCATCTCCGCATTGCTATGCGCACTATAATATGGATAGCCAAATGCTTCCGCTATCTTCTCGAAATCCGGGAACGACAAATCTCCGGACTCCTCCCCAATACCAACCTTGCAATGGTCATGGAATAAATTATTCTGTGTCAGCCGGATAGAATGATATCCACTGTTATTAATCAAAAACAATTTAATTGGAAGTTTATTCGTAAGAACAGTCTGTAATTCCTGAAGATTCATCATAATACTTCCATCCCCTTCCAAGCAGATCGTTGTCCTGCGTCCACCACCAATACAGGTTCCGATTGCTGCGGGAAGTCCATATCCCATACTGGCGATTGCACTGTTGTTCGCCATACGGCTCCCCTTCTGAATTACATATGCCTGATTTCCGACTACACAGCAGGCGCCATTTGATACAGCTGTCAGGCTGTTCTCAGGAAGCTGACTACTCAGATACCGTACAAAAGCATATACATTCGCGGTCTCACCATTTTCTTCCCACTGTCTTGGCAGAACTGCCGGATATTCTTTCTTCCACCGTTCACATGTTTCATTCCAATCATCTGTCTTACGAAGCTTCGATGGGAGTTCTGCATCCAGCTTCGTAAGGAAATCCTTCGCATCTGCCCATATCGGCATCTCAACATGAAGTGTTGGCTTTTTCAGCTCCGCCTGATCAACATCTACCATGATAACTTCTGCTTCACGTGCCCATGTCTTCCAGTTATAGCCTACCTGTCGAATAGAAATTCTCGTTCCTATTGCTAAAATCAGATCGGCATTCTGGATTGCCCAGTTTCCCGGACGATCTCCCATATTTCCGGCTCGTCCACAATACAGCGGATTATCATCTTCTATCAGATCTACCGCATTCCAATATGTTACGATTGGAATATTCAATTTTTCTGCGACTTCGCGGAATTTCTCATAACCGCCAGACAAGCGAATTCCATACCCTGCATGGAACACTGGTCTCTTGGCATTCTTGATTTTCTCTATTACTGTCTGTATTGTATCCTCATCCACTGCTGGCGGAAGATTTGCATCATCCTCCTGCGGATCATAACCGGTCAGTTCGTCGGTCTCGATATATCCACCCTGATAATTTACCGGAATATCAATCCATACAGGTCCCGGTCTTCCGGTTGTAGCCAGATGCCACGCTTTCTCCAAAGCGTATCGAATCTGCTTTGGATCTTCTATCATCACTGCATATTTTGTCATATGCTCTACAGATTTCACAATATCATACTCCTGGTCACCCATTGCACGAAGCGGAGTTTCTGTATACTGCAATGCATATCTTGCGGTTGTATCATAACGCACCTGTCCGCTGATGATGAACATCGGAATAGAATCCAGCCATCCTCCTACAACACCTGTCAAAGCGTTCGTACCTCCGGGTCCTGTTGTCACACATACCGCTGCTATACGATTATCCAGACGCGCATATGCCTCTGCCGCAATCGCACAAGCCTGCTCATGATGGTTGTAAGTAACCTTTAACCCTTCTTTGTGCCCAAGGGCATCATTTAAGTGCATGGCTCCACCACCTACAACGCTGAAACAATCCGTTACACCATGTGCCACCAAAAAATCTGCAACATAATCTGCTAATCTCTGCTTCATGATGACTCCTCCTACATGCCAACCGACTCACGAATAATCTGAGCCATATAATCAATCATCTCATCTGTCATACCCGGATATACACCAACCCAGAACGTATCATTCATAATACGGTCTGTGTTCTTCAAGTCGCCTACGATTCGATACCCTTGTCCGGACGCACGCATCTGGTCAAAACAAGGATGCTTTGTCAGGTTTCCTGCAAATAACATTCTTGTCTGAATGCCATGTCCCTCAATATAGGATACAACATCTTTTCTATCAATTCCTTCTTTACAAGTAATCAAAAATCCAAACCAGCTCGGTTTTGAATTCTCACATGGCTCAGGTAGAATCAGCTTATCTTCACATCCTGCAAGCGCATTCTTTAATCGGTCAAAATTATGTCTTCTCTTCTCTACAAAACCGGGGAATTTTACAATCTGCGCACATCCAATAGATGCCTGCATATCTGTTGCTTTCAGATTATATCCAAAATGTGAATATACATATTTATGATCATACCCAAGTGGAAGTTCACCATACTGACGATCAAAACGATGTCCGCACAGATTATCCTGTCCGGATGCACAGATACAATCTCTTCCCCAGTCACGGAAAGAACGAATACACTTATGAAGCAATGGATTATTCGTATATACAGCTCCACCTTCACCCATCGTCATATGATGCGGCGGATAAAATGAAGACGTTCCAATGTCGCCGATTGTACCTGAGAATTTATCTTCTCCATCTAAAGTATATATAGTTCCAAGTGCATCGCAGTTATCCTCAATCAACCACAAATTATGTTTATCACAAAATTCCTTCACTGCCTTTAAATCAAACGGGTTTCCAAGTGTATGCGCCGCCATAACAACTTTTGTCTTCGGTGATAAAGCTGCCTCTAGCTGTGCTACATCCATATTATACTGTGGAATTGTGACATCAATAAATACAGGTACAACACCATACTGAATCGCAGGTGTTACGGTTGTAGGGAAACCTGCTGCAACTGTAATCATCTCATCCCCGGGTCTTACCTGTCTTTCTCCTAAAAGCGGGGATGTAAGCGCCATAAACGCATTCAGATTGGCAGATGATCCAGAATTCACAAGGGAGCAATACTTCACTCCCAAATAATCTGCAAATTTCTTTTCAAATTCTGCTGTATAACGACCGGATGTAAGCCAAAATTCCAACGCAGAATCCACCAGGTTGCACATCTCCTTATGGTCATACACACGTGACGCATAGGTGATACGATCTCCCGGCTTGAACGGCTTTTTCTGATTGTGAAATGTATCACAATACTCTGCTACCATACTTAAAATTTCTTTCTTTGCCTGTTCTTCAGTCTTGTTTTCGAACATGATTAGTCCTCCCATTTTTTCCACGGCGCTTTATCTTTTGCCAATAATTGTTCCAATATATCTTTTTCCCGCTTTGTATCCATACACTGCCAAAAACCGGTATGCGAATACGACATCAGTTGTCCTTCTGCTGCAAGTCTCTCCAGAGGTGTTTTCTCAAACACGGTATCATCCCCTTCGATATAATCGAAGATCTCCGGATTCAATACCATGTACCCGGCATTGATTGGCGCACCATCTGTAGCGCTCTTCTCGCGGAAAGAATGTACTGCATTGTCTCCGCCAATATCCAATACACCCTTCGCCTGTTCCAGCAAAACCGATGTAAGTGTTGCGGTCTTCCCATGCTGCTTGTGAAATTCAACCAACTTATTGATATCCACATCACATACACCATCACCATAAGTCATCATAAATGGTTCATTGCCTATATACGGCTGAACCCGCTTAATTCTACCTCCGGTCATAGTATTCAAACCCGTATCCACAACTGTCACTTTCCACGGTTCTGAATGCTGATTATGAACAATCATTTTATTCCCCTGTGTAAAATCAAATGTAATATCCGATGTATGCAGAAAATAATCAGCAAACCATTCTTTAATAATGTGCTGCTTGTACCCGGCACAAATCACAAATTCATTGTATCCATAATACGAATATTCCTTCATAATATGCCACAAAATAGGTTTGCCCCCTATTTCAATCATCGGCTTTGGTTTGTATTCAGACTCTTCAGAGATACGTGTACCGAATCCTCCTGCTAAAATTACAACTTTCACCTTATCCCTCCATCGTGTTCTACTCTATTTCATTTCTTAGTGTAATAATAAAACTGAATATAATCTGTTTGATATATTAACATACCATCATAGCTATTATAGAAATCTCCCATAATTTCCGGATTTGATTGAATCACTTTATCCAAGCTTTCTTGTTCTACAAATAGCGTCTCTTGATTTGCCATTTTTTCTGCAACTTCTTTTTGTTTATCCACAGTCAATGCATCAAAATCAGAAAAATCAATTGGATATATTCTTGTATCCCATCCCATACAGCTATATATCTCTGGTACTCCCATGCCTACGCCCATTGTACCATTGGGAACATTTTGTTTAACTGCAGAAATCATTTCGCCAATTGTTGTTTTATCTCTATTTGGATTCCTTTGTTCTTCTAATATATAATACCGACTAACACTTATACATCCAATTATCACCAAAATTGTTGCCATAGCAACAGCTACTACTCCCCTACACGCATTGGAAATATTATCTTTAAACCGCTCTTCCTCTCGTAAAAAGTATTCTACCATAAATGCTATTAAAATAGTTATAATAGGTAATGTAATTGCTAAATTCCCATATGCTGTTCGATTTATATAATATGTGGTCTGGATAATGACCGTAATCGCCGCTCCTGCAATAATGCCCAGTTTTTTTTCTTTCTTTTTATAAATTAAAGCATTAATAATAACCGCAATTACTATAAATAATATTATACATACAATCATCCATAAACTTGGGAACATTTCCAGTTTCGTATTGATAGCATCCATATATTGATTAGCACCAATAAACGGAAATAAAAAAGTTTTAAATGTTAAAACATTCCCACCAACCAACGCATTGTAAATATTTACAACACCAAAAGCTCCAAAAACACATATAGGCAGCATCAAAAATTCTCCGATTATTGTTTTTATCCATGTATGTCCATCAATTTCAATATGATTTATTATCTCAAATCCTATATATCCGAGTGTACACGCTATTCCTGTTTCAAAATTCCAAACAATAGATAAAATGCATATTATCCATCCATATTTTCTTATCTTTTTCTTTTTTTGAGTTAGGCACATAAATCCTAATAAAATTCCGGGAAATATATGTCTGTGCGGAAAATGCTGATAATATATTCCACCTTGCAAAGCAATGTATCCAAAAGATATTCCAAAACAACATAATATTCTTAACAGCGAACTTTCCACCACTGTATGAACAGTATAAAAGAAACATCCTATCGAAAAAAATGTCAATATTGAAAGCGCAATAACAAACGAAAAATACGTTCCGCCCAGAAGCTTTACGAATGGTGCCAATATGATTCCATAAAATCCATATATACCAAGATTTATATCACTATATGCACCTCCCTGAACAACCCTATATACACTATTAAAATATGCATGTATATGATGTGTATTATATAGGCTACTTAGGAAATTAGGTGTATATATCGCATATGCACAAGCCAGAGCAAAACCAACATATATTAATATTATTCCCTTTGTTGATTGTTGTATCAATACTTTTTTTCTATTGAAATATATAAATATCCCTAATATTACTACAAATCCACAAAAAATAACTTCCTCGCTATGGTTACTATGCCACGGCATATAATACGTGCCAGCATCAAACATCTTTTTTTCAAAAAAGAAAAAAACAATGAATGTTATAATTACCCCAAGCGCACATACACAAACCCATATATTTCGTTTTTTTGTCTTGTTTGTATATAATGTTCGCTTCGTCAAACATACTAACATCAAATAAGTTCCTGAAAAAACTAAAAATATACTTACATAATACGCCAAGTTACCTATTGGTCCTTGTAATCGTCCTATTATAATCTTTTGGTATAATACAGTCCATAATATAACCATCACTAAAGATGCTATATAGGGAATGATACCAGCCGAATCTTTTTTCATCTTATCCATATATCAATAACCGCCTTCTATCATTCTAACAGCTTCCTCATAATAGTCATTTCGCACATATACACCACCTACATCAGGCAACTGTGTGTAATTAGCTTTCAGATATTCGATTGCATCAGGTGCATAATCAGCTTGCAAATATCCCCATAACTCAAAGCCATCGTTATAATAAGCAACTCTTGGGGGATTGTCTTTTAAAGCATCAAATTGCGTCTTTCCATATCCTTCCCATGTCCAAGGAGTCGTCACTGTTGCACCAACTGCAGTTCTGTCTGACATCATAATAATATCATTACAGAACACAAACGACCAGATACTCTCATCATGCTCCGTAATTTCTTTAATAACTTCAGATGTTGCATTTGTTGGTTCCGTAAAATCAACCATTGTCAATTTAGTTATCCCCTTAAAATAACCACTCACCAAAACGGCCGTGACAGATATAAGGATTATTTGTTTTAATGATCCTATATGGCTGAATTTTTCTTTACTTTTATATCCAAATACACATAATACATATGCAATTATCAATGCTCCAACTTCCACAAATTGTGTTGCATGAAAATTGAAAACACCTCTTTCTGCCAGCGAACTAACATAGATATAAATGGTTAAAGCAACCAATATACCTTTCTCTTCATATATCTTATATATGAAAAAGAATACGCATATTAAAAAGATTATTTGCACCCATAACGCATATAACATCCCCTGACTGTTTAATAAGTTAAAGATAGTTTCAAATAACACTTGCACCGGCTGTACCAGAGAAGTTAACACACTTCCTCCAAAACCGCTAATATATTTCGGATATATCCCCCGGTTAATTGTATACGCACCATATATAAATTCACCTATAGTATGTGTAATTATTAACTGTATAAGCAATAAAATCCAAGGTATTGCAACTATCAAAAATAACTTGATATATCTTTTCAGCATTGTCTGCAGCCATTCTTTTATGGGCTTTTTTTCTTCCATTTCCCATTTGATTTCTATTAACAACACTCCTAATGCAATAAAGAAAACAGGGAAGATGGCAACAAAGATAGTACCAAATGTTAAAACAACAGCCAAAGATATCATCACACAACTTCTGGTCTTTAATTGCCTTGTATTAATAAATTCCAGATATTCCAATATTAATATCACAGCACCAATACCAGCTAAATGCTCAGATAATATCTGTGTTCCAAAATCATACGTCTGAATTAACGAACAATGTATAATCGGATATATGAACAAAACATACTTGTTCATGTGTTCTGAATATATATATGCTATAACAGTCCACATAATTGCAAAAAAGATGTAAAATGCTATCCGCTGCTGTATTACTGTATTGGCCCCAAGCAAATTAAAAAACGCACTTAAGTAATAAGAAAATGGCATATGCTGTGAAAAAGCATCCTTATACAAACGCAATCCCCGAACTATATCACGGCCTATTACCATTATGTCTAGTTCATCGGTATCAAACCACACATCATTTAAGAAACTCAGTTGCATAATGAAATAAACTACGCACACACATACCCAAAAAAATATTTGTTTTATTTTATTTTTTACTTCTATGCTTTTCATAGGTTTATTCCTTCCTGTAGTTTGTTTTCGCTCTACACCCTTATCTGTGTTCCCGAAAACCATTTTTGATTATTCCACACGAAATATACATTGTACATACCTTTGTTGATGTGTTCCTTTTTTATATTGCACACAAATCCACAAAAGTCAACATCCGGTCTTTCGGACATAGCATCCCCTACATCATTTCTATACTCCGGTGTAGTCGAAATAACATATGCACCTGTATTATTTTCAAGGATCAGTCTACGCGTTGCTTCATTGTTTTTATTACTGTCCGAATTAATAAACCATCCTTTTAGCATAATATATTCTCCCGCTATAACATCATCAATATTTCCTATAATTGATCCGGACAATTTATATTCCTTCATACTTTTTTTGACTTCATTACACAACACTTCGCTATTGGACCTGTTTAAAGAAAAATCTATTGCATTCTGTGTAAGATTGATATTATAAAACGGATCATATTTTGCTAATTTTTTGTGTTTTTCATACAGTCTCGCCTGTTCCCGCATGAGCCGTTCCATCTTCTCTTTATTCGCGGTATCGTCTCCTCTACTCAAAGATTCATGATGATACAAAATAACATCATTTCTAACAGTGTTGTAATATCCGGCTTCTACCAGTTTAAAACATAGATCAACATCATTATAAGCTACTCGTAAATCCTCATCAAATCCACCAATCTGATTAAATTTATCTGCACGAATCAGAAGACACGCCGCCGTAACAGCTACATAATTATAAGTAAGTCTATTTCTTCCAAAATAATATATATTTTTATCATCATACCCTAGAAATGCATGACAAGGACCGTTCTCAATATTAATAATGCCATCATGCTGAATTTTCGTTGAGTTTGGATATAAAAGCTTTGCACCGACTGCACCGGAATGTGGCAGCATCGCTTGTCCAAGCATTCTTTCAAGCCATTCATTACTAATTATTTCTATGTCATCATTCAGGAATAAATAGTACTCTCCCGAAGCATTTTCTACACCCCGATTGCACATCTTAGAAAAATTAAATTCCATTTTTTCATAGATGTATTTTGCACTATTCTTTTTGCACAATTCTGCATATTTACCTTTGTTTTCATCATTACTTCCATTATCAACAATTATAATCTCATAATTCTGATAAGATGTTAAATCTACTAATGTTTTAACACATCGTTCCAATATTTTATAATTGTCCTTAGAAGGAATAATAATGCTTATTTTAGGATTCGTTGTACATTTATAATTAACAAGAAATTGATGCATTATATCTACATACTCAAGTTCTGCTACAAGCCCCCTTCTTTCAAGAGCTTCCTCCTTACTCTTTCTTGCCGCTTCGATCACATACGGTTTAGCATCAGCGTTTCCTGATGTTGATTCTGCTCGTTCTCTCCAATGATATAAAATCTTGGCGATATGCGCTATTTTTTTTGTCTTTTCGGTAAATCTAAGTACAAAATCATAATCCTGCGCACCTTCGAATCCTTGTCTCAGTCCGCCTATTTCATCCGCAATAGATTTTCTGTACAACCCGAAATGGCATGTGTACATGTGAGACATCATTGTATCCGGAGACCAATCCGGTTTAAAATGTGGCATATGTCTCGTACCGCCATCATCATATATTTTATCTTCATCACTATATATGAAGTCCAGATTCGGATCCTTATTTAAGACCTTCACCATCTCGTATAATGCATTTGGTCGTAATACATCATCACAGTCCAAAAAGGCAATATACTCTCCCGTCGCGACCTCTAATGCGGAGTTTGAACACAAAGAAATATGTCCGTTTTCCTTTCTATATACAATTTTTATTTTCTCATTGTTTTCATATCTATGTAAGGTCTCCCTTACACTATCCCATGTTGAACAATCATCTGCCAGGCACAACTCCCAATTCGTATATTTCTGTCCAACAACTGATTCGATGCATGGAATAAGGTGCTTGTCCAATACATTATAAACCGGAACGATAACAGAAATCTTTGGATTATAATCGAATTTTTCATCATAGCTTTCCTGTGATTCCCGTTTTTTTATCAACATATCATAATCATCATTCGGCGCTTCTATAACAGACTTGTATTTTTCCTTATATTCCGCACGTATCTTCTCATTTTGCACGTGTTTACCGGTCTTGTCTTCCACTCTTTCCTTTATCTTATTCCCTGCAACATATGCTGCATATAAAGGGTTTTTGATCATCCGATGTAACTTGCCTATATGCCTGTCCTTTATTTCAATATCGTAATTGCAACGTTCGACAATCGTTTTTAATTGTGAATTTTGTTCTTCAATATTAGTTATATGATTTTCCTTTAACTCTATCTCTTTCGTTAATTCGGTTATTTTCTTTTCCAAATTAACTATATGATTCTCCTTTAATCCTATCTCCTTTGTTAATTCTACTGTCTCTCTTTCTTTGTTTAAAAGATATTCAAACGAATCCATTCTTTTGAGATAATTTTTTGTATATATATATCTTCTCTTTTCACCATGCACATACTCTTGAAAACATGTTTCCATTTTTTCATACAATTCCAAATCTCCGATTTCAAAGCCGGAAAGAAAATCATTTAATTCAATTTTCTTTTTCAACTCATCAATATGCTCCATATACAGATAAAACAGGCATCGATATACTATATATTTTACAGGAATATCAAAGTCAAATATCCATTCATAATCTATACACCATATAGCATCATCTGTTCGGATAAAATTGCTCAAAGTAGAATCTACATTAGCACGGCTATAAGCTTTTTCTTCTTTGGGATTGCATCCCGGAAATATGCTTTTAAATTCACTTGTAATTTCAAAGTTCTTTTCATAAATCTGATTTATATTTAATATTTCTTTTAAGTCATTTGCTATTTTTTCTTTTATAATATTAATATCATCGTTTTCAAAGTCAATATCAGACATAAATGTCTTCCCTTCAACAAAAGGGAACGCAATTCCTTCTTCGCAAGCTTCATACGGAACAGGCTTTATGTCCTTATAGTAATCTTTTAACCGATTATAATTCACACCAATATTATCCAGATGTTTTTGAGCTTTCTTATTCAACGGACTTTTAACGACATATCTGCCATCATCTCCATCAACAATACTGGTCTTTAATTGAAACTCTGTTTTTCTTGTAGAATTAAATTTGGTATATATTACTTTACTCATATTCGTCTCCAATCACTGACTAACTGTTAAAAAGGAATTTGCGAATTGACTAAACAATCCATCTTCACACAACGAATCATATACAAGCGGTTCATCAAACAGTACATAACGATCCCTGTCATACGCCGGCGTAACGTCGTGTATAGATCCCTTTGTGGGCAAATACTTATCTGAATATATCTCCAGCGGCATCTTATAATCAGGCACCGGATAATATATTTCATTATTCTTAAATCCAGCTATGTTTAACAATTCTAAAAGCTTATCTTTAGAAAATGTTCTTACTCTTTTCGTGTCTCCATATCCCTGTATTCCATCAAAGAATCCTCCTGTGTGATCCTCCGTTGCTCCTGCCCAATACTTTAAACCGTATTTGTTTTCAATCGCAATAAACAGTTTTCCATCATCCTTGAGCATCGATTTAACCTTTTTTAACATATCTACAAACGGATTTAGGGAATCAATATAATATAACGAATATTCTAAAACTCCAATAAGCGAAATATAATCAAATTTCTCAGATATTTTAATATCTTCAAAATTGCCCACAATAATTTCAAGATTATCATATTCTTTGTTTCGATATGCATTTATTGTGGAACGTTTTTTTGACAGATCAACCGCAACTACCCGGTCAACCTTTTCACAAAATAATCCGGTTATCGCCCCACATCCGGCACCTATTTCCAACAAAGATGCTTTTTTTTCAAATTTATACCAATCAAGAATATTATGCCGTATCTTTGAAAAATGATATAAATATGTCCATTCGCTTTCATTAACAAGAAACTCTTCTAAATCTTCCTCGTCTTTAATGTTTTTTACAATTTCCAACAGCTTGTCTTCAATATCTCCATCGGAATATTCGTCTTTTCCGCTATAAAAATCATAGTTTAATTTTACTTTATTTATATATTCTTCCATAGACACCTCATTATTGAACATCTACGACAGAATTCATGTCATAAAATCCTACCGTATCCTTATCTGATATAACCGATATGCTGCAAACATTATACAATCTGTGATACACTTGAAATGTTTCACCTTCATATCTTGTGCATCCCAAAGACAATAGGTATTGTCCACCTTGAAGATTATTATTCTGTGAAAAGGTGATAATCTTTTCATCTCCGGCTTCCATGGGACCTATATCTGTATTCTCATACATGGTGTTCGTTCCTGTTATATCCGTTCCCTTTATATCCTTTATAGTAAACGCCACTATTGGTTCATTAATTCTTTCATTTGCTCTTATCTTTATCTTTATCTGAAATAAAGTGTTTTTTATAATAGTACTTGTATATACATTATCATCATCCACGATTGCAAAATCAACTATATCAACCTTTCTGTCCCCATATTCCTGATATGCCGGATTTATGACATAATTTTCCTTCCATGTTGATGTTTCCTGTTTTATTTCAGAGCCTTTTTGTCCGCTTTTATTATTTGAATCCAGTTGCCCCACCAACACCTTCTTATACAAATCAATTATCTTATCGGGACTGTCTTCAGCTAATTTTCTACCTTTATTAAGTAATATAGCTCTGTCACAATATTTATTGATACTGCTTAAATCATGACTTACGAACAGAATGGTTTTCCCCATTTTTTTAAATTCTTCGAATTTCTTAAAACACTTTGACTGAAAAAACACATCTCCAACCGACAAAGCTTCATCCACGATTAAAATCTCCGGATCAATATTGATTGCTACAGCAAACGCAAGCCTGACAAACATACCACTCGAGTATGTTTTAACCGGCTGATGCACAAAATCTCCAATATCTGCAAAATCAAGTATATCATCAAGTTTTTCATCTATTTCTTCTTTGGTAAATCCAATCATTGTTCCATTTAGATATACATTTTCAATTCCTGTATACTCCATATTAAAGCCGGCTCCGAGTTCCAGCAGTGCTGAAACTCGACCATTCACTTCCACTTCGCCGGCTGTTGGGTTCAGTACACCTGTTATAATCTTGAGCATAGTAGATTTTCCGGATCCGTTCGTGCCAATAATTCCTACCGTCTCACCAGTCTTAACATTGAAACTCACATCATTCAATGCATAATGTTCCTTGTAACACTTTTTTTTCGTAAAACCCATGGCTTCCTTGAATCGATCTGACGGTTTATCATACAATTTATACATTTTTTCTACATGTTTTACACTAATTGCATAATCCAACATTGTATTCTCCATTCTACTATAACTCATTATTATAATTGTTCCAGATGAAATACATCTTTCTTTTATTATTTTGCGTTTCTATGTTCATTTTTACCATATCTTATATAATGCATATAATACGCTTTAAGATCATTACCAAACGCTTTCTGCAAATCTACATACCTACTCTTATAGTTCCTAACATTAAAGTTTTCTTTTGCCTGACGGCCTTCTTTCATTCCATATGTAATAAAGTGTCTCAAAACAGCCATATCATCCACACTAAACGTTCTCTTTATATCCGGATTATGGCTCACGTAGTAATTATAATCATATACCGCACTGTAATCAACGCCATTATATACCGTCTTATAGCCGTACATTGCAGTGGCAGGAGCTGCATTTCTTCCCTCCCGCTTTCCATAGTTTATATAATGCATATAGTATGATCTGAGATTCGAGCCAAAAGCATTTCGCAGATCCGCATAACGATACGCATACCCCTGCACATTAAAGTTTGCGCATCCCTGACGTCCTTCTCGCATACCATACATAACAAAATGACTTAACACAGCCATCTTATTATTTCCAAACGCGTTTTTAACATCCGGATTATTCGATATATAATAATTATAATCATATACGCTTGCATAGTTAACACCATTATAAACAGTTGGCGCAGTATTATTGTTACTATTATTACCGCTGCTATTACTGTTTCCGGTTCCCTGTCCACCGGTATTTGTATTCGTTATGTTAAGCTTTGAATCGGAACCTGTTGCGGTTCTATTCTCCCTCTTCCCAAATTGAATATAATGCATATAATAGCTCTTCAAGACTGTGCCAAATGCATTTTGAAGATCCCCATAACGATTTGCATACGCATATACATTGAAATTCTCGCTTGCACGGCGTCCCTCTTTCATGCCGTAATTTATAAAATGCTGCAACACAGCTCTGGAATTATTCCCGAACGCTGCCTTCACATCCGCATTATGTGCTATATAATATTCATAATCATAAACAGCACTATAATCTACGCCATTATATACTGTTGCTGGTTTCTGCCATGCAGTTGCTGTACCTTCAACATAATAATCTGCATCTACGTATTGTGTATCTGTCTCGTTCGTATGTCCACTGTACAAAGCTGCCGCTGCCGCAACCAGGGTTGCATTATAGTCAATTGCAACTTCATTGCACACATAATCACTTGCCGAATCTGTATAGCTTCCATTCAGTTTTGGTCCGCCAACCAGGGCACCTGTAAGAACATGCGCCTGTGTCGTTGTTCCCTGCGGTCCTCCCGTGTAGCCGGATGCTGCTCTGTGATGCGGATATTTAGCACTTTTATCATTATAACCAACCACGAAGCATTTGTTCATAGAGTTGTTGCCAAGCAGGTAATTCATCTGTCCTTCTGCCCAGCCCCTGTACTTCTGTGATGAAGTCATCTTATCAAATAACAACCCTGTATATTGCATAGACGTGTTATACCGTGCGGAACCCCAGTCATCCACACATCGATAACCATTGTTGCTGTTACCATTTGATATTCCCATGACAGTCGATAATGCGGATGAATTTCCATTGTAATATGCTACTGCCGGTCCTACGTTATCCCAGCCAAGCGGCCAGTATGGTTTCTGTGCATTTCCATTTGATGCATACTTATTAAACTCTGTAAGGTACTGTCCGTCGCCAGTTACCTTGTAGAGCATGATTGCTGCAAGACAATAATCATCCTCCCAGGAAGAAGAGCTGTAAAAACCATTTGCTGTCGTATTAACAGCCTTATTGTTATTTTTTGCGTATGCAAAAAGTTTCTTTGCTGTATCAAGATAATTCGCTCCACCAAAATTCTTATACTGCATCGCAAGCGCCGCTGCACTCAGACTGACAATATCTGTAGATGGTGCCCCTGCACTTGTAAAATAAATCGGCCTGTTATTATTGGGCTGTGCCTCTGGAGCGCCCCAGTATCCATGGTCGTATCCGCCACCGCCTTGTCCAACCTGACAGCAAAACGCTTCAACTCTGCTGCCATCACGACTTAATACCGCACACTTCACCAGATAATCCGCAAAATGTGTTGTTATATTCTTCAGATGTCCAGTCTGTCCTGTCGCTGTATATGCACCCTTGTCTGTGTCATAACTCATGCCAAGTACAAATGCCGCATATGCTTCCGGTAATCCAAACTTCACATGATCGCCAGCATCATGAAAACCGCCAGTCAGATCAACTGTAACAACACTTCCATCACTTCTGGTGTAGTTTGCCCGGTCATATGTGTGACAATTATTTCTCCAATTCAGAAGACTTGTACCTGTCACATCTCCACCACACATATTAGCATCATAAAAGTACAATGAATACTGTAAAAGTTTGGCATAATTATATTCATTGTCTGCTGCCTTTGATACAATTCCCGGCACTGTAACACAGGACATTATCATAACCAGTGTCACCAGAACAGCCGTTACCCTACTCCACATCTTTTTCATACATGTAACCTCCCCTGTAATCTTTACTTCCCGTTTCTATGTTCCTTTACTCCATAGTTAATGTAATGCATATAATAGTTCTTTAACTTACTTCCATATGCATTTCGCAAATCCGCATATCGGTTCTTATAATTCGTCACATTGAATGCTTCGCTACCCTGTCTTCCTTCTGACATTCCATAATATATGAAATGCCGTAATGCAGCCTCCTCGTCATATCCAAAAGCACGTTTAATATCCGGGTTATGTGATACATAATATCCATAATTATATACCGCAGAATAATTAACTCCATTATAGGTTGTCATTCCCCCTATAATATTTTTTGTTCCGGTGGCCACTCTACCTTCCCTTTTTCCATAGTTCATATAATGCTTATAATATGCAACCATGTCATTCTTGTACACATGTCTAAGATCCGCATACCGCATCGCATACGCATCCACATTGAAGCTCGCACATCCCTGTCTCTTCTCCCGCATACCGTATGTAACAAAATGCCGCAATGCGCCTACTTCATCATATTGATATAATCTTTTTATATCAATATTGTGATTGATATAGTAGTCAAAATCATATACCGCACTGTAATCTACACCGTTATACACAGTTGTCGCCCCAATAATATGACTTGTTCCGACTCCCTTTCTTCCTTCTTTGCGACCGTACTTCATATAATGTGCATAATAAGCCGGATAATTGTTTCCATATGCTTTTCTAAGATCCGAATACTGATAAATATAAGACTTTACATCAAAGGATGCTTTACCCTGACGTGCCTCATTCATACCACACGAAACAAAATGTCTAAGTGCCGCTACATCATCCGTCTTAAACGCTGACCACAGATCAGGGTATTTCATAACATAGTAATTATAATCATATACCGCACTGTAATCCACACCATTATATACAGTGGTTGGATTTGCTTTGGCAAGAATATTAAATGTAACTGTTTTCGTACCACTGTATTTTCCAATACCGGTTATCGTTATTGTAGCAGTGCCCGGATTCATGTTGCTCGCATAGGTCACTGTGTAATCCTGATTTAAAGCAAGCGAAGCACCATTATATGTAAGTTTCACAGCCGGTGTAATCGCTTTTCCTGTATAATATTGTGTGCCTACCGTGTTGATATCACATGCATTTATTGCAACCGCAGGAATCACCGGCTCAATCGGCTTGACAGGATCAACCGGATTGGTTGTAGATACATTGTCTGTAAATACTTTCACCCTTGCACACATCGGATACTTTCCACTTCCCAAGTCTACAAAATAATTCAATCCATATCCTGTTTCACAGAAGGACTGCCCCTGTTCCGTATGGCAATCATATAATATTACATCATCGCTAAGCTGTGCACTTGTCGTCTGCTCCAGAAAATAACTTACATCTTTATCGTCCTGATCTACAAGTGTATATACAACCGAATACTTATCTCCTTTATCCACACATAACCCGGAAGGAAGCTTGATTGTGTAATATCCGGCATAAGTTGTCTGACCGGTCACCGGAGTTGCAAGCATCGCTTCGCCTGATTCCGGATTATCAGCATCCGGATTCTTATAAATCTGAATACTATATCTTACATTATCACTCTTCAGGGAAATTGCTGTTGCCTTAATCTCTTCCTTGGTTGATGCCTTCGCAACATATACATTTGCAATTTTCCCACCATTATTGATTGTTCCGTAGTAAGGTGAAAATGTTCCATCGAACTGATAGTTGTTGTCATAATTATCAGCCGGCTCCATCACGAACGCGATTGCATCCTGATTCGATATGGATAGATCTTCATAAGATACCCACAGGTAAGGGATATTACCCTCTCCCCAGCTGTTTTTCACCAGCCACGCTCCCGGTTTTGATGGCTTCTTCGTTCCTGAAAAATTATCCACCGCATAATTATCATCCCATCCTACAATGGCAATTGCATGATTCGATGATGTATTGTCATAGTTATAGTAACCTTTTGTTTTATAATTATAATATCTTACATCCATGTTAAATCCACTGGCTACAGCCCCATAGTCCATAATCAGTTTCTTAACATCAGCTGCATTTTTTATCGATACAACGCGTGCATTCTGAAGATGCGCAACATCTTTGTATGCCAGGCTTGCATCTAAGGTTGACGATGGAGAAGCATTCCCATAAGGTGCTACACTCTCTGACGCAGCTCCACGCCAGGACGACAGGGCGAACATTGTCAGATAATTGTTACCTCCGACAGACAGGTAGTTATTCCCATATGAAGAATTCAGATACGTTCTGTCCCCATCCAGATTTCCCAGTGGATCTGTCTGGCAATTGTAGAAGAAATATGCGAGATGATACTCAGACAAATCAATATCATTCACGTATCCGGCCGATATCATCGATGATTCCCCCGCTGCAAGCGCTGCAAATGTCCAACACGTTCCATATGGGTGCTGGTTTTTTACCGATGTTACTCGTCCATAATTTCTGGAATCATAACTTGCAGGAATACTGTTGCTGTACAACATAGCACCCTTGACCGGTGTATAATAATCGATTCGGTCTCCCGTATCAATGTAACTGTTCATGTATACAGTTTCGTCCGGGATTGTATCCTCCGTTTGTACCTCTACCGTAGGCGCATCCGTATCTGTAGCCACCGCCTCTGATGAATATGATTGTCCCGCTGCACGCACATCTATCCCCGGTGTTCCTAACAAGGCAAATGCCATAAAAAATGCAAGAATTCTTTTTCTCATATAGTAGCCTCCTCTTTTATCTTCTTCCCAATACCCTCATGTATTTCTATAAAACATCCGCAAAATGAACCCTCAGCCTCTTAAACACCGAAACACCAATACTAAATACAATTATTACAAACAACCAGAAATACACGGTCCACATCGGTTTTTCCCAGAATCCTACTCCTGCGAGTAAACTATCCCGAAATCCGTCAACTATATAATATACCGGATTCAGCTTGAAAATCTTCAGCAGCTTAGGGGACAGCATATGCTCTGCGTCCCACATTATAGGAGTAATCCACATACCTACCTGTAATAAAATATTGATAATCTGTGTAAGATCCCGGAAGAACACAACGATTGCCGCTGTAAAATAAGATAATCCCAAAACCAGCAAAAAATTACAAATCAGATAATAAATTATCTGAATCGTATACAAACTTGGTGTGTACCCATAGCAGCTGCACAAAACTAAAGTGAACAAAATAAAGAATGCATTTACAAACACTGCTGACATCACTTTCACAATCGGAAGAATGCTTATCTTAAATACAACTTTTTTTACAAGATAACTGTATTCTATAAGTGCGTTTGTACCACCATTTAATGCTTCCGAAAAGAAAAACCATGGAACAAGTCCCGCAACCAGCCATACTACAAACGGATATTCATTCGTTCTACCTGCCTTTAGTCCTACCTGAAACACAAACCAATACACCAAAACAGTGACTACCGGCTGCACAAACGCCCATACAATACCGAGATAGGAACCTGCAAATCTGGTTTTAAAATCATTCTTCGATAAGCTCCATATCAGTTTTCTATTCTCTATTAATTTCTGTGGTATACCATGTCTATTCATAAATGCTCCTAGATTGACTTCTTGTAATCCTTAATTCCGCTCCACTTGTGATCCTTGTCAGATATGATTAGATCCTTACTTGTCATACCTTCCGGCATAGGCCACTCTACTCCTATTTCAGGATCAGACCACAGAAGTCCGCCCTCATCATTTGGATGATAGAAGTCCGTACATTTGTAACAAAACTCTGCACTTTCTGATAAAACAATAAATCCATGTGCAAAGTTCTTCGGGATAAAGAACTGCTTTTTATTCTCTGCCGAAAGTCTAACACCATACCATTTACCATATGTCTTTGATCCTTCTCGTAAATCAACCGCGACATCAAAGACTTCTCCGCTTACAACACGGACAAGTTTATCCTGTGGATAATTAATCTGAAAATGCAATCCCCGAAGCACGCCCTTCTTGGAGCTGGACTGATTATCCTGTACGAATTTGCAATCTATACCTGCTGCTGCAAAGTCATTATAATTATAAGTCTCCATAAAATATCCCCGCTCATCGCCAAATACGGAAGGCGTGATAACACGAAGACCCTCTATCTCTATTCCGTCTACTTCACATGTATCGACAGTTATCTTTCCATATTTCTGTGTCATTCTATACGCATCCTTTCTACAATCAATATACAATTTTATACCAAGGTTCGGTATTACATATATATTATTAATTTTATCATAATGACACATATACATCAAGCGAAAGCATAAAAAAGGAGAGCTACATCTGAAGCTCTCCCTAAAATACTAATTAATATTGTAATAATTTTGCTATATAATCATTTACGATACTATAACCATAATTTGTTGCTGTTGCCCAGCCTTTTTTATCTGGATTCTCACTGATTCCAAGCCACTCGACATACTGTGCACATCCGCGTGTCACATACTGGAATCTTGAATCTACACATGTATTCTTCAATGCATCTTTTGAGGCATATGCCTTAAGATGTTGTATTTGTGCCCGGATACCTGTACGTACACTGTCATAACGATCTCCCGGAAATCCAGGTCCTGTTGCACCAAGTCCTGCAAAGTTATACTGATCAATCTGCACCAGACCGCCAAACTTTAAGAATCCGGTTTCTTTCATTGCCTGTGCAAACGCAACCTCTGCACGCACACCTTCTGCATTACATTCTTCTATATAAATCCTGCAGAAGTCATTTATCGTAGGAGCATCTGAGTTTGCATAAAAAGCAGGATACGTTGCCCTTGAATTGTAGTATGCAACCATCTGATTTACATTTGTCGATGATGCTCCCATAATGGAATACAGCGGTCCCACCGGTTCTGCAGATTCAGATCCCCGTCGTTGCTCCTTAATACCATATGTCATATAATGCGAATAGTAGCTTTGTAAATTATCTCCAAAAGCTGCATTTAAATCACCATTATTTCTTCTGTAATAATTCACATCAAAGGAATCCTTTGCCTGCTGTCCTTCCTTCATTCCATATGTTACAAAATACTGTAAGATCAGAAGGTCATCCCCACTATATTTCTTCAAAATATCCGGATGATGTTCTATATAATATGTATAATCATATACCGCACTGTAATTGGTTCCATTGTAAACAGTTGTCGGGCTTTGCGCTTTCGTTACGCCAGTTGCCTTTCTACCCTCTTTCTGACCGTATTTCATGTAGTGCAGGTAATAGCTCTTAAGATCAGTTCCGTACGCATTTCGTAAATCTACATATGCATTCTTATAGGATCTTACATCAAAATCTGCTTTACCCTGACGGCCTTCCTTCATTCCATAATTCACAAAATGCTGCAACGTCTTGTTCTCATCTCCGCCAAATGCATTATACACATCGCCATTATGCTGAATATAATATGTATAATCATATACGGCGCTATAATTTACGCCATTATAAACTGTTGTCGCATTTTGTAATGTTGCCACACCGGTTGCTTTTCTGTGTTCATTCTTACCATAACTAATGTAATGTAAGTAATAGTTCTTCAGATTACTTCCATATGCACTACGAAGATCTCGATAAGCATTTCTATAGGAGTTTACATCAAAATCCGCACTACCTTGCTGTCCCTGACTCATACCTACATTCACAAAATATTGGAGTACCTGTAAGTCATCTCCAATGTATGACTTCAATTCATTTTTATAATGTTCTGTATAATAAGCATAGTCATAAACTGCACTATAATTTACTCCATTATAAACAGTTGTAGGATTCTGAAGCGTTACTACACCTGTCGCCTTTCGGCCTTCACGCTTACCATAATTAATATAATGCAGATAATAACCTTGAAGATTTGTTCCAAATGCCCTTCTTAGGTCAGCATACTGATTCCTGTAAGAATTCACATCAAAATCTTCACTTGCCCGGCGGCCTTCCTTCATTCCAAAATTCACGAAATGCTGTAAAACCGCTCTTGTATTCGTACCAAATGCAGCTTTTACATCTGCATTATGCTCTACATAATAATCATAGTCATATACTGCACTATAATCAACACCATTCAAAACTGTAACCGGTTTTACCGTTCCATCCCCTGTACTCAGTCCATAATACTGCGCAATCGCGGTTGCATCTGCCACGCCAAGTTTCTGCAGCATTGTGTCAGATGTCAAATACTTTGCAGCTTCGTCCGGATTACTCAGGAACGCATGCTCAATAATGATTCCCGGGAATCCTGCAAGCTTGCTTCGTCTGCAGACTGAATAATAGTCTGCCAGAGATCCATCCGGATACAAAGTATTATCTTTTGAACCCTGGATAAGATTTCCACGGTTATGCAGACCAAGCTCGCTTAACTTAGAAAGAATGACCTTGCCAAGTTCACCACCGATCTGTCCAAGATCCGGTCTATAATTTGAGTTTGGGACAATAACAAGTGCACCTCTTGCTGTTGGACCTGCCGAATTAATATGCAGGCTTACCATTACATCTGCACCAACCTTGGAAGCCAGCTCTACACTCTGTGCACTGGACCATTCCGTACGATTGTCTGTACGTGCCATATATACAGTTATGCCACTATACTTATCCAGTTCCTCTTTGCAGTAATATGCGATCTTCAGGTTGATATCTCTTTCATAATAAGTAACACCATTGATCGTATTATATGTACCACAATCGCTTCCTCCATGTCCCGGGTCTAATACTACAACGAGATTACCATTCGATGCGCTCTTAAGCAATGAGCCATCGTTCATCTGCAATTCAGAAATCGCTTCTGCAACATCCGCTCCACTTATCGTCTCACCACTGGAGACATCTGTCACAGTAATTCCTGCTTCGTCAGCGCTCTGGGTTGCTACAGTTTCATCTACAATCCATGCATCCGGCTGAGAATCAGCAGTCACATTTACACCGAACACATCGCTGGCGCCTGCTGCTTCCAGATCAATATACTGTTCCTGCTCGTCAACCGTATATTTGATTCCTTTCAACTTATATACGCCTGTGCTTGTCTCATTCTCAAAGCTCAGATTGAACAGGAGCGCTGAGTCTGATATCACATCGACGCTCTTTTCATATGTACTGCCTGTTGACTGATTGGTATATACCAGTTCAGCCGAACCGATCGTGCCTGTTGCAGATATATCCGCAAGGACATATTGTGTATCTGGCGTCTGTACATAATCGCTTTCTACAACGATATAATTAAGTAATCCTGTTTCTACAGGTGTTCCCACCAGATCATTTGCTTCCTGTACTGCAATCGCGTCAGTATCTGTGTTTGTTTCCTGCGATACTTCGCTTTCCACTTCCGGCGTGTCTGCTTCCTGCGTGTCCACCTGCACATCCTGCTGCGTCGTTGGCTCTTCTGCAGCAAATGCAATTGGAACATGAGATGTCGCAATCAGACAACCGGTTAAGATTCCAGCAATCATCTTCTTAAGCCGTCTCATTTTTTTATCTCCTTTACCCATTAATATGTATATTGTAATATTTTTTTCATACTTTTGCAATAATTTGTATATAATAATCTGTTGCCAACAATTTCCAACAAAATTCTTATGCCATAATCCTTATCAGATTTATCACGTTTTCCATATTTCTCAGTTGCTATCTGTGATACATATGGTGTATGATTGTCAAGAAAAAGAATTCACTATTATATCGACAACATACAACAGATATATAATATAAGGAGATCAAAAATGCAATCAGCTAATATAACACCGCAAAGCACACAGGGTACTACCATTCGACAGTCAAACTTTGAATTACTGCGTATATTTGCTATGTTGATGATTGTTGCACACCATTTTTTCTGTTCATAGTGGATTTGATTTTAATAGCAGCGATTTTCTGTTGATCAACAAATTATGGATCATATTTATTCAGATTGGTGGAAAGATTGGCGTGGATGTATTTTTTTGCTGTTCTGGATTTTCACACTCACAGGACTTCAACCATATAGCACAAGAGAATTAATCTACCACTGTTTCCCTATTATTTTCGGTAAATGGTGGTTTGCAAGTTCTTATTTTATTCTCTACCTTGTGGCACCTTATTTGAATAAAATGCTGAATAGTCTCGACAAGGATAGCTATAAGAAAATGCTATTGCTTTTCGGTATTCTCTGGTGTGTAGTCCCAACGCTCACTGGCTGGACAGTTGAAAGCAATAACCTGTTATGGTTTATATTCCTCTATTCGTTAGCCGGTTATATCCGAATCTACGGAGTGAATATAAAGGCATCTGGTTTTATGTGTATCCTGTTGTCTTTCTGCGTGACGATTTTTACATTCCTTGCAGTTGCTGCATGTAGCCATTACAGTAACAGGATTCCTTTTCTACGAGACTATACAACTTGGTTTTATGATATGAACAGTTTATTTATATTGCTGATTTCCGCTTTGCTTTTCATAGGTTTTTCCAAGTTGAATATCAAGGCTAACCGAATTATCAACATCATTGCTTCCGCTACATTTGGTGTTTATCTTATTCATGACAACCGTTATGTACGTGCAATCCTATGGTCACGTATCTTCCATACAACCGCATACAGCAATCGTTTAATGTTAATCCCTTATTCTATTTTTGTGATCTGTGCTATATTTGGTATATGTACAATCATAGAATTAGTACGAATTTATGTATTTGAAAAACACTATATGAAAATGATCAACACACGCGAAAACAAATCTTTGCCTTAAACCAAAATAAGAGGAGCGCCCATAAGCGCTCCTCTTATTACCATCTGCACATTTTCTGGGATTCGATTATCTATAACTACAAATTCGCTTCCTTCAAATACCGTCTCACCGCATCTGTCCATACCGGCAGTGGCTCAAACCCATTCTCCACAAGCTTGCTCTTATCCAGTCGGCTGTTAAACGGTCTCGCTGCCTTGCTAAGTCCGTATTCAGCAGTTGTCACCGGAGTCACTTTTGTCGAAAGGCCATACTGGCGATAAATCTCCACGCAGAAATCATACCATGAAATATATCCTGTCTTTGCTCCATTAGCTTCGGCGTCTTCCGGCAATTCAGCATTTGTCGCATGGTAATATCCATATTTCTCTGACTCACACATATCGACAAGCAATCTCGCAAGATCGTAAGTATACGTCGGCGTACCAATCTGATCACAGACTACACGCACCTCATCATGTGTCTTACCAACATTGACCATCGTCTTAATGAAATTTTTGCCATTCAATCCAAATACCCAAGCGATACGCACAATAAAATATTTGTCAAGTATCGATGATACCGCAAGTTCTCCATCAAGCTTTGACTGCCCATAGACATTCAGTGGCTTGTAGTTCTTGCAATCCGGCTGCCAAGGTTCCGTTCCCTGTCCATCAAATACATAATCTGTCGAGAGATACAACATCTTGCAGTCGATTTCCTTACATGCCTGCGCAATATTCTTCGTACCATCTACATTTACTTTCTTTACAGTTGCCTGCTTATCTTCATCTTCTGCAGCATCCACCGCTGTCCATGCTGCACAGTGAATGACCGCATCTGGCTTAACATCTGTGATTGCCTGCATCACTGCATCTTTATCTGTAATATCAAGCCCTACATAATCCATCATTGTCACAGCTGAACCATCTGCTACACCTGCATAGGATTCACTCAGATCCGACCCAACACCTTCATGTCCCCGCTTCGCCAACTCATTCATCACATCATGTCCAAGCTGTCCATTTACACCTGTCACAAAAAATTTCATGATTTAATATATCCTTTCCATTCCGATTTTTATTCTAATATATCTGTTAAAATTATCACTTTTCCAATTCATTTTATCAACCATCTATCTGAGCGTCAAGCAGCAAAAAAATCACTTTTTTCATTAATTTCACCCCAAAAAGTAAAAAGTGTGCCGTTTAAACGACCAACTATGCCAAATGCCTTGTTTTTTTATCTGCATATGCTAGGATGAACTTGTTCGAAGCGATCGCTTTTGAACAAGGGAGGAATCGAAGTTATTGATGTGCGGATGCAATAACTTCAAAATGTGTGTTTACATAAAAACCGGGCGGAATGGGGAGCCGCCCGGTTTTGCATTTACCAATATTTCTCAATAAGTTTCTTTGCCGTATCCTCCGACTTACAGATTACTGCAATTTCCGATATTGCAGACTCTTTCGTGCATCCATCCTTCTTCCACTGCTCAATCAATGCCTGATACAACTTCTGACTTTCTGTCTGTAAATTCTCGATTTCCGCCTGCTGATTCTCGATTTCCGCCTGTTGTTTTTCAACCTTTGCCTGATACTGATCCGCCATATAGTGATACATATTATCATCCATCATTTTGAGTGCCTCTGAGAACATCCCTACCACCTCCTCAGGATTATGGACGTATTCCGAAATCTCCTCGAAGATTTCCTCCATCCATGGATATTTCTGACATAGAAGTTCTGCATCTTCATATGTATTCGTTGCAAGTAATGACAGCCACGCCGTAAGCTCGTTATCATCTTTAGCATATCCAACTTCCCGAAATACGTCAAGAGATATAAGATAGAAGTCCTGTAAAAATTCTAATTCCAAACCAGTGTTAAAAATTGTTGTTCCATGATGCAGATATTGATTCCCAATCTTATCCGCATGAAACGCCTGGTACACTGGCGCATCCGTTGTTTGTGGATCTGTATTCTCAAAGATAACAATCGTATACACCTTCTTCAATGCAGAATAATTAAAATTATCTCTTAGCCGATTTTTAACCTGTTCATATTGCCGAAGCAGCAGATCTGCTGAATAACAGGACATCCGCTCTGCGGGAAAAGCAGCCGAAATCTTCTGAATTTCCACCGTTGTTATGGATCCATCTGCCAGACGAACTATAATATCCATTATCAACAGAGAATTGCCTTTGAGCAACGTGTCCTCATTCGTCAAAGTTTCAGTCACTGTCACCTCCTGCCCAAGTATCGCAGATATCAGCCGGGATAACCGATCCGGATGAATGTCAGTATTGAAGATTCTCTTAAAGAACGGATCATAGGTAAGTGGAAGTGTTCGCTTGCTTAAAAAATAATCTTGCACCAGCGTCTTCCATCGCGGACGAAACGAATTATACAGTGCGTTTGCACCCGGATAGTTAGAAATATAGCTTTCAACATCCGCTACATCCTTAAATAATTTTGATTGAAACATAGAAAGTCCTCCTTGGGTAAAAATGAATTTGCTCACCAGAGCAATTAATGGATGATAAATAATTAGAATATTAAGATATAAAATAATAAATAGACTGTTACCAAACTACGCCAGAACAACGATTCTTGACAACACAATTACCATAACAGTATTCTCTCTGACTGTAAATATCTTCCAATGAAAAATCACATACTTTTCACAAAAATACAGCCACAACCATTTGCAACATTGCATCCCCCGCGCATCTCGATTATAATATCTTTATATCACTTCGGAAGAAAGCGGGGAGCTACAATAATGAAGATCATATTTTGCAAATGGGGAAGCATCTGCGAAAAAGGAATTGCCAATGCAATGCAACGGTTGGGCATTACAATTATTACCATGGATCGCAAATTTGAAAGTGTCGATTACGACAAAGGTTATCTGGAAGCACTTGCCTGCATGATTCAGGAAAATCCGGATGTCTCCTGCGTGTTCTCCGTGAATTTTCAACCAATTGTAGCGCGATGTTGCAAGGTATTTAAACTACCGTATTTGTCCTGGACGGTGGATTGCCCAAGTTTCCAGCTTTATTCCGAGACGATCGCATATCCAACCAACCGAATTTTCGTCTTAGATCGTATGCAATGGGAGAAATTCTCACCCGCGAATCCAGACTGTATCTTCCATCTGCCAATGGGTGCAGATGTTGCAACGTGGGACGCTGTAAAGGTAACTAAGGAAAATCATCAAAATTACGACTGTGACATCTCTTTCGTCGGTTCACTATACTCTGAAAAGACCCGCTATAATTCGATTGAGAAAGATCTGCCAGACGAGATGCGTGGCTATGTCAACGGACTGATCAACGCCCAGCTCAATGTATACGGTTACAATTTGTTAGAAGATTCCATCACCGACGAATGGGCGCAGGAATTCAAGAAATATGCAGACTGGCTGCCACTTGGGGAAGATTACTCCGAAGATGTGAAAGGCATCGTTGCTGACACCTATCTCGGCTACAAATGCACCGAACAGGAACGCATCCGCACCTGTAATGCAATCGGAGCACGTTTTGAAGAGTTACGAAAACAGGGGAAGAATTATCGTTTTGATCTCTGGACATTGAGTGACACAACACCATTACAACATGTCCATTGCCGTGGCGGTGCAGATTCCAACACAATGATGCCGCAGATTATCAAGTGCAGCAAAATCAATCTGAACATGACGAACCGCCCGATCAAAACCGGACTGCCACTCCGTATCTTCGACCTGATGGCGTGTGGCGGCTTCGTGCTATCAAATTATCAGGTTGAAATCCCGGAGATTTTCGTCCCGGACGAGGACATCGTATTATACGACAGCATCCCAGATATGCTTGCCAAAATCGAATATTATCTGGCACATGATGATGAACGGGAGCAGATTGCGAAAAATGGATACGAAAAAGTAAAAGAATATCATAGTTACGATGAAAGAATTGTGACAATGTTAAAAGCAGCTGGGATTATTTAATCCCGGCTTTGATGGCCGATTTATAAATCAAACATCAGCATATAGAACGGAATTGTAATCCTTTTGTCACTTACCCCAACATTTTGAGACGCTAACTTGTAGCCATATTTACAAATACCTGATTCCAAAACACGGTTCAGGGAATTCGCTCTCTTCTTTCCCGCCTTCACCTCAATCGGAATCACGCCATCCTCATTTGTAATCGGAAACTCCAACTCCATTGTAGACTTTACATCCTTATAGAAATACAGTTTCTTAATATCTTTTTTGATCAGGAAATCTGCGACAAGCGCCTCGTACAAGCCTCCCTTTGCCGTACCCAGCATAATATTTGTGCTTTTGTCCTCGACATTACCGTCTTCCAGCAATGCTTTTTTCAATCCAAAATCAAATCCAGCCATAAGCAATCCGATATCTGTCAGATACATGCGGATACGAGCTTTCCTGCCGATAATTCATCCCCAGACCGGAGCCTGTTGCGATCACATCATATCTATGATCCTGTGTCCAGAATTTCAGGGATGTCATTGCCTCCGGGCACTCCTGCACTTCGTCCAATAAAATCAGGGTTTTGCCTGCAGCAAATCTGGCTTCCGGCATATATATTGACAAGTTCAACAGCAATGTATCTACCGAAATATATTTGCATAAATATAAATATCTATCGAAAAATATTTGTTTTGGAGTGTTTTTCTATAGAATTTATACAAAAAACTTATGTGAGCAGGCACAAGATTTAATAGAAAAAAAATTGGTAATTTCTTGTAAAAAATGAAAAAGAGTGCCGTTTAAACGACCAAGTATGCCAGATGGGTTGTTTTATATAAGAAATCCCGTATGAATTTTGTAATCCATACGGGATTTCTTATTTATCGGCATTTATATTTTACATATTCTCTTAACACGCTGAGCAATCTGTATGGCAGTCAATCCGCATTGTTCCAGCTGATATGTGTAAGTTCCTGGTGGAATAAACCGATCTTCTATACCTATAATTTCAATTGGTGCATGTTGTTTCATTTTACACAAGCATTCGGCGACTGCCGATCCAAGTCCACCATAAATACTATGTTCTTCTACAGTCACAATATGTTTACTTTTTGCAGCATACTTTTTTATGGTATCTGCATCCAATGGTTTAATTGTATGCATATTTATGACCGTCGAAGAAATCCCATCTGCCTGCAAAAATTCTGCTGCTTTAAGAGTCTGTGCTACCATTGAACCCGTAGCAACAAAACAAATATCGTCACCTTCTCTCAGGCAAACCGCCTTACCTATCTCAAACTCATAATCCCCATTATATACAATTGGAGTATTTACCGGACCTGTTAATCGTATATACGTCGGCTCCTTTGTTTCTGCCGCCGCCAGAAAGCACTTCACCATTTCCATGCAATCAGCCGGTGATACAACCACTATATTAGGAAGTGCGCGCATAAACGCAACATCCTCAACGCTCATATGTGTAGCCCCCAAAATTCCGGCGCCAAATCCCGCTGTCAATCCTATCAGCTTTACAGGAAGCTTCATATATGCCATATTCACTCGCACTTGATCTGCACATCTAGAAGTTGCAAAGCTGGCATATGTATTAACAAATGGGATAAATCCTTCCTTTGCAAATCCACCCGCTGCACCCACCATATTCTGCTCTGCAATACCAAAATTATACAAACGATCAGGGAATTGTCGATGGAATCTCTCCAATCCCGAGAAAAAACAAAGATCCGCAGTCAACATCAATACCTTTTCATTTGTGTTTCCCAATTCTATTGCAGCTTCGCCCAAAGCACCGCTCGGACCAAGTCGCGACCAAATCCTTGCATTTCTTGATGTCATCTCAATCATAAACCTTTTCCAACCTCTTCCATTGCCTGTTGATACTGCTGTTGTGATAACCTTGCATTATGGAATCTCCAATTATTCTCCATAAAGGAAACTCCTTTTCCCTTTATTGTCTCTGCTAAAATCACAAATGGCTTTTTGGGCTTTTTGTTATACGCTTGGAGCAAAGCGGTTATATCATGTCCATCTACTTTCATCACATCCCAACCAAAGCTCTTCCATTTTTCCTCCATCGGACACATATTCATAATATCATCTGTATAACCATCATACTGGATCCGATTTATATCGACAATTGCCACTACATTATCAAGCATAAAATGTGCCGCACTCGCCGCTGCCTCCCACACAGCTCCCTCATCGCATTCTCCATCGCCTAAAAACACAAAAACACGTGACTCATTGTTCCTCTTCCTTTTTAATGCCAATGCCGTCCCAACGCCAAGCGATAATCCCTGTCCTAAACTCCCACTTGCATATTCAATACCCGGCAATCCATTTAAAGAAGGATGTCCGGATAATTTAGATCCATTTTTCTTGAATTCCTTTAGACAATCTTCCGAAATAATCCCTGCCTCAACCAACGCAGGATAAAGTGCCAAAGCTGCATGTCCTTTACTCAATATCACGCGGTCTCTGCCTTCCCATTCCGGGTTTGCGGGATCATAACGAAGAACACCACAATATAATGCTGCCAGCATTTCTGCCATCGACAGACTCCCGCCTAGATGCGCGCCTATATTTCCAGTCTCATAAGTCATCTGAATTATATTTTTCCTGATATTCATTGCCGCTTTCCGACATCTCTCTATCATAGCTTAAATTCCCCCGTCTACACGAATGATCTGCCCTGTCATATAGCTTGAAAGATCGCTTCCAAGAAATGCAATAACATTTGCGATTTCCTCCGGTTTTCCCGCTCTTTTCATAATCGTATTTTCCAAAACGCGTTCCTTCAGCGATTTCTCTATTTGATCTCCCATATCTGTATCGCAGACTCCCGGAGCTATTGCATTTACGCGAATACCATACTGCCACAGTTCATGTGCAAGTTGTCTTACTCCACCTAAGATAGCTGCCTTACTCGCCGCATATTCATACTGTGCCGGTACTCCATCCAACGCAGCCACCGATGCAATTTGAATAATGCTTCCACTATGATTTCTGCTCATCAACCTTGAAATATACTGGGTCATTAACGTTGTCCCCCAAAAATTCACATCAAATACATGCTTCATCTTTTCTATAGAAGACATCTGAAAACTAGTGCTGGCGTCTGCAACCCCTGCAAGATTAACCAAAATATCAATCTGTTTGCTCTGTTTGCGAATTAATTTAATTCCTTCTTTAATCGTAGCTTCGTCAACTACATCAAAATAAACCGGAAATATTCGAACATCGTTTTCCTGTGCCAATATCTCCAGCTCCTGTTCAAAGCCTTCATCCTGTGTCCTTGCACAAGCGAAAATGTCTGCACCGTTTTTTGCAAATATTTCTACTGTCTTTTTCCCTATTCCTCGTCTAGCTCCTGTTATTACCGCCGTTTTTCCTTGTAACATATCAACTGACTCCTCTATATCCCAACTCTTATGGTTCTTGTCAAGCACTCCATAATATTATAACCATCCCATATTAATTCAAAATCCATTGTCTTTCCAATCGGAACTATTCGATCCACACCCTTAATTCCAGACAGAAGCAGTTTAGTAAGATTTTTCCGGTCACCCAAATAGCCGATTGTCTGGCAATGTGTATTATCACACAAATTTCGAATCTCCATAATATCGTCGCAATCATACTCAAAGAAAAATCCCGAATGGCTCTTCCACTGCATCAGCGAAGCATCCACATTATTTACATGCATCCGCGTAATATAATTGTCTCCCATGTCTATGAGTTCTGCCTTTTCTAGTCCGATTGCTGCCAGGTAACTGTTTGTCAGCTTATTAATACCCATAATCGGCTGAAATTGATATTTTTCCTTCACAAGCTTGTGCTCATACTCCCAAAACAGCTGTTTAGCCTCTTCCTTTTTAGTACCAAGCCAAATCAAAACACTTGGGCTTGTACACGCATTTTGGTCAGAAAGATAGGTGTCATTATAAAAATCCTGTGCAAACGCTTTTTTCTTTTCCAGATTCATATAAACATCACTATCAATCACTGCCAATGAATATCTGTCAGCAAATGTGATTTCCACCGTTCTCGGTCTGATTGGTGATTGACGAATCTCCGAGATTGTAGCATCCCCGCCCCAAATTACTCGTACATCTGCTATTTGAGAAAACCAATCATTTACAGCCTTGTCATGTCCGTACTGTACAAGGCATACATATGGTTTTACATCCTCAAATGTCCGCAGACACGCATTCAATACATCATTTATTATCCTAACTTGTGGAAATTCCTTTGAAGGGACCCGGACAATACAAGCATTTCCGGTAAGCAGACCTGCTACCATAGAATACGCATAATTAACCGCAACATTCGATGGCGCAATATGAAAGGTTATCCCACGGCCTACATGAATATCGCCATCTTTATCCACAAACTTTCTCTTCAGCTCTGTTAAATGTGCCTTTCGAATCCAAAATGCAAACGTCACAATATCAGGATATGCTTTTGCCTCTGATGAGGCGAGCAAAGACTTAGATACCATATTCAAATAATCTACAACCAAGTCCGAAAAAGGCTCTAAAACAGGAATCCGTGTCATTCTCTTAACTAACAGTGCATCTCCAACCAAAAATTGTACGCTGTCCAATACAGATATATCATTTTCACTTACTAAATTCTGCTGCATAGGTATCACTACACCCCCGTATTTCAGCATTTTTCAGCCGTCCGAATACTTTAAAATATTTTCCTTTTCTCCCACACGGGCAATCATCCTCCCCCAATAGCATCCCCTCATCCTCCGTAATCAAGGAATGGCCCGGATAAGACTCGGGAATCGTTGATATAACCTGAATAATCCCCCTCTCTCCTATTTCACAAAGAGAAAAGTCTTCCGGTCTGCGAACCAACACATCCGAAAAAATACTTGCGTGCAAATGCCCACATTCACACTGCATATAAATACATCCGGTCTGTTCTACCATACCATAATAATCATGCACATCTGACAAGCCACACACTTCCCCCAACCGCTCTCGAAATTGCTCAGGTCTAACCGCTTCATGAATCAGCTTCTTCCAACCGCCTCCATGAATCAACACAGCATTCGATAGATCAAACAAAATACCCTGCTCCTTCAAGCGTAACAGTTCCTTATAAAAATACTGCCATATCATAAATGTGAATCCAAAAAGCAGAATTTTTTGACCTGCATATTTCTCTAAAAAAGCGCGAAGCCCTTCGACATCCAACTCCATATTGTCATTCAGGGCATAGATTATCTTTGACCCAAACATAGAAAAGCCTAAAATACCAGCCCCTCTCGCAGAAAACATAGTTCGATTTTTCAATACAGATGGACAATCCAGAATAATCATCGGCATCCTGCCGGAACCTGTAAATTCATTTACAATCTTCACCATCGTCTTTTGCTGATTCGAAGCAGTTGTACGATCCAAATATATCCGGGAAACGGCCTGTCCGGTCGTGCCGGATGACGTCATAGTCTTTACAATCAATTCATCCGATACACTCTTTAGACTAAGTTCCTTGAATAATCGAACAGGAAGAAAAGGAAGCTGCTCATATGTCTCAACTCGGCAGGCATCAAATTGTAAGCTCTGCAGGATTTTTGCATATTCTGCACAATTCTTTTTATGAAATTCTGTAAGCTCTGTTAATCTTTGTGTTAAAAGCTTCTGCTTTTGTGATTTTTCCAAAGAAAACGGAGATATATTCAACAACTCTTTATAGTCCATTTTTATTCGGCTCCCACTATCAAACTGATTAACTGTAATATTTTGTCAACTCATTATATAAAGTTTTTCCGGCATCATTTTTCGGTATCGCACCTATCACGATCGTCTTAAAGGCTGCCGGATTTAGTTTTGTCATATCTGCTATAAATGCCCGAACCGGATCTGCATATGCTGCATCGGTTACGAATAAATACATATGATCATCCACCCCTGCGCTTGCACATTCTATACCAAAGTGCCCTTTAATCAATCGATCAATCTCGTCGAGATTGACCCGATTTCCATAAATCTTAAGAAATCGTTTTTTTCTGCCAACAATATAATAATACCCGTCTTCATCCATCCGAGCCATATCGCCGGTCTGCAGAATACCGTTGCGTTCATCCCCCTTCGCCAAATCATCAACACACTCTGCGTATCCAAGTGTAACATTTGGCCCCTCATAAACAAGTTCTCCTGTGACTTGCGGTATAGTCACATCATTTCCTTTTACATCAATCAAACGAAAACGCCCACCCGGAATTGCAATTCCCATAGAACCACACTTTTCCAAAGCTTTATCGGCCGGCAGATATCCCATACGTGCTGTTGCCTCACACTGACCATACATAATAACAAGCTTCTTATGCATTGTTTCTGCATATTCTGCGAATTTCTTATGCAGCTTCGGAATCAATTTTCCTCCCGCTTGCGTCATATATCGTAAAGATGGCAGCTCCATACGATAAAACCGCAGCCGGTCAAGCATTTCATAAGTGTACGGCACCCCTCCAAAAGAGGTTGCTTCATATTCCCTAAAAAACGACCAGAATTCCTTTTGCATCAATCCTTTTTCTGTTACCAGTAAAGTCGCTCCGACCATAAAATGACTATTTATAATTGACAATCCATAGGTATAATTCATAGGCAAAGTTGTGATTGGTCTCTCTGTCTCTGAAAGTTCCAGATACTCCACGATTGCTTTCGCATTTGACTGAACATTCTCATAGCTTTGTCTTACAAACTTTGGGCTTCCGGTCGACCCTGACGTTGTCAAAAGCAAACATAACTCGTCATACAGTGTATGTTCCAGCTTATATGGGGTTCGAAGCAATACATAATCGTATAATATTATTTCTTCCTGCATCCCATCCAGACTTGGTGCCATACCCACAGGAGCCCAGATAAACTCCGGCTGATATCTCTGCAACAGTTCCAATAACAAAGTATTTTCCATATTCGCATTCAACAAAACAGGGACACTGCCATGTTGAATAAATGAAGCATATCCCACAATTGAACCAATTGAATTCCGACATAGACAAAAAATCAGACTTCTTCTGCCAACAGCTGCCGCCAATTGATTTCCGGCCTGTATTAGCTCTCCATAAGTTACCATCGAACCATATTCATCTATGATTGCATTATTACTTTCGTATCGATCAAATCTCCACATCATATTTCTTTAATATTTCAATCCCTTTCTCAAACGAACTAAAATCAATAATATCATCCGTATCCATCATAATATCAAATTCATCTTCAATCGCTGCAACCAATCCCATATGCCCAACAGAATCCCACTGCTGGATTGCCTGATATTCCAATCCCGGCAAAATATCCTCACTAATTCCAAACGTCTCCACAAATGCATTTACATATTTTTCCTTATTTGTCATAATCCGTTCTCCTTAATTATGTTTGATAAATGTATGTATAATACTCTCTGGTATATAACCATTCATTGTCAATGCGCGAAGCTGAAAAATGTTATTCGTCGATACACTCGCCCGAACCTTTTTCCCGCCTCGTTCCTTCACCGCCTGCGGAACCTTTACGACTGTTCCCAAACCGCCTTTCTGATATTCCTTATACATTCCGCCGAGGAAAGAATCATATTCTTTGTTCTCTGCCTCCCTCAACGCAAAAAATCCAATCACTTTATCCTTATATAGATACTTTACAAATTCTGTTCCCCGCGCATACTCATCCTGTACCCAGTTTACATATCGTTTTTTAGCCATCTCCCATGTAAAATAAGGATCCAGAAAAATACGGTCACTGTCAAACATTCCCTTCCGGATTTCCCCACACAGAACATCCACATCTGCCTTGTCCATGGTTGCTGTATCGACTGCATCCCGAAGCCTTTTCTGAATCGGCGAATAACTTACTTCATGCAGATCATGATACAACGT
Organism: Eubacterium sp. MSJ-33; assembly: GCF_022174665.1. NCBI lineage: Bacteria > Bacillati > Bacillota > Clostridia > Eubacteriales > Eubacteriaceae > Eubacterium > Eubacterium sp. MSJ-33. The sequence continues at coordinate 1,824,206 of NZ_CP076562.1, forward strand.
TACCATATCTTCTATATATGCATATCCCAAATCCTGAAGCTGAAAGATCAAATCCGTCCTTGAGACCGGAAGCTTCACTACCATATATCCCGCACTCTGATCCTGCAATATATGGCTTACCCGATCCGCTGTGTCATGTTCCTCGATTGTAATCTCTATTGTATTGGTTTCAAGATTTCTCTTTTCCCATATTGCATCGACAATCTTCATTGCTTTCTACACATCTCCGTTCTCTTAGCTGCAATAAAAATCATTTATCTTATTTACGATATATTCCCGATCCTCCGGCAACAATCCATAATATAATGGTAACCGTACCAATCGTTCACTCTCTACGGTCGTATAAGCATCAACGCCGGAAAATCTTCCAAACCGCATCCCTGCCTCCGCAGAGTGAAGCGGAATGTAATGAAACACAGCAGTTATACCATTCTCTTTCAAATATGCAATCATTGAAGATCGCTGCTCAATATTTCTTGTCTTTATGTAAAACATATGAGCATTATGTTCACATACTTCCGGGATTTTAGGCAGTTCCAACAAGCCTTGTTCTTCTAAAGGTTTTAACTGTTTATTATAAAATCTCCATGAATCCATACGGTTCATATTAATCTCATCTGCAAGCTCTAACTGTGCATACAAATATGCCGCATTTAAATCACTTGGCAAATAGCTGCTGCCAAAATCCACCCATGTATATTTATCTACCTGGCCTCTGAAGAATTTTGATCGATTTGTCCCTTTTTCTCTCAAAATTTCCGCTTTCTCTATATACTTAGAATCGTTGATTACCAGCGCTCCACCTTCTCCCATCGAATAGTTCTTTGTCTCATGAAAGGAAAAACACCCAAAATCTCCGATTGTTCCAAGATATCTGCCTTTATATGTACTCATAATACCCTGGGCAGCATCCTCAATCACCTTGAGACGATATCGCCTTGCAATATCCATGATTGTATCCATCTCACAGGCAACGCCTGCATAATGAACAACCATGATTGCCTTCGTCTTATCTGTAATCGCAGCTTCTATTTTCGTTTCATCGATATTCATTGTATCCGGTCTAATATCTACAAAAACAGGCGTAGCCCCTGTCAATACAATCGCAGTCGCGGTACTTGAAAACGTATAGCTTGGAAGTATCACTTCATCTCCCATATGAAGATCACATAAAATCGCAGCCATTTCCAATGCACTTGTCCCACTTGTTGTCAACAGCACCTTCTGCACGCCAAAACGGTCTTCCATCCATGCGGAGCATTTTTTTGTAAATTCCCCATCTCCGCATATCTTCTTATTTTCAACTGCCTGTTTGATATATTCTAATTCTTTCCCCGTATAGGGCGGTACATTAAAGCTTATCATTCATTCCCCACTCTTTCTGTTCTATGCTGATCAATTTTTACTGCATTATCTCTTTTATTATCTTGTTTATATTGTCCTGCATACCCTGATACATATTATCTTCTGTCATTGATTCAGCACATTTTTCTGCTTGTTTCTGTTGTAGTGCTCTATACATCGAATCCTCTGCATATCTCAAAATTTTCTGCTGCATCTCGTTGTAATCGGAAACCAGAAAATCAGAGCCCGCATGAAGTGATACATCTCCATGATCAAGCGCAATTACCGGCAGACTCGACGCAAGCGCCATTGCTGCACTATACCCGCCACCGTTTCGGTCTGGATTTACATACAAGTCCATAATCCTATATATTCCCAACAGGTCTGTGCAATAATCTACAAAGTACAATTGTTCCTGCGATATAGCCTCTTGCAAGAGCTTCTTTTTTTCTTCCAAACCACCAATAAATACAAATGCCACTTCATGATTTTGCCTCGTTATACTCTGCACCAGGTGGATGAATGCTTCATCTAGTTCCTGTTCCAACCGGTTTCCCACGACGACACAGACAAACTGACCGTCTTTGATTCCATACATCTCTCTTGTATGAACCATCTTTGGTTCCCCAAAATAATGTGAAACCTTCGAAAACCGCACAAATTTCTGCGGAAGCTGCGCGAGTAATGCATCATTTTCTCCCAGATCAATAAGGATCTGCGCCTCAGACACCGGCAATACTGTAGACATGCTTTGCGCAACAACTGTCGTATATTTCGACAGCACATCTGCCACCGGATTTATAGTTCCCATACTAAATACAAATAACGGATTCCATTCAAGAATATAGGACAATATCATAGAATAATCCCGGACATTCCCTACTTCCATGCTGACTTGATATCCAAAAAATTCTTCTCCTTTATAGCTCCTCCTAATTGGAGCAGTCTCATAACTATCGTCCGCATTCATCGCACACGATTTATACCAAAGATCGTATGTCTCTCCAGCATTACATGGAAGCACTACAAGCAAAACCTCATACCCCATGACATGCTTCAAAAGATACGCCATTTCCAAAACTGCTTTTGTTGGTGCGTGCAGCTCAGATATCAACTGTTCTGTCACAATCACGATCCTATTTTGATTTCGATCTGCAACCTCTCTATACGTCTGCATAATCGGGATTTCTTTCTCCCACTTCCGAACAGTATTGACATGAAACGCTCTGGCTTCTAAATACCGTGTATGACTCACCGCATTCACTTGTACCTCTAACATACTACGTATCACAGAATCAAAATCTAATGCCTCTGCGACTTGCAATGCCAACGGCATCCACACATCTGCCGCCCCATTTTGTATCAATATCGAAAGCACAAACAACAGGTCACTCTTTTCAAGCTGGCTCAGCAGTATATCCTTGATCTTTTGCTGTTCCTGCACTGAAAGCTGTGCGTATTCATGATGTATATCCGGGAAAATCATTTGCGCATCTTCCGCAGTATAATCGTCCATATGCGCACATATTCGCAATATTTTCTGTATCCATGTTATCGTTTTATCCATCTTATTTCTCCCCCATTCTCATCTACGATAATTCCCCACGACCTTGGTCACGGCCTGTATCACATCCTGCACATCCTTGTCTGTCATCTTCGGATATAAAGGAATGCTCATGATGCCTTTGTAAATCTCCTCTGCAACCGGACATATGCCTTTCTCATAGCCAAGCTTCTGATAATATGGAAACCAATATACCGGCACATAATGAATCTGACACTGCACGTTTTCCGCACTCATCGCATCAAAAAACTCACGTCTGGTACATGACAATTTCTCCAGATCCAATCGAATAATATACAGATGTCTGCACGTGTCTGATTCCGGGATTTCCTTTTGCACAATTATTTCCGGCAGCTTCGCAAATGCTTCATCATACATCTGCACAATCTGCTTTCTTCTCACTTTGAATGCATCCAGCTTTTTTAACTGGCTGCATAAAAGTGCTGCCTGAATATCCGTGATTCGGTAATTATAGCCAAGCATGATTTGTTCGTAATACCAAGGGCCTTCATGTACCGGTTCCTCCATAAGTGCTGGGGCGTGTGTGATTCCGTGTGTATGCACAAGATTGATTTTCTGATATAGCGCATCGCTGTTCGTCAAGACGGCACCGCCTTCTCCTCCGGTAATCGTCTTAACCGGATGAAAGCTGAATGTCGTAATATCTGCCAGATTTCCAACCTGCACACCATCATACGTCGTTGCTATCGCATGCGCCGCATCCTCTATAAAGATTAAATGATGTCTGTCACAGATTTCCCGGATTTCCTTATGCTTAACTGCCTGTCCGGTAAAATCAACTGCCACAACGGCCTTCGTCCTGTCCGTAATCTTTGCCTCTATGCTTTTCGGATCTATGTTGTATGTATCCATTTCAACATCTGCGAACACCGGTCTCGCGCCACAATAAAGTGCACAGTTAGCACTTGCCGCAAATGTAAGAGGGGTCGTGATAACTTCGTCCCCTTCTCCGATTCCTGCTGCCATACAGGCACAGTGCAACGCCGCCGTTCCATTGCTGACTGCTACCGCATGCTTCGCCCCTGTATACTGCTCTAATGCTCGCTCAAGTTCCTGCGTCCTCGGGCCACAGGTTACATAATCACTCCGCAAAGTATCTGCAACCGCCTGAATATCCTGCTCGTCAATCCACTGCTTTCCGTAGTATATCTTTGTATCCCGCACCGGTGTTCCACCATTTATCGCTAGTTTTTCCATGTCTGTTACCTCGCATTTCTATTAACCCACAGCAACTCATACAGTCTATATATCAAATCTATCCCCCACAAAATAGGACAAATAATAAAGATTCCTTTACGTATTGGAAGTAACAAAAGGATCGATGTAATCAGCGTTTCCATAATCGCATCCATTCCGAAAATAATCCCTCTATCGAAGAAAAACTGCTTTACTTTCGTATGTTTAAAATTCTCTATTCTCCGCAATCTCGGAACAATGAAAAATGTGGCTATAATTCCATATATCTGCTGTACTCCTATAAATACTACTATCCATCCCCAGTGAACCTTCATCCCCATTCCAACAAATGCATATCCTACGGTATAAAAAATTGTATCCGCAAGAATATCCAATTTCCTTCCAAGTTCAGATTTCATATTCTTATTTCTGGCAAGATTTCCGTCCACAATATCCAAGCAAGCATAAATCTGAATCAGGATAGCAAGAAGATAATATATCCGGAAATAGGCAACTACACATATAACCGGCAACACAACCAACATATTGAACAACGTAACCATATTAGGAGTAATCGGAGAATCAACCAGTCGAATAATCAACGGCTTCTGAAGTTTCACCAATGTCTGTTCCCACCAATAATTATCTTTTCGTTTCATTATAAACTCAGATTTATTTACTTTCTTTTTCTTCTGCATTATACATTTTCTCCTGTCAGGTCATCCTGCTGCCGCTTCCATACATATCCCTCAAACAAATCCAAATCCTCTTTGGTTGTTATTTTAATATTCGTCTGATTACTATACGATTGATATATCGGCAGATGAAGTGCTCCCATTAAGCTAGTTGTATGCGGGTCGGTTTTCTTCAACAAATCTTTTTTTTCTGCCTGTTCATATATATCCAGAAGGTATTCGAAGCGAAAGCTCTGTGGGCATGCAATCTGGATAAACTTATCCCGATCCACCCAATTTTCACTGATTCCAGCTCCGTCATTCGTCGCCATTAACTGATAACACGGTGTACATGCAGCCGCCATCCCATGCTGTCTACAAATACGAAGATTATCGGATACAATCTCCCCGCTTGTAAACGGAGCAGCACCATATTGAATCATTACAATATCCTCCAAGGATATCCGCTCTTTCAAAAAATGCATACCATTCATCACGGATGTCTGAAAACTGTCGCCACCATCTACAATCCACTGCACCTTCGACAGATTGTATTTGTCAATCTGCTCTGCGAGATATTCCCGCCAGTCCGGATGACAGACAATCTCAATTGCATCTACCGCTGCATGCGTTTGAAATATTTCAATTGTATAAACGAGAACCGGTTTCCCGAGAATCTCCACAAACTGCTTCGGGCGATCTGCGCCCAGGCGCGTTCCGGATCCGCCAGCCAGAATCATTGCTATATTCATCATTTATTCCTCGTATTCCTTCAATGCCTGCTTTGTATACCGGCGGCAGCTTCTGTATGCCGGCAGGAAGAAAAAGCCATCATCATCGTTAACTGCCCCTTTGTACAGTCCCCAGCAAAACCAGTAGAACGAGCACAGCGCAATACAAGCGATATAATGCCTATGTTCTTCCTTTGTCAAGGATCTACCGACATACTCCTCCAGATATTGCTCCACCTCTGCATCCGTATAATCCCCCCGACAAAGAATACACGCTATATCATTTGCCACATCATTGATACCTGCGTACTCCCAATCAATCAAATACAGTTGTTTATCCTGCGTAAATAGATAATTCGGACTATATACGTCATTGTGACATACTGCATATCTTGCAAGTCCATCGTTCTGCACATATTGATGCAGTTTTTTGTTGTTCGTTACAAAATCCGAAAATTCTTCAAATAGATTTCCTTTTGATACCGTTGCAAACTGCATCAATTTTATGGCTTCTTCATACGTATCGAATCGCTTCATCCCGTCTATATCTACAACCTTATGTAGCTTATCCAGATATTGCATAGCTTTCTGTCGGACATCTGCATCCCTTAAATCACACTCTATAAGTTGTTCCACATAATATGATAATTTCCAGCCACTGACATCCATATAGATAAATGACGCATCCAGCTCTAACTCATAGGCCTTCTTTTGTGCCAAAAGTTCAGACTTCCGATCGACCAGATTTACCGCTGTTCCTCCTGGATGACGGTATACATATGTTTTTCCGCCTACGCTAAATTTAAATGATACATTTGTCAATCCCTTTTGTATGACCTCAATATTTAATATGTCATGTGGGTTGCAGTGTAACACGGATACAATATTTCGAATAATGGAGGAATCAATATTATCTAAGAAATCCTGATCAAACTGCCGCAGATCATCCACACTTTCAAATTCCTGCAATATTTCCTCCGGGTATATTTTTGCATACAAGGTAAGACTATCCCTGTGTCTGCCATAAAACTCTTCCCAGAACATATTCCCTACACCGAAATCATCAATCTCCTTCTCCATAAGCTGTACATACTTTTGAGAATATGATTCTGAGAAATATGCAGGTCCCACCATCGCATAGGAATCAGATCCTCCGACAGAAAAACAAGTTATCGCCGATACATCTGAAATAGAAACTGCAAATTCATCGAACTTCCCATGCTTCCACACACAGGCTCTATAAGACTTATCATCATCGTTCAGAAAAGGATTTTCCAGAAAATAATGATCTGCACAGCAAATATATGTATTCCCCAGATATGCTCTCGCCACATAAAGAGAATATAGATTTCCCTTTGTTGCAAACGAATTATTGACAACTAAAATAACACCATACTTTTCTTCCAAATAGAAAAAGCGTTCCTTCATAAATCCAACAACAACTACGATTTGCTGAACTCCAGCCGCCCGCAGCTGTTCTATCTGCCGATCAATCAATACTTCTCCGCGAACCTTAAATAACCCCTTTGGCTTTTCATACGTAAAAGGAGCGAAACGATTTGATTTTCCTGCAGCTAATATAATTGCATTTTTCATATCATTCCTCCTTTGGCTCATTCTCTATCTAACATCGCCGCAACGATTCTCTTCGCGCCATTCGCATCTGAAAACCCGCGCATTTTCTCTTTCATGTCCTGCCGCCTCACTTGATCCAATATCGTCAATGGGAATTGCTTTTCAAACTGTATCAAAGATTCTTCTTTCTCTGTCGCAAAATTCCCACAATACAACATCATCTGATCTTTCGAAAAACACTCTGCATCGTAAATCTGATCATCCGCAACAACAAAAAATATCGTAGGAACCAACATAGCACAACACTCATAAAGCACCGTGCTTGCAGCCGTTACACACAGATCACTCCGGCTCATCACCTCTGCCATATTAGATATATTTTCCATCACAGAAATATTTTCATGCATATCTGCAAACGCGGTAAGTTCATCCTTACTTGGATAATAGCTTCCGATCACAACATTCCAATTACATCTGGAAAACGTCGATTCTTCGTGTTGATATAGGTCTTGCAACACACCCAGAATCATATTGTACCGATCGCCTCCTCCGCACATCAGAAGGACTTCCATCCCTGCGCAATCACGCACTCGTTCCTGCTTTTCTGTCTCCCGAAACTGTTCACGTAATGGAACATATTTTTCTCCCAATAACAATTTGCAATTGGAATCTCTATATCTCTCTGCATAATCAAACTGCCGGTAAAACGCATTATAATTGATCAGAATGTCTGCATCTTTTTTCTCAGAAAATAAATCATCAAACACTACGATTTTGAATATCGACTTCATCCGCTTCAGATATTCGTTCGTAATATAATATGAATCGACAAGTAAAATATCCTGCTTGCCTGCACGTTTACATAGTTCGAAAAACTCTCGGTCTATATCCGGAGATTTCCAATCATCCTGCATAACTAAGGCAGGATATGCTCTCTGCCTGATAAGTGGTAACGATGCTTCGTCTGAAACCACAAAGCAAACGTCTCTATTTTCCCGTTTTAATTCTTCGGCGATTGTCAGACAGCGCATCACATGTCCGGTTGCAATCTCATGATTCGCATCAGTACGAATATAAATCATGTTATTATACCTCGCTATGTACCAATCGGTATTTCATCTCTGCCATCTTCCAGTCATCCAACGTGTCTATATCCTGCACACACATTTCCGGAAGTATGATTGGTTTAAAATCATCTTCAATGATACCATTATGCGCAAACAGCTTTTCCACATGATAAATATAAAACTGTCCTGCATCATGATATTGCTTCTCCAAATCCTGCGAGCGGGTCTTTACATATTCCGGATATTTAAACCTTGCATACCCATTTTCATCAATGACAAAACAACGCTGTGGAGGATATGAAAATTGCACAACCGGTATTACGACTGCAGGATTTTCCTGCACCATAATTTTCACTGCTTCCTTCAGGATTGAACTGGTTATAAACGGTGTTGTCGGGTATAAGCAGCATACATATGCATACGCTTTTCCCCGCTCCTTATACTGATTTACAACCTCCATAATCACATCTTCCGTCGTTGCATAATCGTCCGCATTTTTCTCACTGCGCATGAATGGCACAACGGCACCATAGTCTCGTGCGATCTTTGCAATTTCTTCGCTGTCCGTAGATACCATAACCTCATCAAATATGTTGCTTGCAATCGCTGCCTGAATCGCATATGCTATGATCGGTTTCCCGCAAAACTCTTTTATATTTTTCTTCGGGATTCTTTTACTTCCCCCACGAGCAGTTATGACTGCCACTGTATTTTTCATATGAGCACCTGCCTATAGATCTTTATTTATCTCACTAAACTGGTAATTCGAATCTTTCATCAGTATCTCTTTTGTTTTTTCTGTTCCACAGTTCATAAGCATATCCAGAATTGTAAGTCCATCCTCAAATCCCGGAAACTGCTGCTTGTATGGTTCTCCCACATAATTAATATACCGATGATTTAATCCCTGCGTTGTAAAGCAGGATATATCCACATATGCAGAACTCCCGAGATTGGATAGATAGGTATCGCATCTGGTCTTCCTGCACATATCTACCAGCATATCCGTCTTTTTCCCTTCAAACTCATAATCCCGGTCATATAAAATTTCCGTCTGAACATCCAGCAGTCGAAACAAATATTCCATAATATAGATATCAATGTCCATTAACCGATCCCAATTTCTGGAATACAGATCCTCCAGAAAATCTTTATATTCTTTCCAATATGGCGATTTTCCATATAGAAGAGAAATCGTTTTATAATTTTTTTCTTTCCAATCTTCCGTATTGTTGAGCATGACATCACAGATATTCTGCTCCATCTTTCCCTTTGTGATTGTAGGAATCTGTATATATGTCCAACCTTCTTTGGTTCGGACGCGATTTCGCTTCTGCCAGCTCTTCTTCTCAAACTGAACTTTTGTTACAAACATAAACTTGTCTGATTTCATTATCTTGCCGATCAGGCCGGGATATGGCCAGTAATTCGGCTGATGTCCGGAAAGCACCATCATTCCATCTCTCCTTTACTTCTCTGCTGTCAATATATAATTACAGTCACAGAATTTCTGATTATCATGCGTCTCTTTGATATAATCAATTTCCAAATGTTCAAACTTATCGAACAATCCACGCAGTTCCTGTTCATCGAAGAAATGCATCAACATACCATTTTCACTATGTGCACATTTATTATCATCTTCCTCATGCACAATAATCGTATGTGGTTCTCCTTCCAATGCCCATTCCGTTTTATATCGATAGTCCTCTATAGAACGCACAACCAGGAACAACTTCCCGCCTTTTTTTAAGACACGCCGCATCTCTGTTACAGCCTGTCCTATCGATTTCCAATCCAGATAATACAAACTTCCATAACATACAATCCCATCAAAAAACTCATCTTCATATGGCAGCTCCGTCAAAGTTCCAACCTGCACATTCTCCGCATACTGCTCCATTCCCTGTGCAATCAGCATCTCCTTCGTATAACGAATCCCTTCATCCGAGAAATCGAGTCCATACGGAATAATATTCTCTTTTCCCATAAAAAATATATGTCTTCCTGCACCACATCCAAGATCCAGCACTTTCGTCTTTCCATCACGGACAAAATTGCGGAAGACAAACTGTACAACCGTCTCTGATGGATACTTGGGTCTGTATCGGTTATTCTGATGCATTGTCGTCCATTGCTTTCTGCTATCCTGCATATTCTTCCTCCATAATCCGGTTGATCGAGGCAATGTCCTCCCGAATCTTTTTTACTCCATGCGAGGCATCCACCCACAAGTTCACAACCCGCTTCTCCAATTCATCCGAATTCTTTAAATGCTCACCTTTATAGATTCCCGCCAGAGACACATACCAGCTGCTGATATCAATATCTCTTTCCCGCGTGCGTTTCAAAAGTTCATCACGATTTCCCTTATACAAAAACGTATACCGCCAGCAGAAAAGATCATCTTTCTTCGCCTGAATCACATATGGTTTCTGCAGCTCATTTTCATAGATAAGTGCCTTTTGTCGTCGATTCTCAACCGTCTCCTCCATCACTTTCAATTCTTTAATAATAGCCGGATTATCCTGCAGATCATATATAAAATACTGTCGGCTATCAAGCTGCAATTCTCTCAGTCGTTTGTTGTGTTCTTCCCAGGTCAATCCTGCTTTCGTAATAGCGTAATACCGTTCTCGATATTCATCAAATAATGTATCCGGCAGACTTTGTTTATCTTCTAATTTCATACGCCCCCCGGCTATCTTTTCCGCCAGATGTGCATCCGCTGTCAAAATCACGCCTCCACCAAGCGGTGTATCACATACCTTCGTATGTCCAAAACTCATCACTGACAAATCTGCTGATTCACTCACATAAAAAGATTGTGCTGCATCTTCAAACAACACTGCTTGATATTCCCTGCACAAATCCCGGACTTTCTCTTCATCATATCGATGTCCATAAATATGTGTAGGCACCACAATTCCATACTGTCCTGTCCGAAGCAATCGCTCTAATTCATCTGTATCAATAGTATAATCTTTCAGATTGATATCGCAAAAATCGACCTCGTATCCCGCAAAAATAGCAGCATTTACCGGGTTCGTACACGAAATCCCCGGGAACAAAACTTTCTTCGCTTGAAGCTCCAATGCCTGAAATGCCAGATACATCGCGGTTGTTCCATTTCCCGTAAAAACTGCATAGGGTCTATGAAATTTCTCACTGATTGCCTGCTCCAGTTCCGTCATATCCTACTCCACATATTTCCAATCCATCGGTGTCCCTTTTTCAATATCGCATCGCGCGTGTTTTCCCAGAATTTCATCCCAATGCTTTGTATGCATGCCAATCCCCGGGCGAATCGACCGGACATTTTCCGGAGTGAATACTTCCCCTTGCTTGATATCCTTCACGACAAACAGGGATCGGGAATATATCCGGCTGTCTATCTGCGCATCATTCAGTGCATATGTTACAGTCCCTAACGCTTTCTCCACGTTTCGAATCTGCTGTACCATGCTCTTAAATTCCTGTGGTTCCATGGAAAACTGTGAATCCTCTCCGCCATCTGCTCTGCATAAGGTAAAATGCTTCTCAATTACTTTCGCTCCCAGCGCAACTGCGGCAACTGCAATTTCGGTTCCCATCGAATGATCTGACAGACCGCATATGCAGTCAAATGTATCCTTCATATTCGGAATTACATTCAAGTTCATATTCTCGTAAGGTGCCGGATAAGAAGATATGCATTTTAACAGAATCACCTGATCATTTCCCTCTTCCAAACATGTCCGAACCGCAAGATCAATATCCTCCAGATACGCAATTCCTGTGGACATAATAATCGGTTTCCCGGTCTTTGCAATCTTTCTTATAAATGGAATATCATTAATCTCAAAGGATGCCACCTTATACGCCGGTACATGCAGATTTTCCAAGAAATCAACCGCTGTCAAATCAAACGGAGAAGAAAAGAAATCAATCCCGCACGCATGCGCATAGGTCTGCAGCTCCTCCTGCCATTCCCACGGTGTATATGCCTTTCCGTACAATTCATATAATGTCCGTCCTTCCCAGATTCCTTTTGTTCGAAAGGCTGGTTTATCACTCTCGATCGTAATTGTATCTGGTGTATATGTCTGAATCTTGATTGCATCTGCACCAGCCTGCGCCGCTGCCTTTATAATTGCCTTCGCGCGTTCAAAATCCATATTATGATTTGCTGACATCTCCGCTACAATATAGGTTGGATGCCCCTGTCCGATGTAATTTTTACCGATCTGCATTGATTTTTTCACTTTTTATCCCTTCATCTTCTTCAGCCGTTCTTTCAATGCCTCTACATCCAGCCATTCGGTATTTTTGCCCGAACTATATTCAAATCCCTGTTCTACTTTCGTTCCTGTTACATTTCCACGATCTTTCCACCAATCGAAATGCGGATAAATGATATAGTGCTTATCATACTCATATGTCGTCATGGAATCTTCCCTTGTTACCATAACCTCATGCAGTTTTTCGCCTTCCCGGATTCCAACCTCCGGCATCTCACAGCCCGGCAGCATCGCCTGTGCCAGATCCGTAATCTTGAAGGATGGGATCTTCGATATGAAAGTCTCACCACCTCTTGCCTCAGACAAAGCCTTAATAACAAGCTCTACACCCTGCTCCAGATCGATCCAGAACCGTGTCATACGATAATCTGTGATCGGAAGTGCACGTTCTCCCTTATCAATCAGGTTCTGGAAGAACGGAATTACCGAGCCTCTGCTGCCTGCTACGTTTCCGTAACGCACAACCGAGAAATTCAAATCCCGATTTCCCACATATGCATTTGCTGCGATAAATAACTTATCGGATACCAGCTTTGTTCCTCCATACAGATTGATTGGATTGACCGCCTTGTCTGTAGAGAGTGCCACCACCCGCTTCACGGATGGAGAATCCAATACCGCATCCACGATATTCATAGCTCCATTGATATTCGTCTTAACCGCCTCAATCGGGTTATATTCACACGCCGGCACCTGCTTCATCGCCGCTGCATGAATCACGTAATCCACGTCATTTAACGCACGCGTAAACCGCGCCTTATCCCGCACATCTCCGATAAAGAATCGAAGCACATCCTTATGCTCCTTATATTTGTTCGCCATGATGAACTGCTTGTATTCATCGCGGGAATATATGATAATTTTATTTGGCTTATAATGCTCCAACACATAATCGACAAAATGATTGCCAAAAGATCCGGTTCCTCCGGTAATCAAGATATTTTTTCCATTCAGCATATCTATATTTCCTCCCATTTAGTTATTCTGCAAATAATCTTTCAATGTTATGATTTCCAGCCCTTTGATAATCGAACCACCCTCGGTTGCGTCAAATACAGGGACGGAAGCTTTGGAAACCCGTTTCTCAATCCACTGCCGATACATATCGAACAAATGTGAGGATGCAACCTGCATGTGTTTTATATTATCCACATCTACAAGCTCATATCCATCGACCAGTTTCATATCAGTCGTATCAATGTTTTCTACCCCTGTCGTTCCAGCCGCATGTCTTCGGCTTTCCGTATACGCCAGATCCAATCCTATATAGGCAACCGATTTACAACCCAATCGCAGACAGACATCAAGTGCCGTCGTGGATACCGAACCGCCAGTCTCATAGGTATTGCATCGTTTGACGCGTGCAGCATCCTCCGACAACGGATAGTCCTTTTGATAGATGATATATTTTTCTCCGGCATATTCCGTCGCCACACACTTGCTGGCTGTAGACAAGACCAGAAGCGGTATTTTTCTATCAAAATCCCGGCAAAACTGATCTCGAATCGTCGGCTGTGCATCGGATACGATCACGTAATCGACACCTATACCATATTGCATCAGCTTATGGAAAACGGTTCCCGCGCTGATTATCAATATATCCGACGGTTTTTGCTTTAACGCATCTATATTTTGATCAAGGGATGGTCCCGCCGCTACAATCACCGCTCGCTTCCCTTGAAATTGTTCTTGCAATTCATCTACATTATGTATACAACGCAATTCGTTTTCACGAAAATTCGACACCATCAGATTATGCTGATTTCGAATCCCGCTATCGCGGATAAACATATATTCCATCCGTTCGCGAATATTTTTCTGTCCGATATGGCGTAAAGACGGGTAATGAACCACAACAACCGGATTCGTCTCTAAGTTTTTTGCAAATTCCTTCCATTCCGGATCGTACATTATCTCAATATGCGAATTCGTTAATATCTTATTTTGTAGTCTGCTTCGCAGGAAATAATAGATTACTTTGATATCCTGTTCAAAAACCCGGATTGTAATCGATTCATCCATATCCAAAAGGGCTTCCACGTGATATCCAAGTCCCAGACCATATACCACGTATTCCCTTTTTTCCGGTGTATAGTACCAATCTGCAAATAGCCGTGCCTCATAATATGGATCAACATTACTATGAAAATAATACACGCCCCTCGCATCCTTCGCAGCAAGCGTCTTAGCTCCCGTATTTGTCTGCTCCGTCCAGATCTCTCGTCCCAGCGCATCGGACTGCCGTTTGCAGACCTCTTGAATCCGGACAGCCGTATCTACCAGATTCGTATCTTTATTTATCCATGCAATATTCTTCACCCAGATTTCAGATTCATCATCAAACACAGCCAATTGATCCCGCAAGTTATTCTGAATCATATCCAGATCGGTCAGGAGCTGCATCTCTATAATATCTGCAAGCAATATATAATCCTCGTTTTCCTGTGCCTGCATCACCGCCTGTAGTGTCTGCACAAGCGACAACTGCATATTCTCTCCCAGAATATCAGGATCCTGAATCGCACAGCTGACAAACTGTTCCAGATCTGTTCGAATGTTTTTCAGATATTGCATCCCTGTATAATAGTTCTGGCATCTTAATACATCCACCACACACCGGCACCGGTATTGCAACCGCTGATTTAATTGATACAGTTGACCTTTGTCCATATAGACTTCTCCTACTTCAGATCATACATCCTCTTCCATCGTGCAATCGCCTGATCGACCATAACCAGTGCCTTGGAAATTCCTTCGGCGATACTCTGGTAATACTTCGAAGACTTTTCATACATCCGGATAGCCTCCTGAATATGGTCATCCTCGACAACGTAAAACGCATCCTCAAACTCATAATAGCCCAT
The DNA here is from genome assembly GCF_022174665.1 of Eubacterium sp. MSJ-33. Lineage (NCBI taxonomy): Bacteria > Bacillati > Bacillota > Clostridia > Eubacteriales > Eubacteriaceae > Eubacterium > Eubacterium sp. MSJ-33. The sequence goes on from NZ_CP076562.1 coordinate 1,839,502, forward strand.
CGGTTCACATTTCAATACATAAACGCTTTCATCAAACTCCGCATACTGGGCATCTACGTCCTCAAGAATTGCATTCACTGCCTTTAGCTTCTGTATATCATATTGCTTATGTTCCAGCAAGCTGCGTCCCTGCTCGCAGGCATCAATCCCACGTTCCAAAGATTCCTTCATACTGGATAAATGTTCTTTCATCTCGTACAGTTTCTGCAGTGGCAGTTCCTTTTGCGATCCTACAAACAGGCGGCGATTATCATTTACCAAACCATCAATATCATACGCTTTCGTGCAATATGTATCGATTGCCTCCTGCAGCGTCATGATCTCTGTATTCTCTATAAGTGCACCGCCTTCGGTTGCATCTATAAATCTCACATCAAAACGTCCGGCAACCTTCGCTATCTCCCGAATATAAATATTGAAATCTGCAGTCGTATAACCATCATTTCCATATATATCTTTTACTTTTACTACTCTGTATGGCAGGTCTGACATGTCCTTTATCTCGCCTTCACCGGCATGGAATTTATTGTCCGTCAGCATCAGATCCTGTCCTACCATGATAATTGTCTGAAATCCCCATTCAACCAGATTCGCCATCGCATCGATTGCAACCGTTCCTCCCGCATAGATCTGTCGGATCTCGCTGCCCACTTCTTTAAACAGCTTACCCCACACCGGTGTATCTGCCGAATAAAAGATAAGCTTTTCCGGCTGCAGGAACTCCAAAACCTCCGTATTCATAGCCATTTCCGCTAAGAAAGGAACCTTTGCCAATCCTGCAACCTCAAAATGTCGAACTGGTTTATGATTATCAATGGATATTACCATATCCGGAATGATTCCATGACGCATCACCGTCTTTACCGCTGTATCAACGGCAATAATCAAAGCATGTCCCTTTGCTTTTTTTAACAGCTCCACATTTTTTTCCAGAGAAGGTCCTGCCGCAACGACAATTCCCGGCAGTTCCTTCGGAAACTTTCCTATGTATTCCGCACTGCTATAGCACCCCGGCAGGTAACATAGATTTTGAATCCCATTATATGCTGCCTGTTCTCCATAGACGCGTATCGTATTTTTCTCAACCTCGATATCTTCGTATCTATTTTTTAAGATTTCCAGAAACTGATTACATGGTTCCGAAAATAACTGTCGATATTTGGGCAGGGAAATATGCTTGTTGGTCTTCTGGTTTTCCGAATAAATATATATATCCGCATAGATTCCAGCCATCTCATCATTTATCTCATTCACCACGATATGGACTCTCTTATCTTCTAATATATCTGTTATGTCAATATCATGCAGGACGCGCATGAATATATCCCTGCTCGGTTCAAATACGATACAATTCGTGTCATCCCTCGTTGATTTTGACATAAATTCTCGAATATGTGCACCATTTCCAAATCCCATCAACACCAGCGTCGCTTTTTCCGGCAAATCAACGCTGTCTTCCATATATTTTTCTGCTTCTCTCGTCGGATTATAACGAGAGCTCAGATATTCCTTCGAACCATCATCCGAAATATATATAAGCACCGGTTCCCCATTTTTTGCATATTCCATCTGCGCCCGTTCTTCATCCCAAGTAAAATCCGGTTCGCTTATTTTCTCATATATATCGTAGTGCGCGGACTCTAATTGCCTTAAATTCTGTTCATATATCATAATCACTTAATCCTCAAGAGACTGCAATAGTTCAAGCAGTTCATACGTTATTACATCCGCAAGCAATATACCATCCCGGGCTTCCATCGCCTGTAGGATTGGTGTCAGCGCATCCTGTACCAATTTCACTTTAACCGCTTCATCCTGTATTAAGTCACAGATTATCGTCAGATCCGGAATGATCGTTCCCATATCTGCGATTCCCTTCACTGTATTACCCTGATATAAGGTATCTGCAATTTCTGTCAATTTGTCACATGTTTCCCCGATTCTCTGGTCCATAGTTATCCCTCTCTTTTATCTTATAACAAAATAAGCTGACCCGCAAGCGAGCCAGCTATATCTTGTCAATAATTTGCAATTACTGAAGTAATGAAAGTACACCCTGTGTAGACTGATTTGCCTGAGCCAACATAGACTGAGCTGCCTGCTGAAGAATGTTATTCTTCGTGTAGTTTGTCATCTCAGTAGCCATATCTGTATCACGGATCTGTGACTCTGCAGATGTCAGGTTCTCTGAGTAGTTCTCAAGGTTGTTGATCGTGTAGTTAAGTCTGTTCTGCTTAGCTCCAAGCTCTGAACGAGCTGCTGATACAGTCTTGATTGCTGATGAAATCTGTGACATTGCATGTGATGCCAACGCATGTGAAGATACACTAACATCTCCTTTGCTCAATTTTAAGGCCGTTGTGTTCATGGTCTTAATTGCAATTTCCATGTTTTCTTTTGCATTTGCACCAACCTGAAGGAACTTGCTCTTGAAATCACCTGTCAAAAGCTTTGTGCCGTTGAATGCTGCCTTAGAAGAGATAGAATCGATCTCATTTCTAAGCTCAGTCATCTCATCTGCGATTGCTTTACGATCTTCTGTAGCGTTAACATCGTTGGCTGCCTTTGTAGCAAGCTCACCCATACGCTGAAGGATGCTGTGGATCTCGTTCATATTACCTTCTGCTGTCTGGATCAGAGATACACCATCCTCAGAGTTCTTAACAGCCTGGTTAATACCTCTAATCTGATTTCTCATCTTCTCACTGATGGAAAGACCTGCTGCATCATCAGCGGCTCTGTTAACCTGATATCCGGAAGACAACTTCTCAGTTGACTTAGATACCGCCTTAACATTCTGACCTAACATTCTGTTTGTGTTTGCTGCCTGCAAATTGTGCTGTACTACCATAATAATTCCTCCTTGAATTTATTCCCGCGTCCTTGCGAGAAGTACTGGGGCTTGTGCCCCGTGAATAGTATGTATGTTAGAACCCACTCGGGTAATAACCTTGTTTATTGGAACTTGTTTTGTTCTTTACACCTTATATATCGGTCCCGGATAGATATCCTTAACCCCTTTTTTCAATTTTTTTAATTATTTTTATTTCTTTTTATCATAGAGCAAAGAGTCATTTACCATGCCGTTTGCCATCGACTTATAGTACTTATTTGCAACAGTTTTGGACTGCTTCATCTGACGCACGCCTTGGAATTTCGTAGCGAATACTTGTTCCATCGCCGCACGGTTTCGTTCCTCCACTGCTTCGATCTGCATCCCCAGATCCACGCAGGTGCGGATCAACTCCTGTATCGCCTTCAGATCTGTCCGGTAGGAACCCGGATCTGCCTGTATCTCCGTCCGCACACGGTCGTAGACTGCGGAGAAACCCTTGTCGATCTCGTTGATATTGTCAATCAAGATATCCTTCTTATCAACGATTTCAGAGAATCGGGCATCGTCAAACTTCTCTGCTGCCGCAATCATCGACTGTTCATTTGTAAGCTGCAACAGCTCTGTCAGATATCTCTGCTTTCGCTCCAATGATTCACGCAGAATCTTCACATAGGTTCCGGTCTGTTCCATATCCGCCTCCTAGCTGAGTGATAACTGAGGACCTTTGGCCTTCTTCATAACCTCTTTCCACACATCACGCATCCCACGAAGCTCCTCGAGTGCGCGATTCAGAAGCTCCATGTCCTTCTTCATATTCGCCTCTACAAGAAGTGCGAATATATAATCATACATCCGCTTGAAGTCCTCTGCGACAGGATACTTCATATTCAATGTGGATGTGAGTTCCACTATGATATTCCGACACTTCTGGATATTCGCATTCGTTTTCTCATAGTCCTTCTTCTCGAGCGCCACGATTGCGATGTTGCAAAACTTCACCGCGCCTTCATAGAGCATCAAGGTAAGCTCTGCCGGTGTCGCTGTCTCAATTCGGTTATTTCCATATGCTTTTGCCGCTGTATTATATGCCATTTCATACCCCTCCAATAGCTGTTATACCACACACGTTTTCCGTGCTGTTATAACAGGTAATTCTTATCTGATGCTGTATCTATATTCTGATACATCAACCGCCGAACAGGGATGTCAGATACGACTGCTGGCTCTGCAGCTTCGCCATTGCAGACTCCATCTTGGAGAATTGGTTATAATACTTGTCCTCTAAATCCTGTAGCTTCTCTTCCCATTTGTCGATTTCGTCTTCGTAATCGTCAATCTCGCTGTCCATCGTTTTATCATTGTAGAAGGTCTGTGTACTACGCACACCTTCAATACGTGTCATGGATTTTCTGAGATAATCATACAACTGCGTACCGACACCCTTGTTCTCAGATGTTCCACCAATGATCTGGCTTACCAGATCATCATTTCCTTCCAATGCTGCCCGCAGTTTATTCTCCTGGGAAGCATATTCCTCGTCATCTTCATCACCCAAGATATGAAGCTTACCATTTTCAGAATAATCACCGGTTACAATGCCGATGGATGCCAGTGTCATAGTTCTTGTACTACCATCTGCCAATGTCACTGTTACACCTTTGTTCAATGTAGAACGCATATTGGTAAGAAGTGTCTGCAACGTATCATCACGGCGGAGCAGACCCTGCTTCGCCTTTTCTTCCCACTTCTCGATCTGTGTATCGGACAGCTTACTCTTCTCATCATCCGTCAGAGCATCGTATCCGGCATCCTTCTCGTTGTAGTATTTATTCATCTCATCGATCAGCTCATTGTAAGCCTTCACGAACTTCTTTACGTTGTCATACGCAGCATCCGTATCGGCTGCCACTTCAATATTGACCGCCGTATCTGTCTTTGCCTTTGCTGTGATCGTCATGCCATTGATTGTCATCGTATTGCTGTCGCTGGTATATTTTACATTGTTATAATAGATGATCGCATCCCGTGCATCCACCTTGGTTGCCTCGCTGCCAAGTCCAAGGATATCGAGTGCATTGCTGTCGCTCGATGTCACATTGAAATCATTCGCTGCACCGGTCTTGGATGCATTGATATAGAATCTGCCCTGTGCTGCATCGAAGCTGGCAGAGACACCCATCTTGGAAAGTGCTGTCGTAAAATCATCAATGGTCGACTTATCATCCACCACGAAATCCTGTCCATTTACAGAGAATGTCGTTCCAACCTTGATACCCAGATCGGCAAGCTTCGTTGAAGTTGAGATATCTGCACTTGTAAAGTCCTGCTTTACCTTTGCTGTGAAGTCGACACTCTTTGTATTCCCACCATCTGCATCTTTATTATAGCTAATCACGCCAGACAATCCAAATGCATCTGCATTCACAAAAAATGTTGTTCCGACCAGGTCTCCACTATCGTTTGTCTTGGCTGTTGCATTTCCAAAAGTCAGCTTCCCATCCTTAATGCTTGCAGAAAGCCCCTTGAAATTCTCATTTGCAGCCAGCTTTTCGTTCAATTCAGAAAGTGAAGCAACGCCATTTTCACCTTCGCCACCAAGTACAAATTCGATCGTTTCCGTTCCTTCGGAGAACGAAATCGTCTGTCCTTTCAGATTCAGACTATTTCCATCCGCGTCTACCATATCCTCAAATTTTGTAGACAGTCCGGCATCATTATACGTGGTATACGTTTTCCCGTACTTCTTGATATTATCACCGGTCAGATAGGCTGACGATGCAGTCTGCTCGACAGATACCGAATGAGTACCGTTTGTCGCACCGGAACCTGCTTTGACGGATACCTTTGTCTCATCACTGACCGTTGCTTTCTTCGTCTTATAGTTGCTGACCGTCTTAAATGCAGAAAGCTGCGTCTTGTAGAAGTTGTAGATCTTCGTATTTAATCCGCTCCAGATCTCCTTCTTCCACTCGGCATCCTGCTTTTTCTGCTTGATCTTATTTACTTTTTCAGAATTGGCACTAACCAACTCTTTAACCATGCTCTCTGTATCCATACCGGATATGAGGCCTGTCATTCTCATTGCCATAATGGATACCTCCTATCTTCTCTCATCTACCAGAAGACCTGCCATCTCCCATGCCTTTGCCAGCATGTCGAGCGTTTTCTCCGGCGGAATCTCTCGGATTACTTCGTCTGTATCGCTGTCTGTAACCGTGATGGAAATACGGTTTGTATCCTCATGGTACTTAAAGCTTAACTGCGTGTGGTGCAATGGACTTGCCTGCTTTACGGTCTTGTTCAGATCATCAACCGCTGCCTTGATCTTGTCCGGTGCAACCTCTTTATCGGTCTGTACCGCGCCGCGATCCTGACCATTCTGCTGGCTGTTATTGTTGCTGTTCGCCTTGCCGCCGACCGGTGGTAAGCTTGCTACCTGCACCTGTTGATTTGCAGTGCTTCCTGTATTCACGTCAACGGTCTCAGCCTGTGGACGCGTCACACGTGTCTGTGAACTTACATTTAAGGCTCCTACGCCTCCGATTCCATCCATTCCCATAATTTATACGCCTCCTTGCGTGTACTTGTATGCCTTCCATCCATGAACGGCACACACCTATAGCAACATTTTCCTAATAGTTGTATCGTCAACTAATTACTCATACTTTACCACTTTATAAGAGTTTTTTCAAACTTTCTACATCAAGGTTTGCCACGGCTTCGCGGTTTTCCTCCTGAATCTGTGCGTAAATTTCCTTTCGATAGACAGGTACGCTCTTCGGTGCAGAAATACCGATCTTTACCTGATCGCCCTTTGCCTCGAGCACAGTGATCTCAATGTTATTGCCTATCACGATGGATTCGCCTTGTTTTCTGGATAGTGCTAACATATTACTCACCTGCCTTTTCTTTCATTTTCTGGATTGCCTCATAGGCATTAAATTTTACTTTGTAATCTTCATTTTCCACAATCACCTGGATGGCTTTTCTGCCCTCCGTGTTGATGATAATCGGTGCTTTCAGATTGGCTGTCATTTTCGTCAGATCCGAAGGAATCGACAGCGTCACAAACATCAGAATATCCGCATCTGCCGGATCGCCAATGTTCTTCATCAGTTCATCCTCCACGATTGGACCATAATCGTCGATCAATTCCGATGGATGAATGATTGGAAGCGCCAGTGCCGGCTCCTCCATCGACTGTAACCAACTGATCTTCGAACGTACCTCCCGCTCGCTATCAAATATAATTGCAAATTTCTTCAAATTCTCAAAGCCGATCAATCCCATTGGAAATTCAATGATCTTATCCTCTGCGATATCGACCGTGCCAAATAATCTCGTTTCTGCTACCATGTTTTATCCCTCATTTCTAAAATACCTTTTCTACAGATAATCAATCAACGACGCTCTGACCAGATTGCTTGTAGCCGCGAGCGCTGCCTCGTATACAACATTAGCTTCCTTGAAATTCAGTGCCGCTTCCTCACTGGACACATCCTCATTTTCGGACTTTAATTCCTTGAATGTACTGTACTGCTCTGTCACACGCGTCTTAATCATATCTAGCTTCGTCATACGGCTTCCGACATCAGACTGGATTGCAGATACCTGATCCATATATCCCTGGAAGTTCGTAATATTCTTCGCAAACGTCTTCTGCATCGTCTCTTTTTTTATAGCGATCTCAACATTGATATCATCCAGCATTGCATTGATCTGCTTGACTGCATCATCGTTAGACGCATACTGGTTATCAGAAAGCATATTTTTGAGTTTTGTCTGCATCTTCTCTGCTGCATCCAGTTCCTGTAACGTATAGATCAGATCATTGATATTATTGCTCATATCATCATTGATAATATTTTTGCCTTCCGTATTGACCTGAATACTCTGGCTGAAATTCACTTCGTAATAAATCGACTGTGTCCGGTCATATGTATCATAATCTACAGTCTTGATACTGCCATCTGACTGTTCGGTGTACTGTGTACAGTCAAAATAATGTTCCGGCCGAAGATCGCCTGCTTCAAATTTATTTTTCGCATAGTCAACCACGATATCATCCGCCTGCTTGAGTGTATTATACACATTCTCACCAAAGATGATCTCTCCGGTCTCTTCAATGATGTTGATATCGTTTGGTCCAACCTTGTAATAAGTGTCCGCATCTGCAGTTGTCTTCACTGTCTGAGTAAATCCACTCAGATCGATCGCGTTGCCATTTGCATCCAATGCTTTCAGCGAAAGCGCTGCATTGCCCTGACTGTCCGTATCAGAAATGCCTTCATATGCCAGATTCAGACGATATACCTGTTGCTTATCCGGCTTCACATACGCACTTGTCCCTGCCAGAATCCCATCCACATCTTCACTATTCACACCATTTAACACGACTGTCTTCATATCGAGATCATCTGCATTCAGATGCTGTGTGATCTTATAAGAATATTTCTTGATGTCCTCTGTCTCGTTGAATGCCAAGGAACGATCCGTCTTATAGCCAGAGAAGATATACCGACCTGCATAAGTTGAATTTCCCTCGCTGTTGATCATATCCTGCATCTCTTTTAATACATCGATGATCGCACTTCGATCGGAGGTATTAAACGAATCCGTCGAGCCCTGTGTACAGTAGCTCTGGATATCTTCAAGCCGCGAAGTGATGTTATCGAGAGAAGTTGTCGTGATCTTCAACCATGACTCCGCATCACCGATGTTCTTATCCTTGTACTGCTCCAACTGTGTTACCATCGTACGAAGCTTCAGCGCACGTACGGCAACAACCGGATCTTCGGATGCCTTTGTAATTTTCTTTCCTGTCTCCATCTGCGTTGTGCGGTTGTCCACATTTGCCATCGTCTTCTGCATGTTCCGCAGAGAGTTATTGGAGATCATCTGATTCGTAATTCTCATATGCTGCTGCCTCCTTCAAGGTTAAGGCTTTTATACCCCAGTTTCATTAATTAACTTATCATACACTTCATTTAATACAGATATTACTCGGGATGCCAGCCGGTACAGTTCCTGGAACTTCGTCAGGTTCGAACCTTCCTCGTTCTTATCGACTCCGGAAATGGATGCTCTCTGGTTATCGATCGTATATCGGATATCATCCTGATTTGCCGCAAATACTTCATTCTTCTTTGTATCAACCGCCATGTTCGTCGTGATTGCCTGCAGGAAATGTGAAACATTACCCTGCTGGAACATGGAAGAATCCGTCAGTCCAGCCATCATCTTTTCCAGAATGCCTCTTGCCTCTATGTCGCCCTGATCAATATCTTCCTTGTAAGATACAACGATCTTCTTCGGGTCAGTCTTCCACTGCTGGTTCAGTTCCCAGTTCAGTCCGTTCAGACGATAATAGCTGTCGTCGCTGGAAGAGATCGTTCCGGTTCCCTGCATGCTGCCCTTCAATACAAAATCATGTCCATCCGGTGCCTGCGCAGTAAATGCATCGAGTCCCGGATTTCCATCTGCATCGGCACCCGCGCTTGTCAGATCGTTCATGTACTTGGAGAACACACGAACCAGCTCGTTTAACTTTGCCTGATAATACGGAATACCTTTTGTCATATTTTTGACGCCAATCTGTGCCTGACGTCCATCAATGCCTGCCGGGAATACTGCGGTTACTTCCGCATTCTTCTCGTTGATCATCGTCATATTTTTAAATGTAAAGTTGTTCAGCTTTCCGTCCGCATCGTACTCGGCGGTCCAGCCATCATACAGGTAGTCTCTGCCATTTAAAGTGATCGTTCCTTCGGTTGGAATGTTCAGATCCTTCATAGCAATGCTCTCTGCAAGCGATACGGTCACTTCCGGTGGATTGTCAGATACGGCAGTTGTTGTACCCGAGAACACCTCGCCGTTGTTGCCGTCGCGGATGTTAAACAGGCCTGCAATTCTTCCGGTTGTATTCGCGGTATTGAAGAATTCACCTGCCGTATCATCTGCGTTCTTCCAGTAGATATCAACCAGACCATCCTGATCGTTCTGATTTACCTTCTGCTCCCGTGGAACCACAGTCAGCTCATTGTAACCAAGCTCATCAACCAGTATTTCACCATTGATACGGATTGTCAGGGTTTTGGCATTTGCTTCGACCTGATCATTCCCCACACCATACATGATGCTTCGCTCGTCCACATCAACGTTTACATATTCAGATAATGTGTCAATACATACACCTCGCTTATCACGCAGGTCGTTTGCATTTCCACCCTTTAATTCGACTGTAATAATCTCCTGTGTCAGCTCGTAGATCTGCTTTGAGAGGGAGTTCACTTCACTGACTGCAAGCTCAACTTCATCATTGATCGTCTTCTGTGTCGACTGGAAGTTGCTCGCAAGCTCATTTACCATGTCTGTGAAAGAATCTGCGGTCAATGCAAAAGAGATTCTTGTTGTATAGTCTGCCGGTTTTGTCGAGAGATCCTGCATGGCATCGGACATCTCTGCCATCCATTTTGTATAGCCTGCTTCGGAAGTCATCTCGTTCATATACGTCTGTAACTGTTCGAGATTGGCATGCTGTGAATTGTACTGGCTGTACTTGGAATTCGCTGACCAGTATTTTGTGTCGTAATAAGCATTTCTCTGACGTTCTACGGCTGAGGCGGTAATACCGGTTCCCATCATACCGTACGTCTTGTTCAGTCGTAAGGCATCCGATGCGGAAGCCTGCACGTTCTGTCTGGAATATCCTTTTGTATCCGCATTGGATATATTGTGTGCGGTCGTATTAAGCGCCGTCTGGAAATATGTCAGTCCCGAAAGACCTGTATTGAGTCCTAAAAATGTAGATGGCATCGCTTCCACTCCTTCTTTGTCTATTGCGAATTAGCGTTTCATTTATGCACCCAGCTTCTCGATCAGATATGCGATCATCTCGGATACGGTGTTGATGTATCGGGAGGACGCATTGTAAGCATGCTGGAATTTGATCATGCTGGAAAGTTCTTCATCGGAGGATACACCAAGCAACTGCTGTCTCGTATTCTCGGCGTCGGACACTGCCTGCTGTCCGGTTTCCATCATGGATTTGTATGTGTAACCACGGTCTGACAGATCGTCCATCATACCGCTGTAATAATCTTTGTAATTGCACTGCACCAGAGAATTCGGGCTGACCGTTGCGAACTTGTCGTTCCACCGTGCCAGCAGCTCATCTGCAATCGTCTGTGCCTCCTCGCCCGATACACGAGAGAGTGGAAGCAGGGACGGATTCTGCAGCAGCTTCTCGTTTACCTTCAGATTTCCGATTGTATAGAGTGAATAGAAATCATCCGGATTCTCTTCGTTATATACCTTGAATGTCTGTGTCGTTCCATCTGCCAGTGTCAATGTCTGTTCTGTGTAACGATCTACGCTGTTTCGCACGAACAGTTCCGTACCCGGATACTCGTTGCCATTCCCCATACCGATACCAGCAGCGTCTTCGTCCAGCACCTTTACGGTGGAACCGTCTGCCAGTGTCACGGTTTTATTCGGACACAACGTATCGTTGATCTGTGTCACCATCGCATGGATCAGCACATCAAACTGTGCCTCCAAATTCGTGATCGTATATGGTTCTACGTAGGTATTAAAATATTCCAAGTCATCGACATAATCCTTGACGTCCTGCTCATATTGTGCCATTGCAGTCTGATAATCTGCAGGATCTGCAAAATCTTTCTCCAAAGGCTTTGTCGGTTTTGTTGGAACATCCGTGTAATTGCTGATGAAATAGCCTCGTGACATCATGAGACCATTCAGGGAACCGATATCGCTGTTACTGTCTGCGGTCGGCACCCGGTTTATATTAAACAAAGGATCGCCATCCTGCTCCCATACAGGCATCAGGAAGTCTGTCGAAGAACCTGTGAATCCATAATTCTGCTGATACTTCTCATTCTCGCACACTTTCTGTGTCGTCAGTGTGTAGGTTCTTCCAAGCGTAACCAGTGTATGTCCTTCCAGATACACCTCTACCGTGCCATCCTCGTTGTTCACGACCTCGGTATTCACAATAGATGAAAGCTTATCAAGTGCCTGGTTCCGCTTGTCCTTTAAGTCGTTTGCCTTTTCAATATTTCCTGCCTCAACCGCACGGATCTGCTGGTTGAGTTCATAAATGGTAGATGCAAGGTCATTCACTGTCTTGACCTGATCTTTGATCTCCGTGTTCAGATTCCGCTGATACTCGATCAGACTGGAACGAATCGTCTGGACACGATCTATCAGGGTGAGTGCATTTGAGATAAAGGAGCTTCGCGTTACGATACTGTTTGACTCCTTCTGCAGCTCCTGCATTGATGTCCACATGTCATTTAACGTCGTGTTAAAATCCTTACCCTCTAACTCACCAAAATAATTCTCTATCTCCGAAACGGTTTCATACTGCGCCTTGTAGTAGTTCATACGACCACTCTCTGTGCGGTAAGTTTCATCCGCAAACTGGTCGCGCACCTGTCGGATCTGTGCCGTCACAACACCCATGCCGACGGTGTTAATGTAATACGAATCCGTTGCGACTCTGTTATATGACTGGTCTGTCAGGAGTACCTGCTGACGGGTATAGCCCTCAGTCTGTGTATTTATTAAATTGTGTGCGGTTGCATTTAACGCATATTGACTTGTCTGAAGTCCTGTTACGCCAACGGACAACCGTCCCATCGTTCCTGCCATACGTCTACTCCCTTATTCCTGTTAATTCTGTACATCAAATCTGCCTGGTGCATCGGCACCACCTGCATATGCGGCATTTCCTTTGAACATATCTTTCGAATATTCTGCCGTCTCCGGCGCCCGATTCAGATTCTGCATCAGATTGATGTTATACTCGATCATTTCAAGTGCATCCTGAATCAGATTCTGATTGTGTCCATTTACTTCCCGGACTTTCCGTGCAAGCTTTGCCAGCTTCTCGTTGATCGCAAGCAGCGGATCATGGAATTCCGGCTGTCCTTCCAGAAATGTAACAACATCCATCACTTTGACATCATCTGGTCGTTTACCTAAGATATTCGCTACATTTGTCATTGTCTCACGCCGTCTGTGCTCCACGCTTGCGAGTGCATCTGCCAGACGCTGCTCCTTCTCGGTTGTCTCAGACAGACGATCAAGGTTGTTCGATACGATCGCGCCCGTCTTCTCCATAGACACCTGAAGAAGCTGCTCATACAAGGCATATTCATCATTTAATTCTGTAATCAGGTTTTCAATTATACTTGCCATGTCGCATCCTCATTTACATATTTGCTTTGCTGTAGCTGTCTAATAATTTCTGTGCAAAATCATCCACACTCACATCGTATGTGCCATTATCAATTCTTCTCTTCAAATCCTGAATCTTCGATTCTCTGACATCTGGTGTGTTACCAAGTGCAGTTTTCGCTGTCTGCATATCTTTTCCCATGCTTGAGAAAGATACCTGATCTAAAAAGCTTCCTGACGATGTTGTTCCTGCAGATTTGGTCTTCTTGGTTCCAGTATTTCCATAAATCTGACTGAGCATATTATAGGTTCCTATTCTCATATCGCTCCCTCCTTTTTCCTGTACTTCGTCAACAGCAGTTGCCTGCTATTGCGATTCTTCAATAAGATTATCGGAAGTTTTCCACGTATCATAACCCTTTTCATGTAAAAAAAGACATATGCACCTTCATTTGTGCATATGTCCCTAACATAAAATGTACTTTTTGAAAGATAAATTTCTTTTGCCTGTTCCACCTGATATTAATCCAGGAAACGCATCTTTCCGGCTGCGCTTTTCCGTACTGCCTGCTGTCGCTCCCGCTTATATGCATTGTTCATAGCATCTGCAAGTCCACCCGCACAGTCCTTACAGAATCTGCCACTATGGATCATCTTTCCGCAGCGCTCACACTCCAGCCCTACCAAAGAATCATCAGTAAAGGACAGACGTTCCTCACGTACCCAATACTTGATCTGCTTGATCGTGACATCGCATGCTTCTGCCACCTGATTGATGTTCTCACGTGGATTCTCCTCAATGTATTTCTTTACTTCCTGAAACTTCTCTTCCAGTTTCTCCTTACACGCAGGGCACAACTTCTCTCCTGCGATATAATTAAAAAGCTTTTTACAATTTCTACAGTTCATCAGTTCCATCTATCTATGCCGCCTTTCTTTTCATCTCATAATCCAGTGCATATGCAAATAACCTTCTGTCTCCAGCTCTCTGCACTATCTCCCCGTGCCGATCGCCGCACTTGCATAATATATATCCGGGATGCCTGACGCATGCAGTTTCTTCGTACATGCCTCGATTGTCGCACCAGTCGTATATATATCATCGATCAACAGCACTCTTTTATAGCTTACACTTTTTTCGGTGCATTGGAAAGCCTTTTTTAGATTTTCTTCCCTCTGCTTTGGATTCAGGTCTTTCTGCGGTTCTGTATTGACAACCCGCATCAGGAAATCCCGTTCCACCGGGATATCCAACATCGTTCCAAGTGCATCCGCAAGCAGTTCCGCCTGATTGTATCCACGCTTCGTCATCTTCCGTTTGTGAATCGGAATCGGAATGACCGCATCGAGTGAGAGACTCATCAGTGCCTGTCCGTGTCTTTTTACGATCTGTCCTGCATAAAATTCTGCATATTCTTTCTGATTGTGATACTTAAACCGTGCCAGACTTTCATCAAGCGGATACTGATATTTCATCGCCGGAAAACCCTGTATATAAGACTTTGCATGCCGCGTACAATCCTCGCACAATTCCTGTTCCATATCTGCGATCTCACAGCCGCACTTCAGACATACCGGCTGTTCCGGATATGCGATCATCGGCCTGCATGTATCACACACCTGACCGGTCTGCCCACCTGTCACTTCGCCACACAATGGACAGGTTGGTGGATATATCCAATTTAAAAATTTATTCCATGCCTTCATTCAATTCCTCTATCCGAAGCGCCAGTGATGTATATCGTTTTTGTTCTTCTGAATTATCGATCATCTGATTTACCAGATTTACATCACCAACGATAATAACCAACTGCCGCGCACGTGTAATCGCCGTATAGATCAGATTCCGGTTCATCAGTTTCCGGTTTCCTCCGAGCAATGGAATGATTACCGCCGGATATTCACTTCCCTGCGATTTGTGTATCGTCACCGCGAACGCATGCTCCAACTGATCCAGTTCTTTGTAGTTGTACACACTTTCGCGCCCATCATCAAACAGAATCGTAAGTTCCTCGTCATAATCACTGATCTCCGTAATCACTCCCATATCACCATTGAATACGCCGACACCTTCATCAATTACATATCCCTTGCCATTTCCGGTCTTAGAGACACCATAGATCTTCCATTCCTGCTGGTAATTATTCTTGATCTGCATCACCTTATCTCCCTTACGGAAGACGACATCACCACGCACATGCTCCGGTTTGTTCGGAGCCTTCGGATTCAGCCGGCTTTGCAGCTTCTGATTCATATTCTCCACACCGACCTCATATTTACGCATCGGACACAGGATCTGAATCTCCTGTGGAGATAATCCATAATAATTCGGCAGGTTCTTCATCGTCAGCGTCTGCACTTCTTCAACGATCTGCGCCGCTGTCCGCTGTGGGATAAAGAAGAAATCCTGGCTCTTGTTCGTCAGTATCAGATGTTCCCCACGTTGGATCTTGTGTGCATTAAACACGATATCGCTGCCATCTTCCTGCCGGAATATCTTGTTCAGCGTTGTCACCGGAAAACATCCGGAATTAATAATATCCTTCAGCACATTTCCCGCACCAACGGACGGAAGCTGATTCACATCACCGACAAAAATCAGTCTCGTTCCATATGGCACCGCCTGCACCAGAGAGTAAAATATATATGCATCAACCATTGACATCTCATCGACAATAATTGCATCACATTCCAATGGATTGTCTGCATTTCTTGAAAAATGCATTCCATGATTGTCCTGATTTCTGCCATCCTCTTCCATCGCACCGTTGATCTCCAACAGCCGGTGTATCGTCTGTGCCGGCCATCCGGTTGACTCCGTCATACGCTTCGCCGCTCGTCCCGTTGGAGCACACAGCTTGATCTCCATACCATGTCTGGAGAAATATTTGATAATCACGTTGATGATCGTTGTCTTACCAGTACCCGGACCACCTGTGATCACCGCCACGCCTGCTTCAATCGCAGACTTCACCGCAGTTGTCTGCAATTCATCAAGCGTCAGTTCCTCTTCTTTCTCAATCGCCTGAATCTCCCGATCCAGTTCTGCCGGATCCATCTCATAACGAAGCTGCAGATCTGTCAGCAATCTGGCAGAATTCAGTTCCACATAATAATTCGATGCAAGGTAGATCACATCTTCTTCATCAATTTGTTTTATAACGATCTTGCCCGCGATCAGCAGATCCATCAACTGCTGTTCCAAAAGCTCTACCGTCTGCTCATATGCAGATCCGGCACTCGCAGCATCTGAATATTCTGCATAACCGAATGTCGACTGTCCATAGATTCCTTCTACATCGTTCGTTGATCCGCGTGTCAGTTCTACACACCGCCGCAGCAGGATCGGTTTTGGCAGATACATATGACCTTCCCCACCTGCTGTATTCAATGCATATAACAGCGCCGAACGAAGCCGGAATTCCGAATCCTGTGCAATTCCCATCCGGCGTGCAATATCATCTGCCATCCGGAATCCAATTCCATTGATATCTTCTGCCAGCTTATATGGATTCGTCCGAAGGATATCGTATACTTTATTCCCATATGCATTAAAAATACGGATTGCCATGTTCACTGAGATTCCGTACTGGGACAGGAAGATAGCGACCTCCTGAAACTCTTTCTTCTCCAGATAAGATTTTGCGATCTGCTGTGCCTTCCGCTCGGATATACCACTGATCTCTGCAAGGCGTTCCGGTTCCTCCTCCATAATCCGAAGAGTATCATCCTTGAATTTCTTCACGATCTTCTTAGCAAGAACCGCACCGATACCCTTGATGATTCCTGAACCCAGATACCGCTCCATACCAAGTGTATCCTTCGGCATCCGTATCTCATAGGATGTAAAATTAAACTGAATATCATATTGCGGATGGTTCACGTATTCCCCCTCCGCAATCACATAGAGACCTTCACTGGCACCCGGCAGGGTACCAACGAAGATCTCTTCACCTTCTTCGCCTTCTACACACATAACGCAGTAGCCGGTTTCATCACTCTTGTATTTGATTTTCTCTATGTAGCCTTCTCTAATCATGTCCTGTTCCTATGTATCATTTTATGCATTCTCTGCATTTGCCACCGTCGCTGCCTGCTCCATCTCATGCAGCTCCTCCGGCGTGATCGCCGCATTCTGCTTCTTCATGGATTCGTATAACTGCTGTGCAAGTCCAAGTTTTCCCTGATCACTTACCAGTTTTGCATATTGCTGTGCCTGCAGGTCATACGCATAATCTGCATATGGATTATCATCGGAATCATCGGATTTGATCGTCGACTGTACCTGCTTGTACACCTGCTCTACCAGATATGCTTCAAATTCCTTGCATGCAGCCATCATCTCCTCATCTGTCGCATCTGCGGAAGAGGATCTCTTTATTTGGTTAGTCAGATTCCCCACCTGTGCCTGTGATACATACGAGGAATAGTCTTTGTTTGTAAGATTTGTGATATTTTCCATGGTGTTGCATCACCTTTCCCTTTGATAACATTATTATCGTAAGTTATTCGCCTGCTGCATCATCTCATCAGAAGCCTGAATTGCTTTAGAATTCATCTCATATGCACGCTGTGCTACGATCAGATTGACCATTTCATTTGCCACATCTACATTGGATGCTTCCGTATAGTACTGGTGTGTCTGTGTCTGTTTCAGCGTTGCATTTCCATTTTCCGCAACCGCTGCACCACTCGCTACGGTCTGAGAATAATTATTGCTGCCTTCCTTGGAAAGGCCTGCCGGATTGTTAAACTGATAAATACCGAACTTAATAGGACTTCCATTTGCATCTGTAATCACCGCAGGATTCCCCGTTCCATCTGGAAATGCCAGTGTTCCATCCCGGTTGATCACGAGATCCGTTGCCACACGGTTGGACGGCAATATAATTTCATTTCCATATGCATCCAAAACCGGATTACCATCCGATGTACAAAGCATGTTTCCATTTGCGACCGGTGAAATCTCAAATGCACCATCACGTGTATACTGCAATTCTCCACTCTCCGTGCGGATCTGGAAAAAACCATCTCCTTCCAGTGCCACACTGAACGGATTTTCTACATGATTAAGATTACCATTTGTAAATGTACTTGTAATCGCTGCCACACGGCTTCCAAGTCCAACTTCTGCCGCTACCGGTTTATTCTGACCGGCATTGTTCGTCGATGTCGACTGCAGATTCTGATACAGCAAAGACTTGAAACTCGCCTGCTGTGTTTTATATCCAATTGTATTGATATTCGCTACGTTATTCGCAATTGTATCTACATTGACCTGCTGTGCCCGCATACCGGATGCAGCCGTCCAAAGGGATCGCATCATACGCTACTACCTCCTACTTCCATATTGCCCTTCGCTTAGTTCCGTGGCAATTATACTCTTCCGATTTCATTGACCGCCTTGTCCAGTGTCTGATCAATCGTCTGAACCATCTTCTGGTTCGTCTCATACGCTCTTGTGACCGCGATCATATCAACCATCTCCGTTACCATATTGACATTCGACATTTCCAGATATCCCTGATTAACTGTCGCAGCCGCCTGTGTCTGTACCGCGCCATTCACCGCTTCATACATATTCTCACCATAGCTCGACAACGCTTCATAGTTTTGGAAATCAACCAACTGCAATGTTGCAACATAATTGTTGCCGGAATAAATCTCTCCTGCCTGATTCACGCTGATCTTAACCAGATTTGCATCCGGAATCTGTATACGATTACCGCCTTCCGCCAGCACATAATCGCCATCCTTTGTCACAAGATAACCGTCCCTGGTTACAGTGAAATCGCCATCCCGCGTGTAGCGTGTCGTTGTCGTTCCACTCTTGTCTGTTGTGCTGATGGTAAAAAATCCGCTGCCGGATAATGCAAAATTGTACTGGTCTTCTGTCTGTCTGAAATTTCCCTGTGACATATCGAAATATGTCTCACCGATCTTCACACCAAGATTCACGCCACCAATTCCCTGTTTTAAGTTCGGACCAATTGTCGGATCATCAATCTTGACTGCCAGTTGGCGGTCAAAAGACTGCGATGTAACATCCACCTTCTTAAAACCGGTTGTATCAGCATTTGCCATGTTGTTCGTCACAACATCCATTCTTTTTTCTTCGTTGCGAAGTCCGGTCCAGGCCGTGTACAACCCTCTTACCATCGTTTCCCTACTTTCTACTTACGTTCACTCAAAAACTCAATATACTTTCCTGTACCGATTGCCACTGCAGTGAGCGGTTCCTCGGCTGTCATCGTCGTGATTCCGGTATTCTCCTCGATCAGATCCTCCAGGCCATGCAACAATGCACCACCTCCGGTAAGCACGATTCCACGGTCTGCAATATCTGCTGCTAATTCCGGCGGAGTCCGTTCCAACACAGAATGTACCGCATCCACGATCTGCGATGTCACCTCCCGCAGTGCTTCTTCAGTTTCATCCGAAGATACTGTTACCGTCTTTGGAAGTCCTGTTACCAGATTTCGTCCACGGATATCCATGGAGATATTCTCTGGCCGCTTATAACAAGTTCCGATATTGATCTTAATATCCTCCGCTGAACGCTCACCAATCAACAGATTATGACGCTTCCTCATAAAACGGACAATCGCATCATCGAAATCATCACCTGCTACCTTGATAGACGATGACACAACCACTCCATCCAGTGAGATTACTGCGATATCTGTAGTTCCACCACCGATATCGACGATCATATTTCCGCAAGGTCTGGAAATGTCAATACCTGCGCCAATCGCGGCTGCAACTGGCTCCTCAATAATATACACATCTCTTGCCCCTGCCTGATATGTCGCATCCTCCACGGCACGTTTCTCCACATCCGTAACTCCGGATGGCACGCACACGCTGATACGGGGTCTTCTACCGAAGAAACTCTTACCAACTGCCTTCTGGATGAAATATTTCAACATCTTCTCTGTCGTTCTATAATCGGAAATCACACCCTGTCTCAGTGGACGAACCGCAATGATGTTGCCAGGTGTTCTTCCGAGCATCAATCGCGCCTCTTCACCAATGGCTTTGATCTGTTCCGTGTCTCTGTCGTAGGCAACTACAGACGGCTCCTTTAACACAACGCCCTTTCCTTTGACATAGACTAATATGCTGGCGGTTCCCAGGTCGATTCCTATATCTAAACTTGCCACGCCTTGTTCCTCCTATCTATATATCGGAAATTTCCTAATTATCCTTAGCTTTTTTCATAATAATCATGGTCGCAGCGCCACCCTGTAACCACTCAATCGGCACTTCTGTGATGTCCATGATCTCATCAAGTGCCGGCACATAACTGCACCATTTGCTGATCTTACGTCCGGCAATATCTTTACGAACACCGTCCATGTGTTCAAATTTATCACGTAGATTCTTCAGAATCTTGCGGCTGTCTCCACCGGTCAGATCATACCCAAGCATATCATTCAATGCCTTATTCGAAAAGAATACATATCCCGTATATAAGTCACGGATAAAAATTCCCTCATGAAAACTATTGTATGTCTCTATCAGATGTTTATTCACATTTCGCACATTATCATCACCATCTGCGTTCTCCAGCATATTCTGAATCAGCAGAGAAATACTCTGTGAAAAACGAAGTTCTTCCTTTGTCCAGACTCGTTCCGATTTGGACTCTGCAAAAATCAGGACACCGTACAACCTTCCTTCCAGATAAATCGGGTATGCAATCTCTGCCCGGAAATTATATCGCATCAGATTAATCACATCTCTCTGCGTCATATTCGTCCGGTCAAGCATACAGCAACCGTTGCCACGCTTGATTGCATCCATCACAAGATACAAGCGCTCCGGGAGCAGTGTCAATACCTCATCACCCGGCATCTCACCCGATACATCAAAAAAGCTTCTCAACATATAAGATTTCGGGTTCTCCTTATCAAATGTATATAAAAACATACGATCCAGATCCATATGAAGCGCAACCTCCCGCAAGGTCTCGCCAATCACCTGTTCTACATCTTCGCTCAATTTGCTGTTAATCTTCGACAATGCATTGTTGACGATACTCTGTCTCGCAAGTTCTTCACGCAGTTTCTTGCCCGCGCCACGCGACTTTGCAGATTCAACAATAGAATTGTAACTCTGCAACAGAAAGTCAGAGACAAGCTCTGCTGTCGTCCAATGCAGTTCATAAATCTCTTCCAGATGTTCCGTCTCTTCCGGAGTATAGGAGCCAAGTACCCAGAATCCCTGTAAATTATCACCCACGCAGATCGGCGCCATAGCAAGCTTGCCATCACCGCCCTCTTCCCGATCAAAGATATGTGGTTTCATCTCTGCCAGGATTTCTTCCTTCATTGTCTTGAAGAACTCTTTGTAGGTTGGTGTCTCAAACAAATCGTAGAAATCCCCCAGATTTGTTGCCGGTCCAACCGGAGTGGATTCCACCTTACCATTTTCATCGACAAAAACAGAATACAGCTGTGAAAGCTGTGAAAATCCACTCATGGTCATCTCCATCTTCTGAATCTGCGGAATCATACCCGGATTGTCCAATTTGCTAATCACAAGAGATCCGGTTGGAGAAATCTGCATGCGTCTGCTCGGCTTCTCAATTGCCTGCTTGATCTCTTCCTGCTTCTCTGTTTCCTTTTCTGCCGAGATATCCCGGATATAAAACTCAACCTCATAAGTGTGATCCTCTTCCGATACAACCTCTATACAGATATTGACTCTCGCCTGACGAAGTACACCATCATCCCCTACCATACGATACTCATGCACATAATCCTGCACACGGTTTTCAATCGCATTGTGTATCGTCTTCATCACCATCTCCCGGTCTGCCGGATATATATAATCTTCCGATAATTTCAACCCTTTATTCACCATCTCAACATTCATTCCAAGTTCCGATGCATTTGGCGAAATATACACAAGGCTTGAGCCAGGCATGCCCGTAATATAGCGTTTCACTAAAACGATAAATCCTGTCTTCTCAATTGCTTTTCTAAGGTATTTATTTTCTATTACCATGGAACCGCCCCCTTTTTATCGTATCGTAAAAGTATTCGTATCGAATAAGGCTGTCACACAGATGTGCGACAGCCCTTCTTATACCACTTTCAAACGTCTCTCGTTAGTTTTTACCAAGTTCAGGAAATGCCTGATTAGCAGCCTCAATTGTACTGTTCACTGCATCTGCAACTCCGCTGACTGCCTTGTTCATCTGTGTGTTCGCAGTCGTCACCACATTCTGAACCTCTTCCAATGCAGCCTTCATCTGTGCCATATATTCGCTTACACTCTCACACTCCTGTTTTACCTTTACACGCGTGTTGTAGACTTCTGCACTTGTCTGTGTACGCATCTCCTCGCACTCAGCCGTAGCTTCCGCACGCATATTCGCACAGATCTCCTCTGTATGATCGTTTAATGCCTGGCAGGCAGCTTCTGTATCTGCACGAAGCTTATCCGTCTCTTCTCTTGTCTCCTGCTTTACACGATTACACTCCGCATATGCGCTGTCCTTCTTCTCCTGGCATTTACTCTTTGTATCTGCTTCAAGTCTCTCACATGCAGCAACCGTCTCCGCATGCATACGCTGACACTCAGCTGTTGTCTCCTCTGACATCTGACGACATGCATCGCTCGTCTCCTGTGTCAGCTTATCACATTCTTCCTCTGTCTTCGCACGAAGAGCATCACACTCCTGCTGTGTCTGCTTTGTAAGAGTGTCTGCGTTCTCGCGGGCTTCAAGCAAAGTTCTTGAGATCGACTCATAACGGCTGGCAGATTCTTCTTCTCTTGTCTCATATGCCGCCATCTTATCACGAAGCTGTGTAACTTCCACCTGAAGTTCATCATTTACCTTTTTCAAATTCTCGATCGTGCTGGATGACTCATTCAGATTCACCTCCCGCATCGTATGAAGATTCTTCACTGTCTCAGACAATTTCAACACGTTTGCCTTCAAATCGGCAACCTCTTTCTCGTGTTCTGCGGTTAATTCGTCTATATAATTCTCGACTGCCTTTTTGTCGTATCCACCAAATGATGTGGTCTTCAAAGTTACATCCATTCTACAATTCTCCTTTCGAATGACTATTATCCAATATGTTTCTTAATTATACCATAAGTATCTTGTTTATGCACCATTTTTTTATTAGTAAAAATGATGTATTGATATTTACTTTCGCCTTGTGATACATTAAAATAGTGTTTAGTTTTGTTATCTTGGAAAGGTGGTTTTTAAAATGAACTTTAATATAAAATTATATAAGGCGAAAGGAAAGCGCGCAGCTCTTGCTTTTGTCTGCATGCTGCTTGTCTGCTCCCTGACCGCATGTACCGCAAATGTGGAGAAACGCTACCAGACATATATCAAGAGTCTGATTTCCATCAATTACCTTGGCGCGACCAAGGAATATATCGAAGCGTCCGGTGCCAACCAGGCAGATGCAGATGCACTCTACCAGGCAAATATTGATCTGCTCACAGACAATATTTTAACCTATTACAGTGTCAATATTGATGACGCACCCGAGATGCGGGTGCAGTTTGAGGAATTAGCAAAAACCATTTACAGCAAAGTAAATTTCAGTGTCGACAAAGCAAGAAAAGACGGAAGTGTCTATGTTGTAGATGTAACTATTTATCCAATCAACCTGTTTGCACAGACTTCCGCGGATGTAACAAATCTTGTGAATACATTTAATGATGGCGTAAAAGCCGGGCTTTACAACGATTACACGCTCACAGAATACGAAACCGAATTTGCACAGCAGCTGCTTTCTATCCTGAACAATGGTTGTGAGAATATGAGCTATGCAGACCCACAGGTAGTAACGGTAGAAATTATCGAAGACGGAAACAAATATTACATCAGCGACCGCGATTTCAGAAACATCGATGCGGCCATGATCAATTCATCTGTTGTGACAGAGACCGGTACAGCAACAGATGCCCAGTAACTATTTCATAATTTTACAAGCAATTAAAAATGACCGATTGGTTTTACACCAGTCGGTCATTTATTTTTAATAAAATCGTGGATTATCTAGCTGATCATTGCTCCAGCCGGCATATCTTTCTCTGCAGTTAAGAGTGCCAGATTTCCATCGAAATCCTCCGCACAGAGAAGCATACCTTCAGACAAAACACCCGCCAGCTTTGTCGGCTTCAGGTTCGTGATAACTACAACCTTCTTACCAACCATCTGCTCCGGCGTATAGTAATGCTTGATTCCCGATACAATCTGCAGGGTTCTGCCCTGTACCTTTACCTGAGAGCAAAGCAGTTTCTTGGACTTTGCAACTTCCTCGCAGGCGATGATCTCACCCATCTGTAACTGCATACGGCTAAACTCATCAATTGTGATTTCTTCTTTTACAACGGCATCAAGCGTAGGAATCTCAACCTTTTCTTCTTTCTTTACCTTCTTCTCCGGCTTTGGCTCCTCAACAACCTTAGATGGGAAACGCTTCTCAATCTCCTCGAGCATCTTTGGTGCATCGATTCTTGCAAAGAGAATCTCCGGCTGATCCGTTACCTTATTTCCGGATGGGTACAGGCCAAAGTTCGAAAGCTCTGTCACACGACGCTTGTCAGCATTGAGCTGCTTTAATATCTTCTCGGAAGTCTCCGGCATATATGGCTCAAGTAAGCTTGCGCCAATCACGATGCTCTCTACCAGATTGTAAAGAACCGTATTCAGACGATCTGCATTCTCCGGATCCTTAGCAAGTGCCCAAGGCATCGTCTCATCAATATACTTATTGCAACGCTTAAATAAAGCGAAGATTTCTGTGATCGCATCTGCCACACGAAGCTTGTCCATGCATGCATTTACACGGAGTCTGGTGTCAGTTACAACTGCCTTTAGGTCGTCATCGACCGGCTCATGTGCGCCTGCGTTTGACACAACACCATCGAAATATTTATTGGACATGGAAATCGTACGGTTGACGAGGTTTCCAAGTGTGTTTGCAAGTTCTGAATTGATACGCTCAATCACAAGCTCCCATGAGATAACACCATCGTTCTCAAACGGCATCTCATGCAGCAGGAAGTAGCGAACCGCATCTACGCCGAACAGATCTACCATATCGTCTGCATAGATTACATTTCCACGGGACTTACTCATCTTTCCATCACTCTGGATGAGCCAAGGATGTCCGAATACCTGCTTCGGAAGCGGCTCTCCAAGTGCCATAAGGATACATGGCCAGTAAATCGTATGGAAACGGATGATATCCTTGCCGATCAGATGCAGATCTGCAGGCCAGTAACGATGGTACAATTCGTCCGAATTACCATCCACATCATAGCCAAGACCTGTAATATAGTTAGTCAGCGCATCAATCCATACATATACGATATGTCCCGGATCGAAGTCTACCGGAATACCCCACTTGAAGGATGTTCTTGATACGCACAGATCCTGTAATCCCGGAAGCAGGAAGTTATTCATCATCTCGTTCTTACGGGACTCCGGCTGGATAAAGTCCGGATGTGTATTGATATGTTCAATCAGACGGTCTGCATACTTGCTGAGCTTGAAGAAATATGCTTCTTCCTTTGCCGGCTGTACCTCACGGCCACAGTCCGGGCATTTGCCATCTACAAGCTGCGCTTTCGTGAAGAAAGATTCACAAGGTGTACAGTACATGCCTTCGTACTCGCCCTTGTAGATATCTCCCTGATCGTATAATTTCTTGAAAATCTTCTGTACCTGTTTCTCATGATAGTCGTCCGTTGTACGGATAAACTTATCGTAAGATGTATTCATAAGATCCCATATACGCTTGATCTCTGCCGATGTCTCATCCACAAACTCCTTCGGCGTGGAGAGATTCTCAAATGCTTTAATCTCTATCTTCTGACCATGTTCGTCTGTTCCTGTCTGGAAACGAACATCGTATCCAACATATCTCTTATATCTGGCAATGCTGTCTGCAAGTACAACCTCATACGTATTGCCTATATGAGGCTTACCAGATGTGTATGCGATTGCGGTTGTAATGTAGTACGGTTTTTTAGGCATATGAAACCCCTCCCTTATTTTTGTTTTTAACCCACTCTTAATTTGAATTTCTGGACATCACGGTCATCATCGACCACTTCGATCTGCCCGCCAAGCTCACGAATCTTTCCATCAAAATCTTCATACCCACGCAAAATATATTTGATATCATCAATCGTACTGAATCCATCCGCTGCCAGTGCTGCTATGACAAGTGCGGCACCCGCACGAAGATCCGGTGCAACCAGATTCGCACCAGTATAACCATCCACGCCGGTAATGACTGCGGAATTACCTTCTACCTTGATGCGCGCTCCCATACGTGAAAGCTCGCTTACATATTTGAAACGATTCTCAAAAATACTCTCCGTAATGACACTGGTTCCCTGTGACAATGCAAGTGTAACCGCCATCTGCGGCTGCATATCTGTCGGGAATCCCGGATATGGAAGTGTCTTGATCTGTGTTGCTTTGAATCTGCCATCCGCCATAACGCGGACCGCATCATCATATTCGATTACGCGTGCACCAATCTCATTCAGCTTAGAAGAGATTGCCTCTAAGTGTTTTGGAATTACATTCTTTATCAGAACATTTCCTTTCGTGGCTGCTGCCATCGTCATAAATGTTCCTGCTTCTATCTGATCCGGAATGATTGAATATTCGGTTCCTTTCAGCCGCTGAACACCGCGAATCCGGATAACATCCGTACCGGCGCCCTTGATATTTGCGCCCATACTGTTCAGGAAGTTCGCAACGTCTACAATGTGTGGCTCTTTCGCAGCATTCTCAATCGTTGTCTTACCCTCTGCAAGCACAGCTGCCATCATAATATTGATTGTAGCGCCAACGGTCACCACATCAAGATAAATATGGTTTCCAATCAACTGATCCGCCTTCGCAACAACCTTTCCGCCATTCACGATCTCTACTTTCGCGCCAAGTGCCTCAAATCCCTTGATATGCTGATCAATCGGTCGAAGTCCGATATCGCAGCCTCCCGGCAACGCAACCTGTGCATAGTTGTATTTACCAAGCAGGGCACCAAGCAGATAATAGGATGCTCGTATCTTCCGTATATATTCATCATCCACACAAACATCTTCGCCGGTTTTGATTGTTCCGCCGCAGATGGAAACTGTATGATTGTCAATGTATTTTACTTTAGCGCCAATTGTCTCGATCGCACGAAGCAATGTCTTTGTATCTTCTACATATGGTACATTCTCTATAATACACTCTTCGTCTGTCATAACTGCTGCTGCAAGGATACCGAGTGCGGCGTTTTTCGCACCGGCAATCGATACTTCACCTTCCAGAACATTGCCGCCTTTTATAACATATTTTTCCATTTCACACCTCTGTGCTGCCAGTTATTTTTTACGCTACTAGCCCATAATCTTAATAATTATAACACATTCCATTTTTTTGTAAAGCACTTACTTATCTGCCTCACAATAAACGCAGCGATAAATACGATTTTTTTCATCTGCTAATTTAAATATATGCACAATTCCCGGTTCTGTCGATGTGATGCAACGTGGATTTTTACATTTTTTTACATTGATAAGTTTTTTCGGCAACGCCAGCTTCTTTTTCTCAACGGTCTGTCCGTCCTTGATGATGCTGACTGTGATATCCGGATCGATATAACCAAGCACATCCAGATTCACATCGTATTCTTTATCAATCTTCAGAATATCTTTCTTTCCCATTTTACTGCTTTTTACGTTCTGCAGGATGGCTACAGAACAATCAAGCTTGTCGAGTTCAAGGTCATGGTAGACCTGAAGCGCTTTGCCGGCAGTAATATGATCCAGCACAATACCATTTTGAATACTATCTATCTTCATATGATTACCTCCTTCATGTAAATCTATTTACCTACTCCGGAATCTTCGCAAGCTTGTCCGCAGACAAGTTCAATTTTGCACCATTTGCCTTGAGCAGTGTCAGCATCAATGCCATACGCACAAATTTTCCGTTCATAACCTGACGGAAATAGCAGGCACGTGGATCATCATCAATCTCCACTGAAATCTCATTGACACGTGGAAGCGGATGCAGGATCGCAAGATCGGATTTTGCGTGTTTCAATTTCTTTCCATCAAGAATATATGTATCCTTCAATCTGACATAATCTGCCTCATTGAAGAACCGTTCCTTCTGCACTCTTGTCATATAGAGTACATCAAGTTCTCCCATCACCTCTTCCATAGATTCTACTTCTTCATACGGAATATGATTTGCCTCGAGCACTTCGGAAATAATGTATTCCGGTACGCGGAGTTCCTTCGGTGCAATCAGTATAAATTTGATATTTTCATAACGGGATAATGCCTTGATCAGCGAATGTACGGTACGTCCGAATTTCAAATCGCCACACAGTCCAATCGTAAAGTTGTTCAGCCTGCCTTTTTCACGCAGAATCGTAAGCAGATCTGCAAGTGTCTGTGTTGGATGGTTGTGACCGCCATCGCCTGCATTGATGATTGGCACACTGCTCACCATAGATGCCCGCATCGGCGCACCTTCTTTCGGATGACGCATCGCAATAATGTCTGCATAGCAGCTTACTACTCTCGTTGTGTCGCCTACGCTCTCGCCCTTCGTCGCAGAGGAAGACGAAGCCGAAGAAAAACCAAGTACATTTCCACCAAGCTCCATCATTGCTGATTCAAAGCTAAGTCTTGTTCTTGTACTTGGTTCAAAAAATAATGTTGCAAGTTTTTTGCCCTTACACGCTTCACTATATGCTTCTTTGTCATCGATGATATCCTGTGCCAGCTTCAAAATGCCATCGATTTCTTCCACGGATAAGTCTGTTGAATCAATTACATGTTTCATTTCAGGTTTCCTCCCATTGAATGCACGTTATTTTTCTTGAATATCTCATCAATTGCAAACCGGTCTTCCCGATTGCAAACAAGGATATACGTTTTTCGATTCGCACGAATCTTCAGTACGATTACATTGCTGTCTTCCCCCTGGTTTTCCAGGAGGAAAGACCGCATGAATTCCCATTCAATAAATGTGGTTCCGACTAATACACCATCACGTGTTATACCACTCTGAATGCGTGTTGACAGCACAACAAAAAGCACAAACATCAATACCGCAGGCACAAATATATAGATCTTGAAATACACCAATACCACAAGTCCCACGAGCCCAAGGTTCGCATAGATCACCTCGGAATTATTTAATTTGTGATGTAATCGGCTTTTTATTATGATTCCTGCCTGCCGCTTCACAGCAGAAATACATACGAGTACCCCTGAGCCAAACCCAAGGAATAACACGAAGGCCAATACGCCCAACCACACATCCATATATTATACCACTTAAATTCCCTTTATCAATGTATACATGACTGCTTTTTCCGCATGTCTTCTGTTTTCTGCCTGATCGAGAATATGATCGAGGTTCTTCATCTCCACTTCCTTTGAGATCTCGAAGCCAACATGCATCGGCATATCGTGGAACACAAGCGCATGACTGCCCTCTAAGAACTCATCATTCAACTGATATGGCATCATCTTGTCCATAAGCTCCTTCTTCTTATCCTGGTATGCAGGATCATTGAAGAACTCCATGTCAAGCCATGTGTCAGTATAGCAGATATCCATATCCTTCACATACTTCTTCACTTCGTCCATCGGCATGTCCGGATCAAGCTCCACATAGTAGCCTGTCTTCTTTGCTTCCTCGTAGAAATCCGGTCCGCAGGCTGTCTCATTTACAAGCGGAGTCAGTCCGTACAGGGTTCCCTGCTTCATCTTGGAGAAGAATTCTACCAATGAATTGAATACGTTGTTCTTTGCACCGATATATAAGAACTTGACATTCAGACTGCCGAACTTTTCGATGATCGTCAGTGCATCTGCCAAAATCTGACAAGGATGATAAGAGTTATCACAGCCATTGATAAATGGTACGGTTACATTGTCTCCAAACAGTTCAACGGTCTCATTTTTCACGAGACGTGCCATAATAATATCGACATTGCGGCATACGTATTTGATCTCGGAAACCGGCTCGCCAAGGACAAAATTGCTGTCCTTCCAAAGCTGGTTGTAGTACGTTCCTCCAAGCTCTGTCATACCTGTCGTGAAAGAAAGGAATGTTCGGGTACTTGTCTTCTCAAACAATGTATAGAGCTTCTTGCCCTCTAATGCATGGCTGTACTTCTTCGGATTCTTCTTCATATCCAGTGCAAGGTCAAGAATCTTCTGCAGCTCTTCTGCAGAGAAATTCTTGAAATTCAACATATTCTTCATGATTTTTATCCTCTTTTCTTATCACAAATGCAAGGCACACGGGCATCGTCCGATATGTATGCCCGTGTCCCGGGATTTACTATATTCATTCCTGCAGATATCCTACAAATATTTCTTCAGATCATCTACCTTGTCGGTCTTCTCCCATGGAAGGTCGATATCGGTTCTTCCGAAATGTCCGTAAGCAGCAGTCTGCTTGTAGATCGGTCTGCGCAAATCAAGCATCTTGATGATTCCTGCCGGGCGCAGATCGAAGTTCTCGCGGACAATCTCTACGAGCTTATCATCTGCAAGCTTACCTGTGCCAAATGTATCAACCATAATTGAAGTTGGTCTTGCAACACCGATTGCATAAGAAAGCTGAATCTCACACTTATCGGCCAGTCCGGCTGCCACAATATTCTTTGCCACATAACGTGCGGCATACGCTGCGGAACGGTCTACCTTTGTGCAATCCTTTCCTGAAAATGCTCCGCCGCCGTGACGTGCATATCCACCGTAAGTGTCTACGATGATCTTACGTCCGGTTACACCGGAGTCACCGTTTGGTCCACCGATTACAAAACGTCCGGTTGGGTTGATGAAGAACTTTGTCTCATCGTCAATCATATTCTGTGGAAGAACCGGATCAAACACATATTTCTTGATGTCTGCATGGATCTGCTCCTGAGATACATTCTCATCATGCTGTGTAGAAAGGACAACCGCCTCTAATCTGCAAGGCTTTCCGTTCTCGTCATATTCTACAGATACCTGTGTCTTGCCATCCGGTCTTAAATAAGAAAGTGTGCCATTCTTACGAACTTCTGTCAGCTTTCTGGCAAGCTTGTGTGCCAATGAGATCGGATATGGCATAAGCTCCGGTGTCTCGTTTGTTGCATAACCGAACATCATACCCTGATCGCCGGCACCGATTGCCTCGATTTCTTCGTCAGACATATTGTTTTCCTTCGCTTCAAGTGCCCTGTCAACACCCATTGCGATATCGGCTGACTGCTTGTCAAGTGCTACAATAACACCACAGGTATCACAGTCAAATCCGTACTTTGCACGGTCATAACCGATCTCACGGACTGTCTCGCGGACGATTGTCTGGATATCAATCTGTGCCTTCGTTGTGATCTCACCCATAACAAGTACCAGTCCGGTTGTTACGGCTGTCTCACAAGCGACACGGCTCATAGGGTCCTGCGCTAAAAGTGCATCTAATACGGCATCACTGATCTGATCACAGATTTTGTCAGGATGGCCTTCGGTTACTGATTCTGAAGTAAATAATAACTTCTCCATTTGTTCCTCCTTTTGATCTCGCTCCCTGGCAATGGAATATATGCTATGACTCTATACGATGTCTATTGTAATCATTCCACTCCCGGTTCGCTTTACCTTGTGTATATTGTGGTTGTCTCTTAGTCAGCGGCAATTCATAAAAAAGAAATCCGGCTGCAAGCAACCGGATTTGAAAGTCGTTATCAAATCTTCTTATTGCTCGACAACTTAATCTAAGTATCGCTCAGGTCGGCACCTTCCGTCTCCGGGGTTGCCGTGGCTTCTTCGTCCCTTATGACTCCACCACTCTGAATAAGAGAGACATGTTTAACATATATCATATATTTCTACTTGTCAATGGTTTTATTTGCTATTTTCGTTGTATTTTCGCACCATCCGTCGAATTTTATTCCTGTGTACCATGCTTTTTGCAGATAACACGAATCAGCATCGTCACAAGCAGCAGAATCAGTATTCCAACTGCCGCTCCACAACTATCGAGCAGCACATCCTTTACCTGACCGCTTCGTCCCGGCACAAACAACTGGTGAAATTCATCGGTCATAGCATATACAGTTGCCGATCCCCACGCCAAAAGCCCGGCATAGACCTTTCTGCGTCTGCCGTTCATCCACGCGCCGCATAAAAGCATTGCAAAAACCGCATACTCTGTTGCATGTGCCAGCTTCCGAATCGGATGATCTACCTTCTCGGCAAAATCAAGCTGCGCTTCCTCCGACCAGTCCTTGAAATCCAGATGTACAACACGGCCAAACTCCATACCCACAGTGTAACTGTCTTCTGTAGACTCTACTCCTGTCCGCGCAGAAAAACAGAAAATCATAATCGCGAACAATATCGACAATACAAGGAACACAATCTGCCGCTTCGACAGCCTGCCCGGCTGCACCTTTTTATCTCTAGATATGCTTTTTGATTGCATCTGCCAGCGCCTTCAATGATTCCGATTCTGTCTCACCCTGCTTCCAAGTCACCTGCACATCATCCCCTGCGTGACGCGGAATCACATGCATATGAAAATGGTGCACCGTCTGTCCGGCTACTTCGCCGTTGTTCTGTACGATATTCAGTCCTTCACAGCCGGTCTCTTCCTGTACTGCCTTTGCAACGCGGGTTGCAAGCGAAAATACCTTGCCTGCAGTCTCCTCGTCTAACTGATAGATATTGTCATAATGCTCCTTCGTCAAAATCAGTGCATGTCCCTGATTGGCCGGTGCCAGATCCAGGATTACCCGGCACTCCGGTGTCTCATATACCGTTGCAGATGGAATCTCGCCATTTGCAATCTTACAGAAAATACAATCATCTTTTTTCATCTTCGATTACTCCTTTTTGTTAAATCTGATATCCACGGCTTTCATAGTTCACACCCTGTACGCTCTCGTTTAAGGTTCCCTTGCCGTAGGTAAGTCCGGCATATACCTGATGTACATTCTGCATCACTGCGCCCTCGTTGTCAAGTTCGTGCAGATGCGCAAATCCGACACGTAAATTATCGACCATCTGCACACAGCGATCCAGTTCATCCGGCTGCCTGCGCACTTCTGAACGCACAAGCTTTCCATAGACAAATCTTAAAATGGCAATTACATTTCTGCCAAGTGCATCTTCTTTAGAAAAACAATCAATCAGCTCCTGCATGGTACGACGTGCCAGCTCAATATTTTGCAGATACGCAGTTTCATTCCCTGCTTCATACGCTGTCATTGCATCATTTCCATATGTATGAAAGATATCGCACAACACTAAAATCAAGCCGCTGTGATTCTCTTGGCTGACACGCCGTGTGAATTCCTGTTTCATTTCCTGTGTCATATTGATTTCCTCTTATTTCTTGCCCTGCGGACAGAGATTCTCTTTAATTATCAGTTTCCTACAGGCTATTACTGTAACAACTGCAAGATAGATTCCGGACGGTCATTCGCCTTTTGCATCATAGAGATTGCTGCCTGTGACAAAACCTCCTGCTGTGTATATTCCGTCATCTCTTCCGCCATGTCAGTATCCATAATACGCGAATATGCTTCTGTGATACTTTCACTCTGTACCTGCAGGTTCGAATGGATGTCATCCAGACGATTCTCATAAGCGCCGAGTTTTGACCGTGCACTAGATACCTTCTTGACTGCTTCATCAATCTTCTCGATCGCTTTTGACGCATACTCATGTGTATACATGATCAGTTCGTCTACATCCAGCGACTTCGCAGTCAGTTCCGGGATATCAACCGATAACTGCTCTCCCTCATTGGAACCGGTCTGTACTATCATAGTTCCCGCAGACAGCACCTCTATATCCGCACTTATCGTTGCTCCATTTTGTCCTACGATACCCGGGTCTACTTCCACAGTCATAGAGAAACCACTCCGATCCGTAATCTCTATTTTATTTCCGGCAGTTGAAACCGTTGCCGTTGTGGAAAATCCATCGTCCGCGGTTGTGAGTGTTGCTTTACAGTCTTTCCCCTGTACAGACGTACCATCTGTCACTCCCAACACGGCTGCCAGTTCCGGATTCGACACAGAAATCTCAATCTTCTCACTACTACCGTATTCTTTTGTACGGAACAACACCGGCGCACCACTTGCAAAATCAGTTTCCGTACTTCCATCCTGTGTTGCAAATACATCCACATTGATCTTCGCAAGTCCCGTCTGCAGACTCCGATATACTTCGTCCATGGTCATGCCTTCTGAAATCGTTACCGAAAATCCATTCACCTTCAAAGTTCCTGCCTGTTCTTTCGCAATCACAGCCGTCGAATATGAGAACCCTGTCACCATAGATGCCTGCTCTGCATCCGCAGTTACTTTGAGGGAATAAACACCCGTGCTTACCTCAGATGAAATATACGCCGCTTTCACACCATTCACACTTGACAGAGAACGCCTTGTCAGATCTCCATTCAACAGTGTCTGACCGTTGAAAGAAGTTGTCTCGGAAATCTGTGTGAGTTCTGCTGCCAGAGAGTCAATCTCTTCCTGAATCGCGTCACGATCCACTTCATCATTGACATCATTTGCCGCCTGCACTGCAAGTTCACGCATGCGTCCGAGAATACTGTGCATTTCTTCCATGCCACCCTCCGCGGACTGGATAACAGAAATCCCATCATTAGAATTCAATGCTGCCCGGTCAAGTCCCCGGATCTGAGCACTCATCTTCTTTGAGATTGCAAGTCCCGCTGCATCATCCGCCGGACTCGTAATCTTGTATCCCGAAGAAAGTCTGGACATCGACTTTGCAACTTTATTATTTATTTTACCGAAATTTGTCGTGGCATTCATCGCCAGCGCATTGTAGTTAATTCTCATGTTCTGCCTCCTATCATCAACGGCATAGCTCCTACAGTCAGCACCTACGCCTGTCGCATCCGATCTCGTGTTTCTATGTTATTTATCGGAAAGTTGCGCAAATGCCTTAACAAAAAACACCGACGCTTCACAAAGTTTCTGTGTTGCAACTCTCGATGCACCTGTACTTTTCCGTGAATGCTCATCTGTGACCGCATCCCCGACACGTTCTTCCTGTGTAAGACCTGTATCTTCCAGATCATGTTTTCCAAATGTAATCACCGCATCCGCATATTCACTGTTCACAAGCATGTTATAAAACGCTTCTTCCTGCATCTGAAGTGCCGCATTTCCATCCATAGTATCCGTGTAAACCGTGCCTGTACAATGTCCCTGCGCATCCATATACAAAGTTGCTGATAATCTGCCAAACCGCGCAGATGGCAATTGTATATCGATTGCTCCGCTCTGATCAGTGCCACTCTGCAAAGTCAGATTAACAAGTTTCGTTCCCATCTCGGTTGCAACCGGAATCCGGTACTGTTGCCGCTTCGCCATGGAGCCAAGAATACGGAAACCTGCCTGCACCAGCTTCAGATTATGAAAATCTACCGTCTGCGTTCCGCCAAGTTGTGCCTGCGTATACATCTGTTCAACAAGCTGCTGTTGCAGATCCGCATATGTAAGTGACAGGTCATCTCCGCGTCCGAGCTGTTCAAGCAGGCTGTCCGGTTCAAACGTCAGATCGATGTTCTCGCCCGCAAGGGATCTTGCCATAGCGCCTGTCTCCGTATCGACTGCATCCTCTGTCGTATGATCCTCAAAATGCAGATTCTTCATCACCTGCGCCAGAAGATTATATATATTCATACTTTCCGGCGTGTCTGTTCCTCGTAAAATCATATTAGCTGCCTGCGTATTCAAAGCACTTTCTTCCAGATTCTGCTCCTGCAAAAACTGTTCTGTTTCGGCAAGCACATCATCCTCTTCGATCTCCTGCCACGGATTTACTGCATCCTCTGCATCCTGTGCTGTTTCTATCGTCTTCGCATTCTCACTGTCATCTTCCTGCGCATCCAATTCTGCTTCATGCAAAAACGCCGCTTCAATCTGCGCATCCATCTTCGTACCGTGTGTCTGCATCCCGGTCAACAATCCAAAATCATCATCCACTGAGACATCCATACCTGCTGCCTTTCGGCTGCGCATCGCTGTGATCAGATTCCTCACAGTCAGACGACTGCCATTTGCAAACAGATACCCGGCTTCCCGATCTCCGGAGCGTTCCAGCTTCTTCAACACACGATATATTCCAATATAGCCGGATCGTTCCTCCGGGCT
Organism: Eubacterium sp. MSJ-33; assembly: GCF_022174665.1. Lineage (NCBI taxonomy): Bacteria > Bacillati > Bacillota > Clostridia > Eubacteriales > Eubacteriaceae > Eubacterium > Eubacterium sp. MSJ-33. The sequence goes on from NZ_CP076562.1 coordinate 1,875,745, forward strand.
GATCTCCCCACGCCGTTCCACGTCACGCAGAAATGTCGCAAAATCCTCTGTCTCCTTCACTCCTGCTTGATAATTTCTATCCCGCAGCGTCCGGTTTAACTCCTCTACTGACAGATCCAACGGATTGATTCCATCACGAATCATAGACAATACGGCTCCCGGCTGACAAGCGGTGATTAGGTCATTCACTTCTCTGTCGTATTGCAGAACCTGCTGCAGATTCTCCTCGGTAATCGCGATCGAATTATATCCCAGAATCCGAACCGCGCGCTCATGCTCCGCATCAGCCGGAAGGTTCATATCCTGCAGGATTGCATCCACATTTGCAAATGCCTTTCGGATGCTGTCTCCCATATCTGCCCGCGGCGCTGTGCCAAGTGCATCGTACTCCCGTTCCATCGCTGCAAAATTTGCCGGTCGTCGGATGGTATCTAATGAAGCACCCGCAATCTGCGACCCGCTGCCTGCCATCGCAAGCTCTCCGCTTGGAACCACTGTGCCTTGCTCACCGGCTTCCTCTCCGGCAACAAGTGTGGCAAGTCCACGCACGGAAATCATCCGCAAAGCATTGCCCCTATCCGTATTCGACTGCATCTGTACTGCTTCCGTATCTGCAGCTGCATTTGCAAGCTTTTCTGCATCGAAAAGAGAGCCCAATCTAACAACCGAAGCATCTCCGATTGCCTGCATATCCCGCTGCAATTCTGTATACACAGTAATATTCTCTTCCGTCGCCGCGACACCGTTTCTTGCGAAAAGTTCTCTTGTCATCTGCGCTTCCACGCTGCGAAGATTCGCAACTACCTGCGACAGATCACGCGTATCAATATTGATATCCTGTTTTAACATCCGAACCGCTGCCTGCTGTGTCATGGAAAGACGCAGCTCCTCCAACTGGCGCAGCGCTGTCACCGCTCGGAGCGATTGCTGTGTCATCCCCATACTCAGCTTCGCATCCGACTGTAGATGATTCTGATTTGACTGTTTCCCTGTTTCCGCATTTAAATGTCCGGCGTTACCTGCGCCTGCTTCATCTTCCCGTGCTGCCAGCATCGCCGCAATCGTAAGTGGTTTTCCTGCACGCACGGTCTCTATAATATCTGTCTCTGTCAGGCTTTCGACTGCCTGCTGCAGTTTATCTGCTTTATCTGTAATATCCTGTTCCTGCTGCGCGTTCATCTGCTCTCCGGTCGGCAACGCATCCATAGGCGTTCCTACCTGCGCCTGCATCTCCATATACGCGCGCATGGAATCGGTCGTAACCGGAATATCATTTGCAAGCATCTGTGCGGCACCGCCCATACTTTGATTATCTACCGGAATGCCTGCCTGTTCGATGATATGCTGCAACTGTGCCTGTAATGTCCGCGGCAATTCGTTCCATGCCTGAGCCGCCTGCGACTGCGCCTGCTCTACTGTCGCACCGGATGTCTGCCTGCTCTGCTGTCCACTGTAATGTGCCTTATAGAGATTCTCCTGATTGAGCGGCATTTTATTTTTTAACAAATATAATATGTCGTTGTTACCAACCTGCAAATCCACATCTGCACCTGCAATCTTCGTGCCGGTACTGGTAAATACGAGATTCGATACATCGCCCTGATCAACCTTTGCCAGTGCCAATATGTTTGCCAGTTCATCCTTATGTGCCTGATCGCGCATCGTATTCACGATATCCATCAGATCTGACAGAGACGCCGATCCCACATCAATTCCCATCATGCGGAGTTTCTTAATCTCCTCCCGGCTGAGCGACCGTGCAATCTCCTTTGCATCCTCGCGCGCCTGTTCCTCATCACTGATCTCCTGCTGCTGTTCGGATTTCGCCTTTTCCTGCATATCCCGACGATATTCTTCGAAATTATCCATAACAGTCTGTGCATTCGTCTCAATATTTGCTGTCCGGTCATACTGCACCTGTTCCACAGCCTCAAAGGCATCCATATTCCGAGTGGCATTTGACGCATATTTTTGATTCGCAATGGCTTGTTCGTATGCACGATAGGCTTTTGCTGCTTCCTGTGAATTTTTTATATTGATATTCTGCATATAGGCTCCTTGATCTTCGACTATTATTTTCCGTATTTGTTCTATGTTAATATCGGCATGCCAGCCACAAATCTGAACTTCTGTCAGACAGCTTATTGTGTTAAGGCAAACTGTGTATTATGCCCTTTCGCAAATACAAGCGTTCATACCGGCACCTGTTCATCGCATAAAAAACCGGCACATATACGGGATATGTACCGGTCTGATTTTGTCACTTATAATTGCCACTTCTGGCTGTCAGATTTCATTCCTTATTATGCTGTATAAATCTTCTCTGTCACGGTATGTGATTCACCCGGCGCAAGCTCCTTGTAACCAGACTCCTCTGCCGGAATTGGCTGGTTTGGTGCATCAATAATCCATGTGCAAGGCTCCGGACAGAAGTATCCTTTGTCTCCATGGTCATTCCACACAACCCAGAACTTAAAATCCTTACATACTTCATAGCAGATACGCTTGCCTGTTGCAGCGTCAGTCGCTACTGCACCATAAAATGGCTTGCCATCCAGACTGCCTTCCTCTGCAAAGAATACATCGTTATCAATATCATGCAGCACTGGAACCTGTGAACCTGTCAGGTACTGTCTGTCGTGATTTGTCTGTACGAGCATATCGCCTGTTGGAATGCAGGACTTTGAAAGCTCCCACTTTTCGCCAACCGGGATATACAGACGCATATCCAGGCCATTTCCATCCTTTGTGAAAGGTCCGTTGATCGTTGTGTGGTTACACATACCGTACGGCATCTGCTTGTCAGATGTATTTGTCATCGTAAATGCATACTCCAACCCATCATCAGACAGAGTAAATGTGAATTCTGCCTTGAAGCTCACTGGATATGTCTCAAAAAATTCATCGTTCTTGTCGTATATGTACTCTGTCTTTGCAATTGCCTTCTTGCCTTCTACAGTCGCGCTCACAAGCGTATGCTCACGCTTATGCAGGAAACCATGAATATGGTTGCCAAGTGGATCATTCAACGGAAAATGATAGGTTGCATCACTTACCTTCAACACACCATTTGCAAGACGGTTTGGAAGATATAAGGTTGGAAGACCATACACCTCCGGACTCTTCTTTAACTCTTCTACCGAAAGGGATTCGTCATAACGGAAAATCTCAATGCCATTTTCAACATCCTGCATACGGATGACATTACTGCCTAAAAAAGGTGCCACGATTGCTTTGTACTTTCCTGCGGTCAGTGCAACTGCCTCTTTCCCTTTATAATCAATAACCTCTGCGGAATAACTCATTGTTTTTTCCTCCTTTTCAAGACTGCACTTTTCGTGCAATTTCACTCAAAAAATTTCATTTCAAATCACATAAAATAATAGCACATCGACCATACTATGTCTAGAAAAAAAGAACAACAGACATGCTTTTTGCGTATGATATGGATAGGCATGCATGCAACCGATTTTTCACGAGTCGTTTCGAGTATTACCTTTGAATCTCCCCCTTGCTAAAATACAATACAGACGGTTGCATTTCTATAAAAGGGACCAATCCTTTGGTCCCTTTCTTTTTATAACTTGAACTTTATCTGCACCGGCTCCTTCAACGACTGCCCGCCTCTCGATTTTACACTTCTGGTAATCGTCAGAAAATAATATTCGTTCGTAGAATATGGTTCCAGCGGCTCCACTTCAATAATCTCATTTTTCGTATCATAACGGATATAAGACCGCAGCTTCTGGTTCTGTGAATTCGTCACATACATCGTATCCTTGTTTACCGTATGTGGATCCAGCGGAATATTGAACCGCACACGCCACACAAAGTTTCCCGTCTTAAACCGCAGATCCTGTTTCACTTTATTCGCAAGCTGTGGCGGAATATCTTCTATATCAATCAAATTCTTTGCCATCTTTTGTCACCTTTTTGTACACGTATTTTCTTTACATCACAGAATTGTAACACTACAATGAATTTATTACAATTTTATTATCATTCTTTTCAATATATCGTCATAATTCCTATATCTCTTGAATAAGACTTGAAACATATGGGAATACTGACAGCAATTACATAATTCCGTAGGAGCGTATGATTATGAAACATCATTTTAAGTTTTCCTGCAAAAGACAAAAATTGCTGACCTTTATGCTGATCGGAAGCAGTCTGTTCGTCTGTCTCATAAGTCAGGCACGCGAATTTCCCGCTGTTAAACTACCACAAAAAGAATACCGCTTAACTGGCACAACCCTCCAAAGTGTAAAAGAGATTGTTCCTTATTATGATGATTGCTGCACCATCTATGATCCTTCGCTTTACGAAGGAGAGATCATCGTCACAAACGAAGGAACTGCCGGCACCCAGGAGACAACTACTCTTATCACATATCTGAACGGCCACGAAATGGCACAGGAAGTCATCGATTCCCGGATTATAACCCCTGCCATCGCACGGGAAATCCATGTCGGTACGAAAGAACGTCCGGATTATCTCGTTCCGGTCAAGGACTATGTCATTTCATCCTATGTAGGTCCTCGCTGGGGGCGAAGCCACAACGGCATTGATCTCGCGGTCAACACCGGAACCCCTGTCAAAAGCAGCACAGACGGAGTCGTTATCCAATCCGGCTGGAATGGGGGATATGGCATCAGTGTTTATGTCGACTGTGGTGACGGCATGGTGATCCGTTATGGGCATCTCTCTGAAGCGAACGTCTCTGTTGGTCAGACAGTCTCTCAGGGCGATCTGCTTGGTCTGTCCGGCAACACCGGCAACAGCACCGGACCACACCTGCATTTTGAGATGCGCATCAACGATGAGGTTGTAGATCCACTTAACTATGTAGATCTGGAAAGTGATTGATGTTAGGGGACTAATAGAATCCATTTCTGTAGATTTTCATGAATTTGTCTGTCAAATTCTTCCCCTTATATTCATAGCTCGGAGCCTGCCGTACCGCCTGATTGAACACCAACGTCCCATCAGAAAGTGCATATACCCGCACTCTGCTTTGATAAACAAACAAAATCCGTTCTCCATCGATCAGGATATTGTGCAGTCGTTTCGTGATAACGCCCTGGTTCGGAATACCCATAAGTTCTCCTATATAATTCCATTTTCCTTCAATCCGGCGTAGAAGGAAAACTCCCTTATCAACACCGCGCATCACAAGGAAACAGGTGTTTTCATCCGCGAATACTGCCCCAGTTACCTCCCGTGAAAACACCCGAGTCAACACAACCGTCCCTTTATCATCCCTGATATCCATCCGGTTTCCACACGCCCATACATTCCAATGACCGCCATCAGAAGTACCAATGATTTTCTCCTGCGCATATTGTTTTTTCTCAGGAACTGCCACCTTCTCTGGAAGCAGTTTCACTGATATGGTATCTGTTCGGAAAATATGTACTCTGTCCCAACCTATATTGAATGTCTGAATAAACATCTGTATCCGTTCCAAATCATCACCATTAAAGCAGCCAAAATACCATTCCATTCCCGCACTGTCTTTGTTCTGCTCTATAACCTCTGAAAAATAATCCCAATCGACCGGATACAAAGAATGACCGATCGTGATAATTTTATCAACATCTGTCAGATCTTCAAAAAAGCTCTTATGTGCGTTGATAATCTTGTCGCAATGCTTCGTCAGGTCACTATCCGCTTCCACTATTTCCCGCATGGCTACCTGTTGTGCATCATAGATCATCTGCGCACGCTGTCCGGATAAATTAATCCCTTTCCAGTCTTCTTGAAATTCATACGCCGAATCACTGGCACCTGGCTGATGTCCCAGGATCAGCGGTTCTTTACGGTCCGCCTTCGTCAGCTTTCTCCTGCCATGTATATAACACACATCGCTCCTGCGAACCCCATAAAGACTCTCAATGAATTCTGTATAATTAAAGTCAAGAAACTTTCCACTCCCTATGATATCCTTCAGCGGACGATCCTCTGTTCGCACCTGCAGGGAATGGATCCACCGCTCAAATCTATGCCGCAACTCCCCGGGAAGCTCTGTAAACGGTGATGCTGCCATTTCTGCTGCAGCAAAAAAATCCGCCGCTTGTGCATCCTCATCATATGCATCCATTGCCTCTAATAAATCATTTAAAATATACGGCTGACTCATAGCTTCCACATTGATCTTCGCTAAAGCACCTTCAAAATCCGCCCACAGATCATCTGCCTCTAAATAATTTTCTAAAATAAACCGCAGATAACTGTGCTTTCCAAGTGTCTTCTCAAAATCATAATAGCTTGAATGCGCCCCATGCATCAGATCAAACCCATTTCCGATGACATAAAGTACCTTGTCCCGCGGGTCTGGTACTACAGCTTTCAAAGGAACAACGTTTGAATACTGTTCCTGCAATAAATCTAATTGCTCCTGATATCTCCGCGCGTTCTCTTCCTTCTTTTTCTGCCATTCCAGATTTTCCTGTTGCTTTTGTTCTTCCTGCTTTTTCGCATAATACACCTGACGGCATATCGGACAATACTCCGATACAGAACGCCCGCGCATAGAGAGGACTTCCTGCTCCGCTTGTCTCACGACAAATATTCGATTACAGTTCTTACAAATAACTTCTTTATCATTCATGTTGGTTGCCTTTTATTAACACTATTGTATTGTATAACTATTTGCTTTGGCAGATGCAATAAGCCACGGCTAATTTTTTGCATCAAAAGTTTATATGTCAAACAATATACATTTTACAATGTCTCTAACCTTTCAAATACTTCTAACAATTCTTCATCAATATTTTCAACTGTAAATCTATTAATTATCTTGCTAGTAGAAATTGAAATTCCCAACTCCTCTTGAAACCATCTCATAATATCTGCTAAAACTTTTTTACCTGGACATATATATAATTTATCATCCAACGAAGTCCAGTGTTCGCCCATAAATTGATCTGTATAAGCAAAAATAGTTGACAACGCCAGTTTCGCATTCGCCTGCTTCTTATGCTCGAAAATTTGTTCTTTTACAGTGTTCTCATAGCTGTCTACAATTTCATCAATTGCTTTATACAAAACGTCTTTTTGTATCTTTCCTTTCGTTAATTCCAGCAAAATATCTAAATTAATTAAATAATTTTCAATTTCTTTCCTATTCCAAATATGTAACGATAGGTGATTATTACTAGCCATGTCCTTTCGATTTTCTAATGTTTCTTCACTATAATAATCCCTATCCAAAAGACAATAACTTTTAATTGAATTTTCAGTCTCGCCATATAGAAGCTTTGATGTTCCAAAAGCTTCAGATAAATTACAAAATCCCTTCAATTCTACGTAAGGCATATCTAAAAAGAGATTTTCTTTATCCGGAAATACACTCTGATATATCCTTGATAGCAAGGTAATATCGTGTCCTTCAACAAACAAGCATTTCTTTTTCTGTCCCAAACGAATCAACGAAAGATTCTGCACACTTCCTATATTCTCTATCAATCGTTGCGCTGCATCTAAAGAATTCACATATTTCATATTTCGCTTCTTTTTATTAACAACCATTATATTAGCTGGTGAAACTGCAGAAATTATCTCAACAGAATGTGTTGCAATAATCACCTGTACATCTAACGATTTTAATATCTCTAAGAGTTTTAGTTGCAAATCCGGGTGCATGTATACGTCTGGTTCATCCAGAATGATCGTTTCACAATTTTGACTTCTACAAAGGAACCATATAATTTGCAACCACATTTGCAAACCACTTCCCACTAATCCAATTTCTGCCATAAATTTATCTACTTCTAACATAAGCAAAATTGGTGTATCCTTATCTAATGATTCATAATTATAGTCCAAAGAAACAATTCTCAAATTCTCCCAACTGGCCTCAGCCATCTTCTTAAATTTTCTCCAATATAATTCCTTACTTCGAAATATTTCATTTCTAAAATGTCTAGATGATAAATATGTTTCTTTGTAATTCTCCGTTGTACTACTCTCAAATAATCTTTCCTTTTCTTTAATTAATCCAATTTGTGGTAAAATTGCGATCTGATGATTAAAACAATACTCTTCCGCTTTCGTCTTTAAATTGATCATTTTTCCATTAGGTGCGTACAAAATTGCATATGCTTCTTCGGTCGAAACGTACAATTCAATACGAGCCTCATTATCAAATAAAGCAGCAACATGTGCAATCTTATCTTCATACAAATAAATAGCACTACGTAAATCAATCTTTAATGAATCTACATCAATGCGAATACCTTTTTTCCCAATGCCTATTCCCATTGAAGTAGGAATCGCCCTGTATGTTGTCTTTGTTGATTTTCTTGCAGCGTACGCGATCATTCTTAACGCTTCAGTAATTGTCGATTTACCTGCATTATTTTTTCCTACCAAAACAGATAGATTCTTAAATAAAACACTGTTATTTTCAAAACATCTGTAATTTTCAAACACAATATTCTTTAACATCTATATCCCCCTCGCCAGTATCTCAATTATCACATTTTCTAACATTTATAAAATACAAACAACAGAAGTTCCCAAATCTGTTTTATTGATATGTCTACACATTCAGTAGTTCCATGTCGCTAATATATATTTTTTATTATATTGTAAAATTTCTAGTATTTCAATTACGCTTTTTGCAAAATTCGAACTTCAGTTCGTTCAGAGGTTCAAAAAAACCGCCGAAAGCCCTCCGGCTCCCGACGGTCTAAAATTCCTAATCTCTCCTAAAAATATCTCTCGTATACACCTTATCCACCACATCATCCAGACACGCGTCATACCGGTTCGCAATAATCGCCTGCGCCTTCGCCTTGAACTCATCAAGATCATTCACAACCCGGCTTCCGAAGAATGTACTGCCGTCCTCTAAAGTCGGCTCATACACGATCACCGTTGCCCCCTTCGCCTTGATCCGCTTCATGACACCCTGGATGGAACTCTGACGGAAATTATCCGAATTGCTCTTCATCGTCAATCGGTAGACACCCACGACAACCGGCCTCTCTTTCGCCGCATCATACTCCGCACTCGCACCATACGCTCCCGCGATCTCCAGCACGCGATCCGCAATGAAATCCTTCCGCGTCCGGTTCGACTCCACAATCGCCTCAATCAGATTCTCCGGCACATCCGCATAATTCGCCAGAAGCTGTTTCGTATCCTTCGGCAGACAATATCCGCCATACCCAAAACTTGGATTATTATAATGCGTGCCAATTCTCGGATCCAGACACACACCATCTATGATCTGCTGTGTATCCAACCCCTTCATCTCCGCATAAGTGTCCAGCTCATTGAAATACGACACTCAGAATGCCAGATATGTATTCGCGAAAAGCTTCACCGCCTCCGCTTCCGTATACCCCATGATCGTGTCAATATTCTCCTTGATTGCGCCTTCCTGCAGAAGCTCCGCAAATGTATTCGCCGCCGCAACCAATCTCTCATCATCCATATCGGTACCGACGATAATCCTGCTTGGGTACAGGTTATCATACAACGCTTTGGATTCCCGCAGAAATTCCGGACTGAAAATGATGTTTTCACAGTGGAATTTCTCCCGAATTGACTTCGTATACCCAACCGGAATCGTAGACTTGATAACCATAATCGCAGATGGATTATACTTCATCACCAATTCAATAACCGCCTCCACCGCAGACGTATCGAAGAAATTCTTCTGACTGTCATAATTCGTCGGTGCTGCAATCACAACAAAATCTGCATCAGTATAAGCGGCTTGTGCATCCAATGTGGCAGTCAGATTTAACTCCCGCTCGGATAAATATTTCTCGATATACTCATCCTGAATCGGACTAATCCGGTTATTGATTTTCTCTACTTTCTCCGGGATAATATCAACTGCCATCACCTCATGATGCTGTGATAACAATGTGGCAATTGATAATCCCACGTATCCTGTTCCCGCTACTGCGATTTTCATAATACTTTATTTCTCCTTTGCTCGTTACTTGGAATTAAAAAATGCAGACTGGACAATCGTCTTATCTGCACTTTATTTTACTAATGTAAAGCATCATAGCTATTCAAATTATATAATTTTTATAAATGAAATCAAAAAACCTAATGTGTATAATCTACAGAATATTGATATCCTCTTCCTGCTGTAAACGCAAGAATAATCATCTCTATATTTTTAGGAGAGTAATCTCTGTATTTAAAATAATACAACAATGTTTCCAGAAAATTATCAACGTCTGGTCGCTTCTCAATTAAAATTGACACATCCGTTGGATCAGTAAACAAATACGAACGTAACAATTCGCAAACAAACTCTTCGTTCACAAAGACCACTTCCGCTGATCCATTAACAATTTGTATTGGCTTATGCCTTACTATCCAATACGACAAATACGCATATATTTTTGATTCGTGTACCTTCTCAATATCCTGAAACTCTTTCAATCTATATATATCTACAAAATAATCAATAACCACATGATTCAAAACATCTTCAGATATACAAACCTTATCCTCATATCTCTGTGTTTTGATAAAATCTATAATGAGGTCATTAACCCAATTGTACCGAGAAACTATCCTATTTTCTGTAAAATGATCAATAATAAAATTATAACTGTCATTATACTTATTTAAATCATCCATGATATTCCCTCACATTTAGTCGCTTGTTTTCCAAATATCGAGAACAAGATCCCAGATAATTGTGAAACCTTTGCCTATATAACTCTTCATATCCTCCATAAAAATCCAATCCATGATTTGGGCGATTATCTTTCAGTATTTTTCTCTCACGAATTGCAATTATCAATTTTTCTCCATTTGTCAACTTCTTTTCTTCCATCTCCATCATATCACCCCTTCTACGTTATCGTTATATCCAATCTTCTCATCATATCAAATACATCTATTGTTTTTACACCAAAATATCCGGCAACATCCGGAATCTTTGCTCCTTTATTTGGTGTCTTTTTACTCAATCCACTCGCAGCTTTTTCTTCTGTTACTATTATATAATCATTTGCTTTGGCAGATGCAATAAGCCACGGATCTGCAATATTCCTTTCTGACCATGTATGTAATGCAGATTCTTTATACAACCCACAACTGGCAACATACTGAATAACCTCCTGATAACAGCTCACCGTCTGCGCTGTAACTTTTGGTATCACTGTTAAACCATCAATGTCTCGAATCCATTTTGCTAAATCATCATCACCCTTATTGATTTCTTCCTTAACACTGTCTAAAACAACGACTTTTCCCGAATGGATGTGTTTTTCTAATTCAGTCCAATATGCCGGTACAAGATCAAAAGCATAATAAAATCTAAAAGGTGTCATAAATGAATTTGAATCAACCAAAAATACTTCTTTATCCTTCGTCATACCACACCTCCAAGTCTAAGAGCAATCTCGGAGAATGTCTTTCTGCTTGTATTCGTAAGCCGATATGCTTCTGAATAAGTCGTTCTGCCACTATTAATACTTTCACATAACGCCCTTACAAAACATCCATCCAGGCGATTTCCCATGGTATTATAATAATTTCCACCGTTTGATTCTTTGTTCTCTTTCATTCGCCTATATGCTTCGATTGCATCGTCAATAATGCTTTTATATAAATCATAGCTAATCTTTTTTGCATCAAAAGCTTTTCTGGCAATAACACTTTCTCCACACCTAAAATGCTTCGCAAGATTTTTTATTTTCTCTCTGGAATCGGCATATGCAGCCACATTCCATTCGACCAAAAATTTATCAAACGGAACCATCAATTCACCCGCAACTGCATTGCATAATATTTCTATCGGTTTAACTTCGAGACTATTCCCTCTATCGTTATATAAATCATTTTCTCCAAGCCAAATATGGGCTATCTCATGAAATAAAGAAAACAACCTTGCACCTTGGGAGTCTGCACCATTGATAAAAATAAGCGGTGCCCACTCGTCAACCACAGCAAATGCACGAAACTCATCAACGCTCAGCGTTCTATGTGTATTTTTCCCTACAACACCATTCAGCATAACCACAATTCCACATTCTTCAAGCCTGCTCCGCACATAATTAAATGCTGCATTCATGTTTGTACATGATTCATACCAAATATCACTTAAATCGAGGTTCTTCCTTATTGTTTCCGCAATAAGCTTAAAATCATCATTTCCCCTAAGGCTTCCCACTACTGGTAACACATCAAACCCCGTCTCCTGCCGATATTCTTTCATCCATGCTTGAACACTCTCCATCTCATGAATTGTATCAATTAAATTCCTGCTTGGATGCGCCAATTCAGCACTATCAACCGTCCTATATTCGATAAGCTGTAATTGTTCGACTGGTGGTGTCTGCAAGAAAAAATACCCAAGCGGAATATTTGCTTTCCTGCTAAAATCTTCTATCTGATTGAAAGTAGGAGTTTTCGTGCCATCAAGCCATTGCTTTATATTATTCATCAACTTTGTTCCAAGCTGTTCTTCTCTTGCTTGCCCAAGAGCCCAGCTTATGATCTCTGGTTGAATACTTACACTTATTGCCGGCATACCAACTACCTCCTTTCACCTTATTTTGTTCATCTTATCAATGAACATATCTCTTTGCAAGCGATTTTGAAAAATGCAACTAATACTAGCATTTTAGAAGAATTGGATAACTGACTTACTCTTTCGTGACACGCAAGCAGCACTGTGTAAAGAATACGGTGTATCCATGACTGCTCTTGGTCGTTGGATTAAACAATACTCAACCGTTGAAACGGATGATGGCGAGGTTCTCACTGCAAAGCAGGTAAAAGAACTTCAGAAACGCAACGCTCAACTTGAAGAAGAACTTCTCATATTAAAAAAAGCGATTGCCATCTTCACGCCACACTCAAACAACGATTAGAAGCTGTTCATAAGCTACGCTTCCAACATGACATCAAAATTCTTTGTAAAGTTTTAGGTGTCAACAGAAGCACTTATTACAAACATTATAATTCAGAACCAGCTGACCGCACCAAAGAAAATCAATACATCTCAAAGATGATTCTTCAGATTTACGCCGATTACAACAAGCGTCTTGGTGCTTATAAAATCACCTATGTTCTTCAGCGTGATTATGGCATAAACATCAGTGTCGGACGAGTGTACCGCCTGATGAGAACTCTTCAGCTACCACGCATGTCCACGGAAAAACCTTTCCGTAATTACCGCCATAAAGATAATGGCAAATGTACCAATCATCTGCATCAAGAGTTCAACCAAAAATGTCCAAACATTGTCTGGGTCAGTGATTTCACATATATCAGAGTCACTAGTAAATGGTATTACCTCTGTATTGTAATGGATTTATTTTCACGCAAAGTCATCGCCTGGAACATTTCTGCAAAACCTGATGTTGATTTAGTAATGACTGCGTTCAAAAAAGCTTATAATAAAAGGAACTGTCCTAAAGGGCTTATGTTCCATTCTGATCGAGGATCTCAATATACTGCTTTTTCATTCAGGCAGTTATTGGATTCTCTTAATGTCGTGCAATCATTCTCAAAGAAAGGTTATCCCTTCGATAATGCTTGCTGTGAATGTTTCTTCAAATACCTCAAAAAAGAAGAAACTAACCGGAGAACCTATCACTCTTTGCAAGAGTTACAGCTATCCATATTTGAATATATTGAAGGATTTTACAACTCGAGAAGGCCTCACGGCTCTCTTGGGATGCTAACACCAAACGAAAAAGAAGAACTCTTCTGGAATCAGGCTTAATGCCTCGTTCCAGAAAGATTTTTCTAATAATCGTGTCCACTTACTTGACTATAGTTCACTTCGCATTGTTATAATATAACTTATAAGTAATAATTCAACAGTTTTTATATTTAGTATATTCAAAACTTTATTTAAGATTCATTGAAAGTTCACATGTCCGGCACCTGTGCCCTCTTCAACTCACAATTTTTATTATGGTTAAACACACCTCTGTACAACCATACACAAATATATGAACAAACTCCTCGGGCTGAAATCAATTTTTCTAAAAACTTGAATAATCTAAGTATTCGTGTTATATTATGAATTAAGAAGAGTACCCACTCCAAAGTGGATGCTCCCAAGAGTTGGTTTTGTCCTTATGGGCATCGCCTCACCTGTGGATCAGACAGGTGAGGCATTTTTATTTCTTCTTGTTTCTCTTATCGAGAAAGGCAAGAAACGCTACAACTAAACTTCCAAAGGCAATAAGCAAGCTCAAAATACCTATAATTACCGAAATAATTTCGAAAGCCGTCATAATAACGCACCTCCCTTCCTATGTAATCCAGTTTTCTGGCATAAGCTCGGGAGGCTACCACCCTGTCATGGGTACTCCAATGCATGTTTCCATGCATATTTAGAATACCATATATCCCCTGTTTATTCAATCAGAATCGAATATTTGTTCGGGTTGTTTTTATCTTTTTAACGCAAAAAACCGCCGAAAGCCCTCCAGCTCCCGACGGTCTAAAATCCCTAATCTCTCCTAAAAATATCTCTCGTATACACCTTATCCACCACATCATCCAGACACGCATCATACCGGTTCGCAATAATCGCCTGCGCCATCGCCTTGAACTCATCAAGATCATTCACGACCCGACTCTCGAAAAATGTACTTCCGTCCTCCAAAGTCGGCTCATACACGATCACCGTTGCCCCCTTCGCCTTAATCCGCTTCATCACGCCCTGAATCGAACTCTGCCGGAAATTATCCGAATTGCTCTTCATCGTCAATCGGTAAACACCCACGACAACCGACTTTTCTTTCGACGCATCATACTCCGCACTCGCACCATACGCCCCCGCAATCTCCAGCACCCGGTCCGCAATGAAATCCTTCCGCGTCCGGTTCGACTCCACAATCGCCTCAATCAGATTCTCCGGCACATCCGCATAATTCGCCAGAAGCTGTTTCGTATCCTTCGGCAGACAATATCCGCCATACCCAAAACTTGGATTATTATAATGCATACCAATTCTCGGATCCAGACACACACCATCTATGATCTGCTGCGTATCTAAGCCCTTCATCTCCGCATAAGTGTCCAGCTCATTGAAATACGACACCCGAAGTGCCAGATATGTATTCGCGAAAAGCTTCACCGCCTCCGCTTCCGTATACCCCATGATTAGCGTGTCAATATTCTCCTTAATTGCCCCCTCCTGCAGAAGCTCCGCAAATGTATTCGCCGCCGCAACCAATCTCTCATCATCCATATCGGTACCGACGATAATCCTGCTTGGGTACAGGTTATCGTACAAAGCTTTCGATTCCCGCAGAAATTCCGGACTGAAAATGATGTTTTCACAGTGGAATTTCTCCCGAATTGACTTCGTATACCCAACCGGAATCGTAGACTTGATAACCATAATCGCAGATGGATTATACTTCATCACCAATTCAATAACCGCTTCCACCGCAGACGTATCGAAGAAATTCTTCTGGCTGTCATAATTCGTTGGCGCTGCAATTACAACAAAATCTGCATCCGTATAAGCTACTTGCGCATCCAATGTTGCTGTCAAATTCAGTTTCTTCTCGGATAAATATTTCTCGATATACTCATCCTGAATCGGACTGATCCGGTTATTGATCTTCTCTACTTTCTCCGGGATAATATCAACTGCCATCACCTCATGATGCTGTGATAACAATGTGGCAATCGATAACCCTACATATCCTGTTCCCGCTACCGCGATTTTCATAACGTGTCACTCTCCCTCATATGTTAAATATTATAAAATTCCTTATACCATTCTGCAAACTTCCGCAGGCCATCCCTTAAGCTTGTACTCGGCTTAAATCCAAAATCACGTTCCAATGCACTTGTATCTGCATATGTTACCGGCACATCTCCCGGCTGCATCGGCACCAGCTTCTTATGTGCCTCAAAATCATAATCTTCCGGAAGCACCCCTGCGCGAATCAGCTCCTGCTGCAGAATATCCACAAAATCAAGCAGATTCTCCGGATGATTATTTCCGATGTTATATACTGCATACGGCGGAATCGGGAGTCCATCTTCCCCCACCTTCTTCTCCGGCGGAGCCATCATAACACGCTTCACACCTTCAACAATATCATCCACATAGGTGAAATCTCGTTTGCAATTACCATAATTAAATATCTGGATCGTCTCACCCTTCAAAAGCTTCTCATTCTTTAGTTAGGAATTGCTATTATATACTCAATGAATCTTATTTAATAACATTACGCTATAACATGTGTATTGTTTTTTCACAATGGCAAAGCTCATAAATATTGATATTATATGTTTTTTCCAAATGTTCCATCACTATATCATTGTTATTTCTATGCACATTTGTCTGAGACAGTGTATCTTTCTGCGTTCCTCTAATAGTAAAGAGCCATTGTGGAAATCCATCTGTATATACTGCCTTTGTTCCTTGCATCAGTTCCATAACTTTCAGCCACAGATCATCAGCCATAATAGCACACTCGATAATTTTATCTTTATTTAAGAAATCATAATAAAAACATCCTGGTGGATATAATATTCCCCCTACACCAGTAGGACAAAGCTCTGCTGATGGAATATTTAAATATGTTGCTTCTTTTTTCCATTTATTATATTTATCAACTCTTTTATCACAAAACGTTATCTCGTGCCCTCTATTACAACAAACACAAGTCGGATAAGACTTGCTTTTTTCTACTAGTTTTTGAATCAGATTGGGCGGATAAAATATATCATCATCTACTGTAATAATGGTATACTCAGGATACTCTTTACAGGTATAGTAGTATTTTTTATGTGAACGCAAATCATCACAAAATCTTATTTCCAACCCATAATTAACCAACCTTAGAAGTCTTCGAGGCAGAGTATCAATAGACTGAAATTGCGTGTCTGCTAACCATAGTATCAGCTTTTTAGGTTTAACAGTTTGATCCAGTAAGGAGCATATCGTTAAATAAACCATTTCGATTCTTGCGGGAAATGTTGTCAATGAAACAATAATATTACTATCGTTATCAAAAGTTTCTCTTTTTTTGTTGCGAATAAAATATTTTATCAAATATTTTACTCGCATGTATATGTTAGCGAAATCACCAAAGAAAGAATACATTATTAGTTTTATTCTTCGCCCCCGTATTCGATCTAAAATTTTGTACAATACTATCAACATTAACTGTACCTCGTTTGATTTTTATTAAGAAAGTAGACATATTCACTGTCGACAACTCACCCCACCGAATTCAGACATACATTTTTCTACATCCGGCCCTTTACGAAATATATTATTCCCCTGTTATCATCACACTTTTCTAAACTTTACAACTAAATTACACTAAATTTTTATAGAGCCGTTCCTAAAGGCATTATATACCGCTAGAAGTACGATCAGTTCCCACATATTCTTGCCATTTTTGCAGAATTTGTAATAGTGTAACACATTTTGGAAGTACCCCCAACAACGTAATGCTACTTTCAGATACAAGTGTAAAAAGCGACCTCCACAGGCTGACACTTTCAGCCATGCAAAGCAATGAATCTATCAAAGTTGTATGAGTTTCTGAAACTTTTCGCAAAACACGAAAAGCTTACCACTATAGCAGGAGATCTATCAATATTATCATTATAAGAATTCTAAATTTCTGTCTTGACAATTGTTCCACTATAGCCATTCTGTTCTTCTAATAAACAAAAATCATTTCATATTGTTTAGCTGTTTTATATCTTCTTGAATTTTCTTGCGAAAAATCACATAATAGATTCCCATCCAGAGTACCCCCATAATAATCATTGATATATATTTATTTAATTTTGTATTCAACATATAGCTATTGATATAGCAAAATACAGTAGCTCCAATAATATTAATACTTAATATTATTCCTAAATCTTTCCAAGGTATCACATTAGAGAACCCATAGTTTATTACTTTTGCTGAATGCCATAACTTTAAGATAACACCTAAAAACTCGCTAATCGCTGTTGCAAGAGCTGCTCCAATCATTCCAATAAAATTCAGAAAGAGATAATTTAAAATCAGATTAGCACAGAGAATAATTACCGAAACCTGCATTACATACTTATTGTTCTTTGTTGCATTAAGAATTATCCCCCACGAGGTAATCTTGACCAACGATGTTATTGAATAAACCCTAAATACCCATATTCCCGTCAGATATTTTTCTGAATACAAAACAGAAATAATTTGATTAGAAAAAACAAACGTTGCGGCTCCAGCCAAACATATTACAAATGCCGAAAGCCGAATAGAAACAGCCCACAGGTGTATTGCCTCGTCTGTTTTTTTATTATTAAGCATATATATCATTTTAGGAATTAAAACTGTTGCAACTGCAATTGATAAGATATTGTATGGAAGCTCCTTTGACATATTGGAATACACCGCAAGATCTTGTGTAGAGAAAAAACCTCCTATCATTATGTTATCTAACTCGATATTTATTGTCGAAACAACAGCAGCAATTCCTAATGGAATGCTATATGATAATATCTCCTTTGTAATTGTCCTGTTAAACGAAAATTTAACTCCTCCAGAAAGTCTGCTCGAAATTACATATACTAACAATGCATATATGATTTGTGCACCAATAAATGCCATCATATATATTCTAAAACTCAAGCCAAAATAAATAACAAAAACACAAATACTCAATATCGTTAGGCTGTATGAAAGCCTATAATTGATCAATATTTTTATCTTATCATATGATATAAAAACATTATCAGCTGAATTATTAATAATCGTGACCCATGGTAACAACAGTATTGCAAATTTGTAATCATACAATAAAGTATTATTATAATATTTTATCAAAAACGGACAAGCCACTGTCATAACAATTGCTATTACAATGCCCATAATAGACGCTATCGAGAAATAATTTGAAAGGAACATCTTTTTTTCATTTTCAATAGTTGTTTTATTCAGGAAATAACTAACCGACGTAGGTAGCCCCAAAGCAAAAATTGAAACGACAATAGTATTAATTGTATTAATCTCCGAATATGTTCCATATTCTATCAACGTTCGGAAACGTGATAATAGCATGACTGTTCCCATATTAACAATTAATGTAACTATTTTCGAAATAGTCAATAATGTTGCGTCTTTTGCTAATGAATTCATTCTATAAATCTCCTGCACTTCTCAACTATGACCATATTCATTCTACATAATTCTTTAAATTTTCTATTCATCAACACCGTTAAGAAATGCATCAAAATTCTTATATATCGGTGTAGAATGGAAAAAAATATTTTTTATCTTTTCACTCCCTTTTACTCCATTAAATTCAAGGTTCATAATATATGCTTTATAATTCTGTTCATTTCTTTCCAAAAAAAGCAAAGAAAAAAAGCCCATTTCCTCAATAGTAGGCTTTCTTTTTTTGGTTTTTATAATATGATCTCTTCGTTTAATGGCGTCTGGTATTCTATCTTTTATTCGTTTATTATAAAACTCCTCAAGTGTATATATTTGCTTTGCAGGAACCCCCGCCCATACTGTGTTTGATGGAATAGATCCTTTGACAACTGATTTTGCACCAATAATGACATTATCCCCTATCGTCGTATCCTTCAATATACAACTATCATATCCCACAAATACGTTATTACCAATAGTAACATTTCCGCCTGGATCTGGAAGAATATCATTATATTTTGTAGCAAATACATACCAAGAATAATCATGTGCAAGTATTGTAGCCGAACTAATACAACAATTCTTTCCTATTTTAATATAATCTAGTCTGCCCGGATCAATCCTACAATTTTGTGGAGCAATAAATCTAGTTTCATCTCCTATCTGTGCTCCCTTGCTCTTCAGATAATTGATAAAGACATCATTTGAATAACAATTTCTATATATTATTCTTTGCGGATGTAAGATACACCCTATAACATCCTTTAATTTTCCCATTTCTTATTTTATCCTCCTGAAAAACAGACTAGATATAAATCCCAATATCCCTACGTTCCTTATTCTGTTACGTATTCTTTGAAATAACGATATCTTTTCATTTGAATACTCTATAAATTTTATTTGTGGAATATGCTCTATTGAATTATAATATTTATCCCATGGAGCCCTATAACATGCGTTTTCATATGCCCAAGGTTTATCAAATTTACCTACATAATGTATAATAACCAATTCTTTTTTTAAATTCTTTACATCTTTATAATTCTCTGCATACACATAATTTATTGCATTAATATATTTTTCATTTAGAAAAAATGGATTGAAATTATATTTTATTGAAATCGGTAAACTCTTTGATGCACAAATACAATTAAGGCACTCTTGATCCATAAGTTTTGTCTTGGCATGATTTAATTTATAGTTCCACAGCCTATGTGCTACATTATCTTCTCTCATTTTTTTTAAATTCAAGAGCATTACCCCTGAATTAAAATAAAAATCGGTAGCTTTCCTGCCAAAATTAAATCGATAGTTATTTATATAATTCCAAAATTCAAATGATGCAGCCAAATAATAATGAGAAATATCAACAGAAAACAAACTATCTAAGCATCCATCCACAATTATGTCAGAATCAAGATACAGCATTGTGTTAATTTTATCAAAATAATTTGCTAATTCAAACTTTATTAACGCAACTGGAGTAACATGTGATTTCTGATTAATTGATGAAAGCCTTTCTGTAAGCAAAGATTTATCAAAAATATTTACAACCAAATTGCCTTCATTTTTTATGAAATTGTTAATTATTTTTACAGATTCATCATTAAATCCAAAAGTGCAAATATGAACAATTATATTTCTACCTTTGTTATTCTCTAATATTGATTTTGTGGTCACCAAAGTTGGTAACAAATAGCCGTCATCTGTTATTAATGCAACATGAAACATTCTTTACTCCTTGTATGATTCAATTTCTACAATTGATTCCTTTATATATTCATTACTTGAACCTACTCCATTAGAATCACCTTTGCGATTTCTGATTACCTTAGCAGGATTCCCTCCAACAATACAATAAGGTTCTATATCCTTTGTAACAACGGCACCAGCTCCTATAATTACCCCTTTTCCTATATGTACCCCTGGTAAAATTGTAACCCTTTGTCCAATCCAAACATCATCGTCAATATATACAGGCTTTATTGCTGACATTCCTTGATCAATCATAGGCACATCACACATTTCAAAATTATGATTTTGAGTTAATATTAAACAATCTGGTCCCATCATCACATTATCTCCAATATGCACTGTACCTAATACTGCATTTATTCCGATTCCTGATCGGTTACCAATTGTACATTTTCTTGAAAAACATGCGCCCTTCTCAATATTTATTTTTTTACCACATTTCTCTAAAAATAACGATGCACAAAAGGCTCTGAATTTTTTAGCCCCCCCCCCCGAAAAATAGACCATTTGATTTCGGTAACCGAATGGCTACTAGATAGTATAATCCCCAACCTACATAGTTCCTCAATCTCATTCCGCTATTCTTCTCCTTTAACAGTATTATTAACATAAGAAAATATAATGGAATATAACAACCATATATATTCGCTTCTTATAAGCGTCGATGCACTCAATGACGAAACAATGAACGTAATTAAAAATAAAGAAATTCCACATCCAATTTTAGCCGCCAAATCGGATCTATATATAAATGTTCTTAATGCCACTCTAAAAGCCTTAATATAAGAATACATAAACCAGATAAAACCAGGTAAACCAAAGCAAACCAAAATCTCTAATAAATAATTATGCATTACTCTTACACCCCCCCAGCTATATACCCTTTTGTGCAAAAACCACCATTCTTCTTGACCTGGTCCGATCCCCAACAAATATGTTTTTTTCAAAAAAACAAATCCATCCATATAAAGTTGCATGCGAGTTGAATCTGAATCAGGTGAAATAAAAAAACCATCAAAATATGGAATAACCAATAGAATCATCATCACAAGTAATCCTATTACAAGTAATTTCGCAGCTTTATTTTTCAAGAAGAAAAAAACGTATAATCCAATAAGAAGTAAAAAAGCAATCATGTTTGCTCGTGAATCTGTACAATAAATAGAAAATCCTGAGAGCAAGAACATAATCATATAAAAAATTTTCATATATCTTTTTTTAGAATTTAAAAATAAAATAAGTCCAATACAACACCCAATCAGTATCATTGTTGAATAGTTATTTGAATTTAAATTCATCGCTGCCGGTGAATGTAATCCTAATGAATTATACTCTTTTTGATAATTCTTTATATAGTTTACATCTCCTACAAATAAATACTTTCCGGTAAACATTTCAAGATACCCCAGAGCTAATTGCACCAAACTTGCACAATAAAAGCATTTGAGACATTTAAGTACTTTTTGATTGTCATCAATTACAATAGGTACTAATATAAAATACAATAAGGCTATAATCAAAGTAAATACTACTTTAAACCATTCAGTATAATCCTTAGTCCATAATAATTGTATTATAGATATAACAATCAGCACAAAAGGAAATATAACTATTTTCTGAATAGTTTTAAACTTATGCAAATGCAAAATAAATTTATTACGTGCTAAATAAAACATAATAAATATAATTAAGCTTATTCTTGAAACATCAAAAACTACAGGTCCTATATTTATTGAAAAAAAACTTGAATTTAATAAACATACAAAACAAATAAAATAAACAATAGTCTCCATTTTTATTTCACCATATTCAAATATTACTTTAATGTTCAATTTCTTAGAAATTTTAAAATAGACTTACGCGCTACATATCAAATTTGAATTATTTACTCAAAATAAACCACACTTTCTACGTCATAACTGGTTATATGCTTTTAAAAGATTCGATACCAACACTGATTCAGAAAAATTTTTTAAGGCGTATTCTGAAATTTCTTCTCTGTCATATTGATCTAGATTTTCGAGAAAACTAGTTAGTTCCTTAGTTAATTCTTCAATTTCAAAAGATTTTGCAATCATCCCAAACCTCTCCGAAATAATAATATCATCGGTTCCTCCACATTTTGACGAAAATACCGGAAGTCCACAAGCCATCGCCTCTATAAACGCTACTCCAAACGTCTCAGATTTACTTAGTAACACAAAGGCATCAGATTTTAATAAATTAATTACCAAAATTTTTCTATCCACATTCCCCTCAAGGATGATTTGATTTTGAAGATTATAAAAATTTATAATATGTTGCAATTCATTTTTCAGTATTCCTTCGCCAAAAATACGTAATTTTATTTTTTTATTACCTATCTGATAAATACATTTAATTAGTAATTCAAAATTTTTTATCGGTAACAAATGTCCAACACTTACCAATTCTATACTATCATTTAAATCTCTTCTTCTTAATTTGAAATTATTGTTAAATATCAAAGGATCTAACACATTAGGAACAACTTCAAAATCAAGCCCTGTCGATATTTTCAAATTCTTTTTTAAGCATGTACTAACGCATAACCGTTTATCTGCTTTAGCATATGCTTTAGTAGAAATATTGAAATACTCTGACTTTGGATTTGGCATATTGACTAACGAGTTATGTTCTGTAACAACCAATGGTATATGCAATTGCTTTGCTATCATACTAATTAAATAACAATATGGTCCCCAGTGAGCGTGAATAACATCAACATTTAAATTTTTAATATACTTTTTATATTTTAAACCTAAATAACATTTTCCTATAAGGTATTTAATTCTTTTCGGTAAAAACCGAATATGCAAGGGAATCACCTTAATTCTTATGTTATTCAGGGTTTTATCATAGGAGAAAACGTGTTTTGAATGAAATATTGTTCTTAAATCTAATGCAAAAATATTTACCATATGACCTGCTTTTTCTAACGCAACTGCTTGATCATATTCAAAATTTCCAACTGGATTTTCTCTATCAGACCATCCCATTGAAACTACTAAAATTTCAGCCATTAATTTTCCTCCATATTGTGAATTAATAGATCAAAAATATTTGCCTAGAGCAAAAACAATATCAAATAAAATACGAATAAACTTTATTAACTAAATTAAACGGAAGAAATGATGCAATACAATAAACCAAGCTTTTGAAATTAGGAGAATATTTAAACGCTTCTTTCGCATACTTTCTAACTATTTTCCGATTATTTGTCTTAAATGCTTTTCTTGCCACAATAAGATTATCGTTCATTCGTATTTTTTTTATTTCCTTTGATGTTAACTTAGACTCTCTAAGATACTGATATTTTTGATATATATACTGGGAAGCATTCAAATACTTTTCATAATTCCAGGAAATCTGACTATTTGATTTTAAGTTATGATACTCTACACACGGGATTTGAACTATCCCCACTTTTGTTACTTGACAAAGTCTAATCCACAAATCATAGTCTTGCATTGCTTCTAGATTTTCATCGAACATTTTTACCAAATCTAGCAATTCGTGTTTTGTCAATACAGTAGTTGTTGACCCTATAAGATTGTATTTTAAGATTTCCTTTGAACAATCCTGCGGAGCACTCGGTGTAAAGATAGTTTGTTTCTTTGTATCATCATCAATAGAATTAATAGCCGTACAAACTAAACCAATATCTGAGTTCTGTTCTATAACATTCATCTGCAGTTGTATTTTATCTTCATGCCACTCATCATCATCATCCAAAAAAGCAATATATTCTCCTTTACTATTTACTATACCAATATTTCTAGCATGATTTCCGCCTTTTCCTGGGAAATATGATATATACCTTAGATTTGAATATTGCGATTCATATTTTTTCATAATTTCATCTGTCCCATCATCTGACCCATCCGAGACAACAATAACCTCTATTTTTTTATATGTTTGATTTAAGGCAGAATTGATTGCTCTGCAAATAAGATTTGCTCTGTTGTGTGTAGGAATCACAACACTCACAAACTTTTCTATGTAATCCATAAACTCTTCTCCTCATATCCTATAATTACACTATAATACAATCACTTTAAATCACCCGTATTTTCAAATGGTTTTGAATACTTAATTTGTTCTAATATCTTAGCATCCACCAACGCTCTATACCACCGATTATACATCCAATGATACACAAATCCCTCTTTTCCATCCAAAAAGCCAAGCTGAAATATATAACAATAAATAAACAATAACCACGATCTTATAAACATAGGGAATTTATAATATATACCAAATTTTTTTTGTCTGAGACCTTGAATTTCTTTATCCTGTTGATGTATATTGCTATCTTTTCCTTCTAGATATTCAAAATAATCCTGCATTTCCCTCGTTGCATACCAGTTTAATTTGTTAATCCAGAATGTCATATCTTTATAATCATAATGAATAAACCGCTCTTTACAATAAATTGATATTCCAGAAGATAAAACAGTATGTTCATCCATTTTTCGGTCTTCAATTCTTCCTATTCCTGTTTTGAAAAGCATCAACTTCCGTTTCTGCGATCCACCGTGTTTTAACTTTCTTCCCATAAAATAAAGCCAAGCTTCCATTGTAACGCCATTAACATTATCATTGTCATGTTCCTTCATAATCTTTTCTAATGCTTTACATAGATTAGGTGTTAAACGCTCATCTGCATCAAGTCTAAATGTCCATTTTGTTGTTATATTCGTATTATCAATTCCCCAATTAAACTGCCTTGCATAATTTTCAAACGGATGTTCATAAATGTCAACAAAGTCAAACCGCCTTGCTATTTCCAATGTCTTATCTGCACTCCCACTATCTACTATGACTGCTCTTCGAGCAAACCCCTTTATAGAATCCAAGCAATCTTTGATATTTATTTCTTCATTTTTTGTCAATATTATAAACGTAACGTCCGCCATTTTTATTTCCCTTTTCCCAGTATTTTTTCAATTGATTGTTGATAACTTACCCGTCTATATTTCCCATTAAAATGGTTTGAGATTGCCATATCATATCCCTCATTGCCAAAAACCTTAGACACTACTCCAAACCTTTTTCCTAACTTTAACAAGAAAAAATTAAATATCGTTGTCATCCAAATCCGATGATTGGCAGTATTTGCAATATCCTTAACTAAATCACTAGTACATATGTATTTCTCCTGTTGAGGGTAATAACTCCCCCCCTGTTTACTTTCTGCAATCAATCTAACAAGTTCACACAAATTATCTGCATAAATCATACTTCTATAATTATGTATATACGGAAATAATGGGGCTTTTAAAGAAAGTTTAGTTAGTTTTTCAAAATTATCTGTTGCATTTTCCCCATATACTAAGGGTGAACGTATAATTGCTACTTTAAACCCATCATCAGCAAGCTTGTTAATTTCCTCTTCACCCATTAATTTACTTTTTCCATATATGTTGTCTGGCATTGGAACAGTCCCCTCATTAATGGGGCTAAAAGAGCTGAAGGTATTTGTGTTTCCATATACTATCATAGAACTCATATGTATGAATACTGGAACACCATCCTTCTTAGCTTTAGCTGCTAATCTTTGGGGTAATTCTACATTCAATCGAACAAATTCTTCATCTGTTCCTTTTCTTGCATTATTATGAGCCAATCCAGTTGCATTAAAGACAGCATCATATCCTCCAAAATCCATATCTTCCCATTCACTACTGCGTACAGAAATTGCTTCTACAACACAATCTGTAAATTGCTTCATATAATTTTGAAAGCATAAACTCACATATCCATTTCTACCTAACACTAACACTTTCATGATTTTATTCCTATACTAACTCTCCCGCTTTCCAAATAGATTGCCATATTTTTTCTTACACATAGCTGCAAATATACATCCCAATATTACCCACGCAATAGCAATGACAAATTCTTCTTTAGAAAATATACATCCACTTCCTGGTATCAAATACAATATTGCCATTATCCCAGACATAACTGCTGCAATTATACCAACTATCATATAGTTTTTTACCTTATATGGTCTATCTATATCCGGTTCTTTTTTTCGTATTGTCAAAAAGGCAATTGAAACCATACAGTATGCTATACAACATGCAAAACTCGCCGTATCAGATACCCAAACGAGCATTTTGCGTCCAAAAAAAACTGACACAATAGAAAGAACACCCACAAGTAAAACCGCATTAACAGGTGTTTTATATTTTTCGTGCAATTTTGCAAATATAGGAGGGATCAAATGAGCCTCTGCCATAGAAAACAATGCACGACTTCCACCAATTAAAAAAGAATTCCAACTTGTAATTATGCCACACAAACCACCGATTATAAGAATTTTTGCCATATTGGAGCTAGAAAATGCTTTTGCCATAGCATCCGCTGTAACTAAACCACTTCCATTTAAAGAACTGTTTATATCCTCAATATTCATGATGTATCCAACTGCAAATGCTACCATAGCATAAAATACAACAGCAAGTATTATCGATAAAAGCATCAATTCCCCTACTTTTTTCAGTGACACATTTATTTCTTCTGCAACCTGTGGAATTACATCAAAGCCAAACAAAAAGAATGGCGCTATTACCGCCACAGAACTAATATTTTTTAAAATATCACCTTTCGAATCACCTACAAACATTTGATTTTCTACATTTACTAATGATCCTTTAAATATAGATGCAACAACTAGAATAATACCCACTATAGCGATTATAATTGTCAATGCCGTCTGTAAGAAAGTAGCAGCTTTTATACCTCGAATGTTCACATATGTTATCAGTGATGCCATAACGATTGCCATAATCAACCAAGAAGCATACACATCAAATCCCGCAATAGTATACAAATATCCCTTTAGGAATCCTGGGAAAATATACTGCATGACCGTAGGTAATGAACATGCTTCAAAACAAACAACTCCTATATAACTCAAAATAAGGAACCATGTACATACAAAAGAACCCATTGCTCCAAAAGCTTTATAGCTAAATACCCTCTCTCCACCACACTGTGGAAATGTTGTTGTTAGTTCCGAATAGGTTAAGCCAACAAAAAATATCATAATACCACCAATAACAAAACCCAAAACCGTACCCAAAACACCTGCTTTTGTTAACCAATTTCCTGTTGATACGACCCAGCCCCATCCTATCATCGCTCCGAAAGCTGTAACAATAATATCAAGCGAATTTAATACTTTATTAAACTGTCTGTTATTATTCATTCACTCTTCCCCTATTTTCTCATTTTTGTTAGCTTGTACCACATAAATATGTAAAAAGGAATATTATCATTCATCCCTTTATACATCTTGCACTTAGATGCTTTAAACTGTTTTCTCCATTCTTTTTTTGATATCATACCTGTTTTTACGCGAGCATCATAATCAAAACATTCTGCCATTGCAGTCAATCCTTCAGGTATTTTTTTATAATATTTTTTTTTATCTATAGCCCCTTTTTTCATGGATTCACACCAGTATATCACCTGTGGCATTCCTGCAATCGTTGTTGCATATCCAAGTGCTGTATTTCTGAAATTAATTTCCAAAAACCACAAATCTCCATTTTTATCCTGCATGAACTCAAATTCAAAAATTCCTTCTAGACCTATTTCCTCAACCACGCTAGAAATTTTGTCCTGCATATCTTTATTTTGGGAATTCTTAATATACCAATAAGGTGAATATTTGTCTGGCATATTATATACTTGATTTGCTTCCATCACAACAAAGACATCTTTGCCCTTATTTACACTAAATGCATCAAAAGAAATTTCATCAACTTTTTCAATATATTGCTGAACTAAAATTTCATCACTTTTTATATGATGATAAGCACTTAGCAAATCTTTATCGTTATGACAAATAAATACTATATCTTTCCACTCAGTTCCAATAGAATTAATTGCCTTTGTCATAATTGGATAAACTATATCTTCTGGTATTTGTCCAACTTTTACTTTCCACGTTTTTGCGATTTTTATTCCATGTTTTGAAACCAAATCCATCATAATATCTTTATTCATAAAATGCGCAATGCGACCAGGCTCACCAGCATTATAAAAATAAAAATAATCTTTTAATTTATCATAGTACTTGTCCAAACAGGAAACCGTAACATCATCTCCTGTCAAAATAAACGATTTATCCGTTGTACTTTTGGCAAATTTTTTATAAATAAGTTTTATACCATCCTTCGTGGTGTTAACATAATATCTTTCTTTTACATATTTACTTTGTCCTACAAATTTCAGTTCGCCCTTAACAGCAACAACAATAGGATGAATACCCGCTTCCCCTAAAGTTCTCACTATCCCCAAGGGATTATAATGCTCTTTTGTTACAAAGACAATATATTCACTCATCTAACAGATACTCCTTTTTCTTCCCATTCTTTCAATGTTTCCTCACTAACAGTTCCTTCTCGATACACATTAAGCATTGGTCTATCATCAGCTCCATAATTATTTTTGATTCTCTTGTATAATATAATAAATGTACATATTAACACTTTTACATCCATACTAAAAGAAAGTTTTTCTGCATAATAAGCCTCCAACCGAAGTTGTGTTTCCCAATCACATTGCACTTCTTTACTCAAACAATCTGGCGGTAGCAATCCGCCCCTTACTCTATGCGCAACTCTTTCATTTTCCCTATAATACGGTAAATAAAACGCTGGCTGTGGTCTAGGTCCTACAATTGACATATCCCCCTTTAATATCATAAACAACTCTGGTAATTCATCCAAAGACGTTGAACGAAGTGCTATTCCAAATTTTGTCAATCTATCCTTTTCTGACAAAAGATTCCCCTTTGCATCTTTTTCGTTTGTCATAGAGCGAAATTTATATAATTTAAATATTTTCTCATTTTTTCCAATTCTATCTTGTGAAAACAAGATAGGACTTCCCATCTGTATTCTCACAATAATTGCAATTATTATATATAAAGGACTTAAAAGAATAATTGCTATAAGCGAAAGAACAATATCTAATAATCTTTTAATACAATGCCTATACATCTGTTCTTACCCTCTTATAAATGCACATTCATACGCTTCTGCATAATTACACCCTGATTGACTACCTCTGTACGCCGCAAGGCCTTCTAACGCTTCATTACTTCTTGGATGTGGATAAGGACGCATAACTCCCTTATATGCAGATAATGCGTCTAACTTCACTTTCACTCCATCCTTTCCTACTTCAACAAAATAATTTGGCATAAATCGATTTGCTGATGTATCAAGCGACCATTCTGTAGAAGAAGGTACTTCCATATACAACAGTTTCTTTAATGCAGGAATATTTTCCCTTCTCTGAAAAAGCCGAACCGCCGCCTGAACTGCCCTTGAAGTCTCAATGTGATCAATATTGGTATCTGAAGGATGATGGGTAATAATTGCTTCTGCCCCAAAATCTTCGATACACTTTTCAATAAACTGCACTAATTCTAAATGCGGAACTGTATTCATCTTAATATTAGGGAAATCAGCCGCATACACTTTCTTAACCCCAAGTATACTCATTGCTTTCTTTTGGTCTTCCACCAACGTATCGGATATATTAGCACGCGCTGCTGCATGATTTGCCATTGTTGCAATCGCAACTTCGTTGCCCTCTCTAATAAGTTTATAAATGGTTGCTCCCGCTCCCAACACCTCATCATCTGGATGCGCTACTACTACTAGGTATTTCATTTCCGTTACTCCTCTTTTTTGACATTATAAAAAGAGCCTTAGATTGCTCTAAGACTCTTTGCTCACTCATTTTCCAATATTTATCTAATTGTATCTCTATTCTTTCTCCACTTTCTCAATCACGCAGTGGTGTTCCTTACTCTTTTTATCATAGTCAATTCCCACCAATAGAATATCTCCTGTGTATGATTCAAAGCCCCTTGCATACCGCTTCTCTTTGATCTGTTTTATTGCGGTATCCGCTGATTGATTCCATTTTAACTCTACCACCAGCAATGGATAAGATCCTGCATATTCCGGTTTCGGAATATAGACAATATCTGCGAATCCTCTGCCTGTAGGGAATTCCCGGATTGGCTTGAAGTAATATTGTACCGCAGCCAGATATCCGATAGTGATTGTGCTTGTAAGTGAATTCTCATTATTATACTGAATTGCTGATGCATATTCTGCGTGAATCTTCTCGATTCCTTCTGCAACCGCACCTGCATCCATATCTAACGTCGCATCCAACAGTTCCATAGATGCATTTTCAAACTCCCGCAGTTCATTCCATGTTTTTTTCCTTGTCGCATAGAGAAATTCCTGCCGTATCTCCTCATTTGGTATCCACGCCATACGTGTCCTCTGATTGTACGCCAGATATCCGAGATGAATCAGCAACGTAAGTACATCATCTTTTCCTGCGAAGCTTACCATGTCATTCTGGAAGCTCTGCACCTCAACCTCAACAGATGCTCCGGATAACATCTCTATGATAGATGTGCGCAGCCCATCGAAATCCATGTTGATAAGCGGCACGATCATTTCATACGTTCCGGTCTGTGACCAATAACTCTGGAACTCACCCTGTAGCATGACACTGACAACCGCCTTCGGATTATAGATATGATGTCCATTCAGTATGTAGCCATCATACCAATGCTGCACTTCTGTGAATTCCCGATGATAACGGTCACATAATTCTTTTACTTCTTCTTCCGTGAATCCAACATATGGTGCAAGCGGACCAGCGGCAAGCATCGTGAACTCATCGAAGTTATTCAAGGCTGATTGTGTGCGCAATCTCTTGATTGGCAGGATTCCTGTCAGATACGCCAAGCTTAAGTATTTCGTAGGCTCCACGCCCTTAAACATACCCCGCAGGAAATTGATATACTCCTCCTGCACCGCCTGATTCATAGCGGCATCACGTATCAAGACATCCCACTCATCTATAATAACAATAAATGTATTGCCGGTTGCTGCATAGACCCGCGACATTGCTTCCGGCAAAGATATAGAATCATCCGTTATGATCTCCGGGTATTGCTCCCGTAATTCTCTTGTAGTCTCCCGGTTAATGTATGCTACAACATTCTCGACACCACCTGCCGGGGTGATACACCACTGCACATCAAAATGAATCACATCATACCGGTTCATGTGTGTCTGACAACCCGGTTTTGATGCAATCTGATATCTGGCAAACATATCTGCCGACTGACAGCCTTTGCTATAATATGCCGTCAGCATATCTGCTGTGATAGATTTTCCGAATCGTCTCGGTCGGCTGTTACAGATCATCGCCTGCTTCGTGTTCAGCACTTTGTTCGTATATTCCAGAAGTCCTGTTTTATCGATATATATTTCTGAATTTACCGCCACCGCAAATGCTGCGTTGTCCGGATTCACGAATCTTCCCATTCATTCACACCTCTTGGTTGTTTGACCCCACATTGTTATTATCATTTTATCCCATTCAGGAGGCTTTTACAACCATAGGATTTTATAATCCAAATAAAGTTAATCGTGATTAAGTTAATTTAGATTATATTTACCAAACCATTTATCATTCCATCTTCTCCACGATCTCCAACCCAACCTTCACTTCCGATACCCGGTTGAAAAGTTCGACTTCCAGCACCGCCATCCGCTTATGCCGGTCGATGCGCTTGATCATGCCTTCCATGCCGATGAGTGGTCCTTTTTTTATGATGATTTTATCGCCCTCGATCACGCCGACTGACACTGCAACATTCGTTGTGTCTCCGGTCAATCTGCGCAGAAGCTGTTCTTCCTGCTTATAAATCGGGTAGAGCTCATCTCCTGTTTTTAAAACCTTCGCATGTTCAGTTGCCTTGCGAAGCGCCTGCCGCACCGGTTCCACCTGCGATGCTTCCAAATCCATGAACAGATACCCCGGAAAAAGCTTCTCCTTTCGTATCTGCCACTCGCCACGGTATTTCTGCTTGCGCTCCCGCGTCAGAATGTGAATCTTCTCTTTATTCTCATGCCCGATCTGCGCCACAATCTCATCTTTCACGATATCCTCTTTGCCCGTCAAAGTCCATATTACATAGTACATATCTTTCACATCGCATACGAAAGTATGCGATTCGCATCATACGACATCCTTTCCTAAAAATGGGTGTGCTTCGCCATCCGGGAACGCCATCAAATTTTCGCGCCCGATTCTTATCCTGTGTATATCCTCACACCCTCTATAACGCGCACGCGGCGGCGATTATTTCCTGCATGATTTCTGTTCTAACTTGTCTTCACTATCTTTTATCCAACCCACACGATTCTACGCATGTTCTCCGATATACGTCGGAACCAGCTCTTTCACGATATCGTGCAGATCTTCCTCGTTGTCATTTGCTTTGTGCTGCAGTTTCTGCAGTCCATCTAAGAATGCCTGATACTCAAAATCCATCGGCTTTGCGATGTGGATCAGCTTATTCTCTGTCTTCTGTAATCCTTCCTCTGCCATGAGCTTCTCTTCGTAGAGCTTCTCACCCGGGCGAAGTCCGGTATATTCAATCCTGATGTCCACACCCGGCTTATGACCGGACATCTTAATCAGATTTCTGGCTAATGTATCAATCTTCACACTTTCTCCCATGTCAAGGACGAAGATTTCTCCCCCCTTGGCAAATGCCCCCGCCTGCAATACCAGACTGACAGCCTCCGGGATTGTCATGAAATACCGGATAATGTCAGGATGTGTCACCGTAACCGGGCCGCCATGCTCGATTTGTTTCTGGAACAGCGGAATTACCGATCCATTGCTGCCGAGTACATTTCCGAATCGCACAGCTACAAACTCTGTCCGATGCTCATCTGTTGCTGCAACCTCACGCAACGCAATCGTTTCTTCATTGTTCCCGTGTCCGGTATACTCAATCAGGTGATAAGTACCATTTCTCTGAATCATATCCATGGACTGAATGATCTTCTCACACATCCTCTTGCTCGCACCCATAATATTGGTTGGATTGACTGCCTTGTCGGTACTGATCAACACGAAGCGGTCACAGTGGTTCTTAATTGCCGCAAGTGCTGTCTTGTACGTGCCAAAGACGTTGTTCTTGATTGCCTCACACGGACTGCCCTCCATAAGCGGTACATGCTTATGCGCCGCTGCATGGTATACGATATGCGGTTTATATATCTCAAATACCTGATTGATTCTTCGGCTGTCACGCACAGAACCGATCAGGACGGCTAATTTCAAATTCGGGAAATCATGGCGCAGCTCCTGTTCGATATCGTAGGCATTATTCTCATATACATCGAAGATGATAAGCTGCTCCGGTCGGCTCGCTGCAATCTGTCGGCACAGTTCGCTGCCGATCGAACCTCCGCCACCGGTTACAAGAACACGTTTTCCTTCGATATACCCGGTCACACTGGCAAGGTCTGTCCGGATTGGTTCTCTTCCAAGCAGATCCTCCATCGAGATTGGGCGGAGCTGGCTTACCTTTACATCTCCATCCACAAGCTGGTAGATACCGGGTACCGTCTTCACTTCACAGGCTGTCTCATTACAGATTCCCAGGATTTCCCTGCGCCGCTCCACGCTCGCACTTGGAATCGCGAAGATAATCTGCTGAATCTTGTATTTCTCCACCATCACCATAATATCATCCCGCGTTCCAACGACCGGTACACCTTCGATATAACGGCTTTTCTTATTCACGTTGTCATCAATAAAGCATTTCACACGCATGTCAAGTTCCGATGAGCGGTTAATCTCACGCATCAGCATCTGTCCGGCGGAACCCGCACCGATAATCATCACATTGGTCGTGTTCTTTCCTTGTGTTCGGTTACGCTCTGTGACAAGCAGTCGGTAAGAAAACCGTATTCCGATCACACCGATATATTCCAACACAAATCCAAGTGCATAATAGGAGATCGGCATCCGCTGAAGCAGGAAAGTAATCCCGAAGAAATTAACAGCTCCTGCGATTCCTACAGCATACGTCATTGGCAGCAATTCATTAATCCCAAGGAACCGCCAGATGCGCTTATACATATTCATGCACAGGAACACTGCCAGTGTCACGATTGTCCTAAGTGGAATATATTCAATCCAGGCTTCTAAGTACTGCAGATCTATGGCAGAGAATCTGCAATCAAACCGCACCCACAACGCCAGCGCATATGCCGCATTCACAACGATGGCATCATAGATCATAAGCATGGCTGCCACGATATGCCAATGTTGAATTTTCTTTTTCTTTTGTGTGTTTCCCATTATCCCATTTCTTCCTATCGTCGTTTGTTTTGTACCCTTCAGCTTATATCCCAAGTCTTCACATAATCCTGGGTTATCTTCCTGTTAAGTCCCCTTCATTCAGCAATACACCACTTACGATCCATCGGTTCTCCGGGCTTGCGCCAATACAGGTTGAGAGTGATACGATATGGCTCGCTGTGTTGACACTCACCTCGTTATTATGTTGGTCAGTCATACTGTTACTACTGTTGATATCGTTAATATAAGTCGCCCTGCCACTTGTCTCGTCCATGTCGTAATACATCAGGATATTTCTGTCGTGAAAGGTGACTGCTGCGAATATCTGATATACTAAAACCTTGTCCGGCGTGTAAATATAGATATACGGATTCGCATCGAAGAATTCTTTATCTTCATAGTTATGCAGATTCTGGAACATCGTTCCGTCCTTCATATTATGTCCGTAGATGATTGTTGCAAAATCCGTAAAATCTTTTTTATTTCTAAGCTGTGTGTAGATACACCCCGGATATCCGGTACTGCCATCCAGATTATGATCCAGATAATAGTCCTGCTCTGTCGCATGCTGGAGGATCGGATAGTCGATCTGTGTCCCCGGTATGTAGATCCATGCATAGATATCTGCGTTTTCTGCATGCAGGGCATCCCAGTCAAGATTCTTCTCCGGTACCGTGATGCCAAGCTCCGCAAGTACATCCACCTCTTCGGCCGGCTCTGCGGACGTAGCGGCTTCGACACTTCCTGTCACCTGCGCCTGCTCTGTGACATTCACGCTTTCCTGCATATCACTGTATCTATCTTCTGCTCTTTTTTTCTTCGTTACATCGAAAATGATGATTGCCAGGCATACCACAAATCCTATGACAAACATCGGCAGCAACGCTCTCGCTGTACTGTTCTTCGATTTTTTTGATTCTGTATTTTGTGTATTGTTCTGTTTCTTATTTAATTCGGTTTTATTCTGTCTTTCCTGACTCATAGTTCTTACCTTTTTTTCATATAGGGGACTGTTTCCAGTCCCCAAACCACATGTTTTTAATGCATTAATTATTCATGTTGTTTTGTTTTTAGTTCTCTTTCTTTCTAGCGCATACAACAACACCTGCAGCACATACAAGCATAGCAAATACGGCTACCGGAATTGTCTCACCAG
Organism: Eubacterium sp. MSJ-33; assembly: GCF_022174665.1. Lineage (NCBI taxonomy): Bacteria > Bacillati > Bacillota > Clostridia > Eubacteriales > Eubacteriaceae > Eubacterium > Eubacterium sp. MSJ-33. The sequence goes on from NZ_CP076562.1 coordinate 1,912,023, forward strand.
TCTTAGGAGAAGCTGCACCATCAGCCTTCTTGTCGTTAGCTGCTGGCTTTGTTGCAGGAGTAGCTGCCTTATCAGCAACACTGATCTCTACAATCGCAAATGCGGAGAAATCCTTAACTGTGAAAGTCAACTCTCCTTCCTTAGCAGTTGCAGAAAGTGTTTCCCATCCAGTACCTGTATAGTGAAGAACCGCATATGTCTTACCTGCATGGATCTGCTTGTTTTTAAGAGTAACTGTCTTATTTCCTGCATCTGATGAGAGGTTTACAACACTGATCACAGTCGCAGTAACTGCCTTTTTATCTGCTGCGGCGATTGTCTTATCACCAAGCTTCTCGCCAAGTCCCTTGACATCTGCCAGGATATTCGAAGCCTCATTAACAGCTTCTACAACAGTTGTATCTGCAACAGGAGCAACCGTGATATCCTCATCAGTTACCTCTGTAGCATCAGCCATCTGCTTAGCTGACTCAGTTGGTGCTACAACCTGCTCCTTTGTTGTTGAGTCTGCTGGTGTAGTACCTGCAACCGGGCTTCCTGCTGCAAATGCGGTAGTACCAAACATCATAACTGCAACAGCAACGATAGCTGCCATCATTCTCTTCTTCATCGTGAACATTCCTCCTTTCGTAATAATACATGTGGCTTTATATCAAATCCCCTCCGGGATCAGATATCTTTGATTCGTTCTACTCGGTAACTTCCTTGTAGAATACATTTATAATCAAATCATATAGACCGTCCTGGTCTACGATGAATTCCTCTAGTTCATCCCCCATCTGTACTTTTCCCGGAACGGTGTACATATGGGATGGATCAAATCCATACCCGACAACCTCACTGACCATGCTTGCAAAATCCACACTGCTCACAACATAATCCTGCGCCGCATTGTATGCCTGCATCGCCCGGTCTTCTTCCTCGGATGCTGCTGCGGATAATTCTGATGCTAAGTTGATCAGATACTGCTGCTGCCGCTTCAATCTGCCGCTTGCGCTGTCATACTGGTTAATATCTCTGCCTCTCAGATATAAGGTTGCCATGTCTCCTTCAAGCTTCACGGTCTCCCCTTTCTTCAGGGCGATATTTCCGGAACTGTCTTTCAAATCCTCTAACACCTCAACTGTGACACCACCCAGAGCATCATTCATCACAGTAATTCCATCCATATTCATCGCGATATATCCACTGATTGGAATATTGTAGAACAGCCGCTGTACAGCCTCCTGTGTCCGGTCACAACTCAGTCTTTTTCCATCGCCATAGGCATGTTGCAGACAGATCTGCGCAGTTGCCTGTGTTTTAAATGTTCCATCGGCATCATAGACATCAATCGGTGTCATCGCATTTCTGTGAATCGAAATAATTGACACACTCTGGGTTGCTGTATCTACTACCAGCAGGAACATCGCATCGGACTGTCCGCCGCTTATGCTGTCTTCCGCCTCGGTAACCTTGCCGGAACGGTCAATTCCCATGAACAGATACGTCTTGAGGTCCATGTTGTAGCGGTAAACCTTCCCGTTATAACGCACGTCTCCTTCCTGCCATTTCTCCGTGGTAGGTGCCTGTGTCGTAGATTCTTCTTTTACAACCGAACCGGATACCTGCGCATCCGTACCGGTAGCAACCTTATTCTTCGCCTGTATGCTCCGATATGTGATTATTCCAACAACCGCAACGATCAGCGCCAGCAATGTCACAACTGTGACAATCACCGCAACATGATTGGATTGTTCTTTTTCTTCTTTATTCTTCATTTCCCTCACCTGTCTCGGTTCCTGACCAATATCCGATCTTCTCCATATACGTCAGTACTCTGCCAGCCGCCTTATCAATATCCTCTTCAGATAATTCACCTTCGCCAACCGCCTGTACAACTGCAGTAAACGCCTCTTCAAAATTCTCTGGCTCGTATATCATATCCACGCCGGCCTTGATTGCCTGTACCATAGCCTCCACAGCTGTATACTGCCCCGTGACAGCCGCATCATCCATTCTGCCAGTCATGATGATCCCATAATATCCATGTGCCTTGCGATAATCCGTTACCGTCTTTGCAGACAGACATGTCAATGTATCGTCATCGCCTTTCACTGTCTCAAAAATCACCGGACCGGCATCCTCTGAAACTGCATCTGCTGTCGGATATTGAGTAATCACATGGACGGATGTGCTCTGTTTTGCATTCTTCACGCCATCTTCTGTGATAAGTGTTCTTCGAAGACCACTTAAATCCTGACTGGATGCATTTACGATTGTTCCATCGCTGTCATCTCGTGCGAACATCAACGGCTGATATGGCATCAGTTCTGCTGTCATCGTCTGTGTGTTATCAAGGAGATCCTTGATCTGTGTATCATCTTCATAATTCATGTGGCTGTAAGATAATCCTCCCACATGATACCGGCTCAGATAATTACGGGTCTTATCTCCGGCGATTGTAACCCGGTCCTCACTTGTCAATGTCTCCGGAGATACGACAAAAAGCAGTGATACTTTCTCTTCGAGTGTCATATTCGACAGTTGATCTTTGATTGCCTTCGATGGCTCCGGCTCCTGCACTGCCGCTTCTGTTGTTGTCTCTGTCGCTGCATCCTCCGGTGTAGCCTCCTGCTTGATTGCTTCTGTCATTGCCTCCGTTGTCTGGATTGTCCGCGTATCCACAGTCGGCTTCATAAGCTTCAAAATGCCAAGCACCATGATGACTGCAAGTGCTGCAATCTCAACTATTACCAAACAAGTTAATCCCGTAAATCGTTTCTTCATATAGCATCAATCCCCGTAATATTTTCCATAGTATTTGCCATAATGGCTTCCATAATATTTACCGTAGTATCCCTTTTCTGCCTTCACTTTATTGAGTACCGCACCCAGCAGTTTTACCCCGGCTACGTCCAATTGTTTCTTCGCCTCTAATACCATACGCCGGTCGGATGATCCCTGCGCCATCACAAGCACTGCACCGTCACAGTATTTGGAGACAACCGCTGCATCAATCGCAGCCCCAATCGGAGCACAGTCAATCAGCACATAATCGAAGTTCTTCCTGGCGAATGTAATCAAATCTTCGAAATATTTCTTATCCAGAATCTCAGTTGGATTCGGCACGGATGGTCCTGCAAATATCATGCAGAATTTTGGCATCTGTGTCAGATATACAACATCCGGCAGTCCTTTCTGCCCGGACAGATAATGTGACAATCCACATACCTGCTTATCTTCGGTTGCCTTCGCCTTGAGACGACCCATCAGGACAGATTTACGCATATCTGTATCGATCACCAGCACACTTTTCCCGGACTCTGACAGTGATCTTGCAAGATTCACCGTCACTGTGCTTTTGCCCTCGTTTGGAATCGCACTTGTAAACATAATGACCTTCACATCATCTCCACAAAACTGGATATTCGTTCGAAGCGTACGAAGGGATTCCTTCATTGCGTAGCTAAACGTTGTTAAGTTTCTTAATACGACTGATTTCACAAGGCTTCCCTCCTATTCTTTTTCTTTTGCTTTTTTTGACTTCTTGGTATTTCCGTCATATTCGGTCTCATCCATCGGGATGCTTGCAAGCACCGTCATACCAAGCTTCTTCTCGATATCATCGGTTGTCATGATCGTGTCATTCAATAAGTAAGAAACAATCACAACACCCATTGCCAAAATGGCTCCTATAAGCGCTCCTAATACTGTGTTTTTCACCGTGTTTGGTGTGACCGGTTCGCCATCATCATAACCATACTGTGTAACGGTCGGTGCCGCCTGATCCATCTTAATCGAGATAAATGATTTGGATACATCCGCAAGCTCATCTGCAATCGCTTTCGCCATCTGTGGATTCGGATCACGTACCGTTATCTTCAGCAATCGTGTATTCGTCGGATTGTCTGTAGACACCTTCTTTTTCAGTGACTCAAAGGTCTCTTCTTTTAATCCCAGATTCTGAATCACCTGCTCGATAATCGGACGACTCGTTACTACCTCTACATAATCGTTCGTCAGGCTGGAACCCATCTGGATATCTGCCAGACTTGTAATGGATGTACTCTTCGAAAGCACATACAATACCGATGTCGATTCATACTGCGGCGTAATCAGAAATGCACTGATCAGATACCCGCATAATCCCGTCAATACAAGCGACAGCACGATAGTCTTCCATTTGCCAAGCAGCACATAAAATAGCTCCAGCAAATCAATTTCATTTTCTTCTTGTGTTTTTTCCTGCATAGTCTGTTATCTCCCAATATCTGTAATTCGTTTCGGATTCTTATAAAAAAGATCTGTGGCATAGCGCTCGCCGAATTTCCTGCTCACATACTGATAACAACGGTCCATATGATTCACTCGTTCTTTCATCCCATGTGCATCACTCGCAATGATATCCGCTATTCCGAGCTTCAAGAGTTTCTTGCATACTTTCTCCAGATATTTCCCATCAATTCCAAGCGTACTGTCTGCATTGATCTGAATCAGCGCTCCCATGTCTGAGAGTTCTCCTGCAAGCTGCGGTTTTTTCGCAATACACTCATATCGTTCGATATGTGCGATCACCGGCTGATATCCTGCCGCAATCAGATCATGTGTATACCGCTTCATATCTGTATAGTTAGAACTGTGACTATACTCGGTCAGTACATACTCCGTGTCTGCGAGTGTATGGACTCTTCCTTCCTGTATATGCTCAAAAATATCACTATCTACGTGATACTCGCATCCCAGATACAGACGGACATTTATTTGATTTTCTTCCACCTGCTTTAAAAGCTCTGCAAAATTCCGCTCAATCTCGTCAAGTTCGTACCGAAACATCCCATGTCGGTAATGCGGTGTGAGGATTATCTCACGGATTCCCTGCAAATCAGCTTCCCTCAGCATGTCTAAAGATTCCTGTATGTGATTTGGACCATCATCCACTCCGAACAGTGTGTGGTTGTGAATATCGATATATTCCAAGGAAATCCCCTTCTCCCTATCTGTGATTCTCTTCTTCAGCAAAATAGGCGCTCAGCCGACTATAGTATACTTTTTTTATATTTCACAGTCAATAGTCTGTTCATTCAGGCAATTAGATACTATAGTATAAAAATTTAACATTTGCAACCGTTTATGCAAAAACAGCATGTTTTTCGTCAAATTTAAATATAAATATTTAAGCGTTACCTTTTTCGTGCATTTTCCGTCATATGCACTGCTCTTGAAGAAATAGTTCTTCCTTATATAATACACTTCGTTTTTTGTATAATTTGTTGTCGCAAGCCAAGAATTTTTGTTGTGCTTTGGGCAATTTTATTATATAATGAAGGCAGTGTTTTATGAAAGGAAGGTATTTTACATGAAATTTGGTTACTTCGATGACGCAAATCGTGAATACGTCATTACGACGCCTAGGACTCCATATCCATGGATCAACTACTTAGGCACACAGGGATTCTTCTCTTTGATTTCTAACACTGCAGGAGGATACTCTTTCTACAAAGACGCTCGTCTTAGAAGAATCACTCGTTATCGTTATAACAATGTACCTATCGATATGGGGGGACGTTACTTCTATATTAATGAGAACGGTACAATCTGGAATCCGGGCTGGTCTCCGGTAAAGACAGAGCTTGATTCTTACGAGTGCCGTCATGGTATGGGATATACGGTCATCACCGGTAAGAAGAATGATTTAAAGGCAGAGGTTACTTTCTTTGTTCCGCAGAATTACGATGGTGAAGTTCAGCAGGTAGTTCTGACAAACGAAAGTGACAAGGAAAAGACATTCTCATTCTTCTCATTTGCCGAGTGGTGTCTGTGGGATGCGCAGGACGACTGCACAAACTTCCAGAGAAACTTCAGTACCGGACGTGTAGAGGTAAAGGATTCTACCATCTACCACAAGACAGAGTACAGAGACAGACGTGATCATTATGCCTTCTATACTGTCAATGATACAATTGATGGTTATGATACAGACCGTGATGCATTTATCGGTCTTTATAACGGATTCCACAATCCACAGGCAGTAGAAGCTGGTGTGGCAAACAACTCTTTCGCAGATGGCTGGTCACCAATCGCCTCTCACTACAAGAAGATCACACTTGCTCCGGGCGAGTCTAAGACACTCATCTTCATCCTTGGCTACGTTGAGATGCCTGTTGATGAGAAGTTCGAAGCAGATGGCAAGACAATTAATAAGGTAAAGGCTCTCGCTATGATGGACAAGTACAACACACCTGAGAAGGTTGCTGCCGGTCTTGCAGAGCTTAAACACACATGGGATAATCTCCTTGGAATCCTGAGTGTTGATACACCGGATGACAAGGTTAACCGTATGGTTAATATCTGGAATCAGTATCAGTGTATGGTTACATTTAACCTGTCACGTTCTGCTTCTTATTTCGAGTCAGGTATCGGTCGTGGAATGGGATTCCGTGATTCAAATCAGGATATTCTCGGTTTCGTTCACCAGATTCCGGACCGTGCAAGAGAGAGAATTATTGATATCGCTTCTACTCAGCTTGAAGATGGCGGCTGCTACCATCAGTATCAGCCACTGACCAAGAAGGGTAACTCCGATATCGGTGGTGATTTCTCCGATGATCCATTGTGGATGATCCTTTCTGTTTCCGCTTACATCAAGGAGACAGGCGACTGGGGTATCCTCGACGAGATGGTTCCTTATGATAATGATGAGTCTAAGGCTAAGCCAATGCTTGATCACCTGAAGGTTTCCTTCTACAAGATCGTAAATAACCTTGGACCTCACGGACTTCCACTTGCAATGCGTGCAGACTGGAATGACTGTATCAACCTGTCATGCTACTCTGATACACCGGGTGAAAGCTTCCAGACATATACAAACCCTAAGTTCGCTGCAGAAGGCGGTTACTCTAAGGTTGCCGAGTCTGTTATGGTTGCAACACTTTTCACATATGCAGGTCCAAACTATGTATCTATCCTGAAGCACCTTGGCAAGGATGACGAAGCTGCGGCTGCCCAGGCTGAGATCGATAAGATGAAGGCAAACGTTATGGAATCCGCTTGGGATGGTGACTGGTTCCTTCGTGCTTATGATGCAAACGGCGAGAAGATGGGTTCTAAGGAATGTGAAGAAGGTAAGATCTTCATCGAGCCACAGGGCTTCGCAATCATGTCTGAAATCGGTAAGGATCAGGGCTGTGATATGAAGACACTTGCAGCAATCGATGAGAGATTGAATACAAAGCATGGTCTTGTACTGAACAACCCGGCTTATACAAAGTATTACATCCAGTATGGTGAGATCTCTACATATCCGGGCGGATACAAGGAGAACGCTGGTATTTTCACACATAACAATGCATGGATTATCTGTGCTGCAGCTTACGCAGGTCAGGGTGATCAGGCATTTAAGTATTACTCAGAGATCGCGCCTGCATTCACAGAAGAGACATCTGATATCCACAAGACAGAGCCATATGTATATGGACAGATGATCGGTGGTAAGGATGCCGGTTCTGATATCGGTCAGACAGGCAAGAACTTCGGTCAGGGAAAGAACTCATGGCTGACAGGTACTGCTGCTTGGAACATGGTAGCTATTTCCCAGTACATCCTTGGTGTACAGCCTGACTTCGACGGCTTGAAGATTGATCCTTCTATCCCTTCTGCTTGGGATGGCATGAAAGCAACACGCCAGTTCCGTGGCGACACATATGATATCGAGGTTAAGAACCCTGATCACGTATGCAAGGGTGTTAAGAGCATGACTGTAGATGGCAAGGCTGTCGATGGAAATGTAATTCCTGTTGCCGGCGATGGTAAGGCACATAAGGTTGAAGTTGTTCTTGGTTAATCTCTCATGATTGACATACAGAAACTTTCATAAATAATGATAACAGTGACTGCATAACATGCTGTCACTGTTATTTTTTTCAGATTAATCACCGGACATAGTGATAATCTAATCCAGAGATATACTTTATATAAAAAGAAGCACTACCATTCAGGCAGTGCTTCTTTTTATGTAGAAACAATGTTCTATATATTAGAAATCCGGTTCAGATTTTCGATTACTCTTCAATACCGTTGTTCTTAAGGTAATTAACAACATCCTCTACAGTTGCCATAGCTGCTACATCATCTGCAGGGATTTCACAACCATACTCCTCTTCCAAAGCCATAACAAGCTCATAAAGATCCAAAGAATCTGCTCCAAGGTCATCCTTGAAAGATGTTGAGAGTTCGATCTCGCTCTCATCAACGCTAAGCTGGTCTGCAATAATTTCCTTTAACTTTTCTAACATACTATTAATCTCCTTTATTTACATTTTATAACTTCACTTGCATATCGGCTAAGTGGCTTTCTCACAATGAAATATACAACAGCCTTATAGTGTATGTCAAGCGTATATTCATGATTTATTGCTTTTCCTTGCACACATGTATGTAAGGTTCATTTTAAAAGGCAATTCGCTCAAATTCCGGTACCGGCATCGGCTTCGCAAAATAAAATCCCTGTGCCACATCGCAGTTTGAACTCTTCAGAAAATCTACATGTGCTTTTGTCTCCACACCCTCTGCAATTACCTGCAAATGCAGATCCTTTGCCATACCTATTGTATGGTTCACCACGATTTTTCCTTTCTCCGAAGCAATCTCACTGTCCAGAAATTCCTTATCAATCTTGATCGTATCAACTGAGATATTCCGTATCAGATTCAAAGATGAGAATCCAGAGCCGAAATCATCCACTTCAAGCTTAAACCCAAGCTTCTGCAGACGCTCTAACACACGGTTTAACTCCTCCGGTTTATCCAGAAACAATGACTCTGTAATCTCAAGGTTCAACATTTCCGGTGTCAGATCATACTTTTGAATCAGGCTCATCAATGCTTCTTCCAGATTGTTGTGTTGTATATGATAACGTGATATATTCACTGAGATCGGAACAACTGCATGTCCCTGATCCAGCCAGCGTCGAATGTTCTTGCAGGCTTCTTCCCACATGTACTCATCCAGCTTCAGAATAAATCCATTCTTCTCAAATAACGGAATAAAATCATTTGGCGGAATCAGGCCTTTCTCCGGATGCAGCCATCTGCACAATACCTCTGCACCGCACAAACTGTTATCTTTCAACCGGTATTTTGGCTGCAGATACATCTGATACTGATGCTCTGTCAACGCCTTCTCCATATCCTGTTCAATCTGTCCTGCCCGCAGCATCTCCTCACGATAATGCTCATCATAAAACGCACAGAACTTCATGATATTGCCCTTCACTGTCCGCTCTGCCATCATCGCACGGTCGCACATCAGATTAACCGGTGTACTTCTGTCATCCACCAGATAAATACCAAACTTTGTCACGATATCATAATTAAACGGATTGGCACTAATCCTCTTTCGGAGTTTCTCGATCTCCTTGATGATCTCGCCCTTCTTATCGTAACTCATATAAAACACAAACATATCCGAATGCAGTCTTGCATAATTATTCTGCTTACCATACATCTCCTGCAGAACTCTTGCAATATACTTCAAGGCTCGGTCGCCTTCTGCAATTCCATAAATATCGTTGATATTCTTGAATCGTTCAATATCCATTAATATAATTGCATAATTCTTATACAAATCCTGAATTGCAGCCTGTGTCTGGTCATAAAAACGAATCCTGTTTGAGATACCTGTCAGCTTGTCAATCTCATCCGGTGTATGATTCATAAGCTTTACAGCCTGTTCCATCATGTTCTGCACGACAGCCTGCTCATTGTCTCCAAGCGCCACAAGCGTTGCAAGAACCGCATCACGACCATCAAACCATGCAATATCTGAGTACCGCCAGGTAGCCATTCCATCGAGCAGTTCCTCGTAACGCTCCCGTACCAACGGTGCCTGCACTTTGATGTGCTGCATCGGGCAATCCATACACGGTGTTTCCTTCGTGCATAACACCTCATGGCAGATCATGCCAACCCGATTTCCCATCAATTCGATTGCCTTATCATTCTGATATAAAATCTCGAATGAGGAACGATCAATCACGATGCTCGCCTCACATCCTGCATTCAAGATGGAATGAATCACCTGCTTCGTAGCTTCCGTATTCAATTCCCCTGTTACCATTCCGAAATTCATAATTATTAATTTCCTTTTTTCCCTTAAAACAGGTAAATGTTTATTCACAAATTCATATAAAATTACTATAACAATCTTGGAATTTTATGTCAATCGAAAACGGTCAAATATATTAAAAAATAAGGGGTTGACATATGATTCGATCCTTTATATACTGAAAATAAGAATTATTACTACTTCGGAGGTGTGTATGACAACGAGTAAATACAGTCATCAGCGAGAAGCAATTATCAATTTTTTAACAGGAAGAACCGATCATCCAACTGCGGATGTCGTCTATCAATATTTGCGCAATGCCCTCCCAACAATCAGTCTTGGTACGGTCTACCGGAATCTGAACCAGATGGCAGCATCTGGCAGAATCCTGCGATTGCATGTCGATGGGAAAACAGATCACTATGACGCATGCACAGATCCGCATGCTCATCTATTATGTACCAAATGCGGTGCTGTGTGTGATATTCCAATCGACTTTGAGCAGGATCTGATTGCCCAGGCTTCCGAGTCAACCCCCTGTCAGGTAAACGGTGTATCTGTACTTTTCTCCGGTGTGTGCGAAGATTGTATAGACGAGGGAATCTGATTTTCTCTGTCTATTGATGAATTAATAATAACAGCAATTTAAAACTCCCCAACCAGATACGCCAGATAGCGTTTCCGGCTGGGGAATTTTTCTGATTATATTTTATATCTCCCGGTCAACCACACTGAAATCTGGGTTTGATTGGAGAACTTTATTTTTTCGATTGTAAGCTTGTTTCATATTACTGCATCAGAATTGTCGGATTGATTGGTACATCGTTTTTTGTAAGCTCGAAAAATACATGTGTTCCTTCTTCGGTATAATAACTGGTCGGTGGTGCAGCTTCGCCGATATTCTGTGCAGTTGCAATCGTATCTCCTTCTGCAACAGTCACGTTCATCAACTGTCCGTACATCGCTTTGAATCCATTTCCCATGATTACCGTTACGGTTGTTCCATGCTCCTTGTCCTCTGTTACAGACTCCACAACGCCTTCGTAAGCGGCAAGTACATTCTCCCCCTCTTCGGCTGCAATCAGGATGCCCGGATTGCAACGGTATGAACGAAGTGTCTTGAAGTAGATTGTCGTATCCATACTGTACGGCAGGATTACCTTTCCTGCAACCGGCCAAACCAGTGTACCTCCTTCATTGTAAGAATTTGCTACAACAACGCCGTCCGAATTCACAACAACACCGTCACTGTCCGCCTCGGTCGTCTCTGAACTTGCATCTTCTGACGCAGTCTGATTATCCGCCGACTGTGTGCTTTGCTCTTCTGCATCTATCTGTGCGCTATTTGATGCGCTGTCCTCTGCCTGTGCCGCCTTATTATCTGCATCAGTATCTCCCGCAACGGCCTCGTTTGAGTTTACATCTGCCACATCCGGCATTTCTGCCTTTGTATCTGCAATCTGCTCGGTTGTCTCTGTAACCTCCGGCGTATTCAGGTCTACCGCCTGCTTGTCTACGCCAAACTCTCTTTTGTAAGTATTGTAATTATAGATTACCATCAGACCAACGAACGCCAGGACGCCTGTTCCTATCGCAATATACAGTCCCTTCGTCCGCAAAAATTCTTTGAATCGGTCCATACTCTGCCTCCTTTTGGTTTGCTAATGCTAGTATGGACACATTTTTTTCCTTTTATTCAATTATTTACATATATACTTTTGACTGCGTACTTTTTAGGATATTATTTACGATCCCGATTATTTTTGCTCAATCTGTTCACTTTCTTTTTGTTCGATTATTTTTCCTTTGGTGGCAATTACAGCTCTATCATAACGTCCCTTGATGGATTTGTAATTCTCTCTGCCCCATTTTGCAATATAATCTTCTTCTGTATAATACTGAAATTCCAAATCCGATGCCGGAATCACCGTTGCATCGCCCATCGCATAATATATTTTTGTTCGGAGTGCTACCGCCTGTGCCTGCATATAGCTGTCATCCACGCTTGCATCCACGATTCCCGGCATAACATGTGCTATGTATTTTTCCACATCGACAAGCTCATTTCCTGCCTTTGTCTGCACCAGCACATCACGCCCGGTTGAAACATGCTCCAACGATTCTGCAACATCTGTCTGCGTTCCGTTGATACAAAAAGTAACCAGACATGGAATGACAATCGCACACAATACAGTTGTTAATATATATGGAAATACTTTCATATACAATCCTTTTTCCTGTTCGTTTTATTATATGAATAAATGCAGGGCGACATGCTGTGTTTTTAATAAATACAGTTTTGTTCTTTACTTGACATATTACATATAATGCCTATAATAGTTAGCAGAGTGTTTTGTCAGTATGGCTGCGCGAAGGGGCACACCACCACGGGTGTGGTTTTTTCGCGTAGCTTTTTTGATATTACAGGCATTCGTATTTTTTCATTAAATAGTGTATACGGATGCAAACGATACTATATTTCATAAATTGGAGGTTTTTCAATGCAAAATAATAACGATGTTTTCATGCTTGGCGGACATGAGTTTCACTCCCGCTTTATCTTAGGTTCCGGAAAATATAATTCTCATCTGATTCGAGCGGCGGTTGAATATGCAGACGCAGAGATCGTCACACTGGCGCTTCGCCGTGCCAATACCCGACCAGAAGAAAATATTCTGGACTTTATTCCGAAGAATGTAACACTACTGCCAAACACATCCGGCGCAAGAAACGCTGAGGAAGCAATCCGTATCGCACGTCTGGCACGTAAGATGGCTGGTACAGACTTCGTCAAAATCGAGATCATGCGTGATTCAAAATATCTGCTTCCTGACAACCAGGAAACGGTCAAAGCAACGGAAACTCTTGCAAACGAAGGCTTTGTCGTTATGCCTTACATGTATCCGGACTTAAATATTGCACGGGATCTGGCGAATGCCGGTGCCGCTTGTATCATGCCGCTTGCATCTCCGATTGGCTCAAACAAAGGGCTTGCAACGAAGGATTTCATTCAGATCCTGATTGATGAGATTGATCTGCCAATCATTGTCGATGCCGGTATCGGCCGCCCTTCACAGGCATGTGAGGCAATGGAGATGGGTGCCGCTGCCATTATGGCGAATACAGCAATTGCAACAGCCGGCGATATTCCGATGATGGCAAGCGCATTCAAAGATGCAATCATCGCCGGTCGTAAAGCGTATCTGGCAGGACCGGGTCGTGTACTTGACAAAGGTGGTGCAGCCTCTGATCCTCTGACAGGATTCTTACGGTAAATAGTACACTTCCTTTATATAACTATACTGGCCGATTGAAGCTTCTCTGGCTTTTCTGCCTGATTTGCTTCACCCGTTGCTTCACAACCTATATGATGAATGGAGCTTCTCCTGCTTTTCTGCTTGATTTGCTCCTATCGTTGCTATAATAAGGAGGAATATAATTCATGGAACAGGAATATACGATAGATAATTCTTACCTTTCTCCGGAAGCGCAGAAGCGCAAGAAGGACCTAGAGGAAAACCCGGCATCCCGTACCAACCATATGGAATATATGGAGGGTATGGAAATTCTCGATTCTGATATTAAAGATAAAGTACGCGCAGCTATGAAATCCTATGATTACAACGCTTACACCGATGCAGATGTGCGAGTTGCTCTTGCAAATGCCAAGCAGGGACACTGTGGCATCGAAGATTTTAAAGCACTCCTATCCCCTGCCGCTCTTCCACATTTGGAAGAAATGGCATCCTTAGCACAAAAGGAACGACTGGCACATTTTGGCGACTGCGTATATATTTTCACACCATTATATATTGCAAATTATTGCGAGAATTATTGTGTATACTGCGGTTTTAATTGCTACAATCATATTCACCGAAAGAAACTGACCGAAGCAGAAATGGAAGCAGAAATGAGGGTTATTGCTGATTCTGGTATCGAGGAAATTCTGATGCTGACAGGCGAAAGCCGTGCAGCCAGCGATGTAAAATACATCGGTGAAGCATGTAAACTAGCCCGGAAATATTTCCGGAATATCGGTCTGGAGATCTACCCTGTCAACACAGATGAATACCACTATCTGCACGAATGTGGTGCTGATTACATCACCGTCTTTCAGGAGACTTACAACCCAGACAAATATGAGACGCTTCACCTGATGGGACATAAGCGTGTCTGGCCATACCGTTTTGATGCTCAGGAGCGTGCACTCCGAGGTGGCATGCGTGGTGTCGGCTTCTCCGCTTTGCTTGGACTTGATGACTACCACTCAGATGCACTGGCAACGGCACTCCATGTGTATTATTTACAGCGAAAATATCCACATGCAGAGATGTCTATTTCCTGCCCTCGTCTGCGACCAATCATCAACAACGACAAGATTAATCCGAAGGATGTTCATGAAAATGTCCTATGCCAGATCTTATGTGCCTACCGATTATTCCTGCCATTTGCAGCCATTACCGTTTCTTCGCGAGAAGAAGCTCGATTCCGTGATGGCATTATCCGCATCGCTGCAACGAAAATTTCCGCTGGCGTTTCAACCGGAATCGGAGATCACAAAGAGAAATATGAAGCACATGCTGGCTCTAATGCAAATTCAGACGCTGGCGATGAGCAATTCGAGATTGCCGACGGTCGTAGTTTCGAAGAAATCTATGATGCCATTCGTGCACAAGGTATGCAGCCGGTATTAAACGATTACTTATATACTGAAGACTACCACAATTAGGATTTGGAGCAATCTTGTTTTTTTCCACTTTTTGCTCCTATTAACTTGAACTGTGGAGTTCTGGTGTTGGAGTAATCTTGTATTTTACCACTATTTACTCCTATTAATTTGAGTTGTAGGATTTGGGTGTTGGAGTAATCTTGTATTTTACCACTATTTACTCCTATTAATTTGAGTTGTAGGATTTGGGTGTTGGAGTAATCTTGTATTTTACCACTATTTACTCCTATTAGTTTGAGCTGCAGGATTTGGGTGTTGGAGTAATCTCGTATTTTACCACTATTTACTCCTATTAGTTTGAGCTGCAGGATTTGGGTGTTGGAGTAACCCTGCTATTTATTATAGAATTACTACAAAAGGATATACGACGAACATGAAAATAGAACAAATTGCAGTAACAAATCGAAATATATGCTATGAATTATACCAGCAGGCAGGCTTAGCAAACGCAGAGGATACACCTATCACCTGCTTAGCGCGCCAGATGCATACACTTATGAACCTTAACTCCTATGATAAGATTCTGGTTCGTGAGAAGGATCTAAGCGAGAAAGAATATCGGAAATTTATAACTGATATTTTTTCTTCGCAACACTTAAACCTAAACTCACCCGTAAATGATAGTGCATCCATTGCTGCTATTCCTGTACAAGGAGCATATTCGGACAATTGCAACTCTATAAATTCACGTATTATTTTACATAACTTTCCAACGGTTGCGGAAGAATTTGCTACGGATTTACATCTTCCATTTTCTATTTTTACAAGCCTGTTTAACTTGAACGATACATCTTTCAATTATCAGACTTCCTTTCAACCAAATACATGTATGGCAGATTTCCGCTCCAGATATCCACATATTCAAAGAATCGGAACCTCCATTCACAGTGTTGAAGATGCCATCTTTGCAGAAAAACACGGTGCAAACTATATTACGGCCGGTCATATTTTTGTGACAGATTGTAAGAAAGGACTTCCCGGAAGAGGAATCGATTGGCTTCGCACGATCTGCGATGCAGTTTCTATTCCTGTTTACGCAATTGGTGGAATCTCTGACGCGAATGTTTCCCTGCTTACCGACTCTCCAATTGCAGGATATTGCATGATGTCAGAATCTATGCGCCCAATATTATCTTCAGGTTATTCAACTAGCCGCCTAAGCACATGATATACATCTGAACCTATTACAATCATTAATTTTGAAACACACTAGATGTCTTTTTTTGCAAATAGTCACTATGACATATTTCCTAACTTTATTTGTGCAAATCTTCCAAATTTGACTCTTTCCACAAATAATCCTTTACAAGTCGACATAATTCATGCTATTGTCTTTTTATAGTTAGCTCATAATATTTTTCATGTGAGTCTTCTAAATTCTTATAGTTACCCTTTTATATAAAATAAGAATCATAAAATTTAATATCTAATGTTAATTATTGTTACTAAGATAATTAAAATCATATTTTACATGTAAGTTATCAGGTGCACATGATAACTTATAAAAAGTGCTACCAGCAAAAAAACGAAAGTTGAGGTATCAAATGACTACACAAAAAATTGAAAATAGACTTGACGATCTAACCAATCAGATTTATTGGTTGGAGAAAAAAATCAAAGATTTTCCCGAAGGTAAAATCTATTGCGAGCGAGATGGTCGCTACATTAAATGGTTTATTCGTAACGGAAAGGATAATAAAAAGAAATATCTCCCCAAAAAGCAGCGACGATTAGCTGAACAACTTATTCAAAAGCGCTATTATCAAGCCAGATTAACTGATTGTCAGCACGAAATCGATTATCTATCTTATTCTCTTAAAACAATTCCAACTTTGGATTTCGAAACTTCCAAGCTATTAGCAAAAAACTCCAACTATAACAAATTACTTACTGAGACATTGTTTTATGACAAGAAAAATTGGTCCACAGACTTTGAACCTTGCACCAAGAACCCAGAAAATCTAATTCATAACACCTATTCTGGTATCAAAGTTCGCTCCAAATCCGAAGCCATTATCGTAAATACGCTCTATTCCTGTCATATTCCTTTTCGATATGAGTGCGCGCTGCAGATCGGAAATCTGGTTCTTTATCCTGATTTTACGATTCAACATCCAAAGACGGGCAAGATTTATTATTGGGAACATTTTGGCATGATGGATGATTTTGAGTATGTTGACAAGGTGACAAAAAAGATCTCTTCTTATTGTGAACAAGGCATCTATCCCGATGACAATCTAATTTTAACTTATGAGGCCAAACGTGCTCCGCTTGACTCTGATTGGGTCCGACAAATTATAGAACATTATTTCTTATAATTTTTCATATTAGGAGCAATATCTAATATCTATTCTTCTTTGCTCCTACATACTTTTCTGTTATTTCTTCCGACTTGGAGTAATTTCTTATTATTTCCTTCTGTTACTCCTTGTCACTTTTCTAATATTTCTTTTGACTTGGAGCAAAATTCTTCTTTTTTTCTTATTGCTCCAAGTCAATTTTCTTCTTTCTTTTCTGACTTGGAGCAACCTTCTAAATCCTGCTTGCTTTGCTCCTACTCCCGTCTGGAACAGTTCTTCCTGCTTGGAGCAACCTTTTAAATCCTGCTTGCTTTGCTCCTACTCCCGCCTGGAACAGTTCTTCCCGTTTGGAGCAATCTCCTAAACCTGCTTGCTTTGCTCCAAAAATCCAACCAGTCCCAACATCTCACCTCGTCTGCCGCCTTATTCCATGAAAAAAGCTGCCACCAAACAGTGACAGCCTTCCTCCATATAGCTGGCATATACAAACCGCCTATATGTTATATATTCCTATCTATGAAATTACAATGTAACTTCTACTTTCTCAAGCTTCCAGATATCCTGTGCATACTCTTCGATTGTTCTATCAGAAGAGAACTTACCTGCACAAGCAGTATTCAGCATAACCATCTTAGCCCAGTTGGCCTTATCCTTGTATGCTTTGTTTACACGCTTCTGTGCATCTGCATAAGAATCGAAATCCTTCAATGTGAAGTATACGTCCTTCATTACAAGAGAATCATATAAGTCACGGAACAATTCCTTATCGCCATTTGAGTAAGTACCATCTACCAGCTGGTCAAGAACCTTCTTAACCTTTGGATTTGAATTGTAGATATCCATTGGATAGTATCCGCCATCCTTCTCGTACTTCATTACTTCCTCAGCAGAAAGTCCGAAGATAAATGCGTTCTCCTTACCAACTTCCTCTACGATCTCTACGTTCGCTCCATCCATAGTACCAAGTGTAACAGCACCGTTCAACATGAACTTCATGTTACCTGTACCGGAAGCCTCACGGGAAGCTGTTGAAATCTGCTCCGATACATCTGCTGCAGCGAAGATAATCTCTGCGTTTGATACACGGTAGTTCTCGATGAATACAACCTTGATCTTGCCCTTGATAGACTTATCATTATTGATCACGTCTGCTACAGAGTTGATCAACTTAATTGTAAGCTTTGCTGTCTTATAACCGGCAGCTGCCTTTGCACCAAAGATAAATGTTGTTGGCTCGAAATCCATATCCGGATTTGCCTTCAACTCATTGTACAGATGCATAACATGAAGGATATTAAGCTGCTGTCTCTTGTACTCATGAAGTCTCTTAACCTGAACATCAAAGATAGAGTTTGGATCTACATCGATACCATTGTGTTCCTTGATGTACTCAGCCAGGCGAACCTTGTTCTTGTACTTAATGTCCATGAACTCCTTCTGAGCCTTCTTGTCTGTTGCGTACTTCTTCAGACCTTCAAGTACCGGAAGATCTGTGATCCAGCCGTCGCCGACCTTCTTTGTAGCCCAGTCAGCAAGCAATGGGTTTGCATGGAGAAGGAATCTTCTCTGTGTAATACCGTTTGTCTTGTTGTTGAACTGATCCGGACGCATCTCGTAGAAATCACGAAGCTCACGTTTCTTCAAAATCTCTGTATGAAGTTTAGCAACACCGTTTACAGAGTAAGATCCGGCGATAGCAAGGTGAGCCATCTTAACCTGACCATCATAAAGGATAGCCATGCTGCGAACCTTATCCTGATTACCTGGGTACATATCTTCGATCTTAAGAACGAATCTACGGTTGATCTCATCTACGATCTGATATACTCTAGGAAGAAGCTTCTGGAAGAGGTCGATTGGCCACTTCTCAAGTGCCTCAGCCATGATTGTATGGTTTGTATATGCGCATGTTCTGCATGTGATATCCCAAGCATCATCCCACTCAAGATTCTCCTCATCAACAAGGATTCTCATAAGCTCTGCAACCGTCACAGTTGGATGTGTATCATTCAGCTGGAATGTAACCTTGTTTGGAAGGTCATGGATATCTGCGTTGTTCTCCTTGAACTTCAGGATTGCTCTCTGTACAGAAGCAGATACGAAGAAGTACTGCTGCTTCAGACGAAGCTCCTTACCGGAATAATGGTTATCGTTTGGATAAAGTACCTCAACGATGTTACGGGCAAGGTTTGCCTGCTCAACTGCGTTCTGATACTCACCCTTATCAAATGAATTAAGGTTGAACTCCTGTACCGGCTCTGCATCCCAGATACGAAGTGTATTTACAACATTGTTGCCATATCCAATGATTGGAAGATCATATGGAATCGCACGAACTGCCTGATAATCCTTGTGTACAAAGTAATTCTTTCCCTCTCTGCATTCCGTTGCTACATAGCCACCGAACTTAACCTCTACTTCATACTCCGGACGTTTTACCTCAAATGGGTTGCCGTTTTTGAGCCAGTTATCCGGCTTCTCAATCTGGTAACCATTCTCGATTGCCTGCTTGAACATACCGTAACGATAACGGATACCACAGCCATATGCCGGGTAGTTCAATGTAGCAAGAGAATCAAGGAAACATGCAGCCAATCTACCAAGACCACCATTACCAAGTGCTGCATCCGGCTCCTGATCCTCGATCACGTTCAGATCAAAACCAAGCTCTGCCAATGCTTCCTTCACCTGCTCATAGCATGTGAGGTTGATCATATTATTACCAAGTGCACGGCCCATAAGAAACTCCATAGACAGGTAGTAAACAGTCTTTGCATTCTTCTCCTCGTATGCCTTCTGCGTAGCGATCCAACGATCAATGATATGATCCTTTACCGCGTAGGAAACTGCCTGAAATACCTGTTCCTGTGTCGCTTCATCGATAGTCTTACGGAAAAGGTTTTTGACGTTGTTAATGACGTCCTTCTTGAAGCTTTCCTTATCGAAATCAGCCATCTTCTTCATAAAATTAATCCTCCTTGTTTATGTGTGTATGTGCATCCGAAAATGCCCACACTTATCTTACGTAACACGTCCATATTATCCCCGTTGCTAATCCTCTCATTACCGTTATCATAGCTTATCCGGCATACACACCATCATCCGGCATGCACTCCAAATCCTCTACGCGATACTCTCCCGTCTCAGACATGTCATCCCGCAGGGCTTTTTGACCCTATCTCATCACATTCAGTGTAGCAGACATAATTACACGATACAATGAAAAATGTATTTTTCGTTACATCTGCCCATGAATGTGTGAATTAACAAAAAATTTTATACAATTTGCTTGCAAATCCTCTGTTTGATTTGCATAACTTTACTTATTATTTACTTACTTCCACGCCGATTGTAACCTTCTCACCGTTGATGTTCCACTCTTTTGAGTTGTCGCAGGTTGCATCCATCACAAACGCATCACCAAGTACAACACGCTTGATCTCATCTGCATTCTTCTCCATAACATCTGCAATCTTCGCATTGCCGGTTACATAAACCTTGATGCGGTCTGTTACCTGGAAGTCAGAATCCTTACGCATCGTCTGGATCTTGGAGATTACCTCACGCACATAGCCTTCCTCTATCAGCTCCGGTGTCAGGGTTGTATCGATAACAACGGTTACATAGTTATCGCCCTCTGTCACATAGCCTTCCATCTTCGCTACATCGATCAGCAGATCTTCCTCTGCCAGTGCGATCTCCGTGTCATCTGCTGTGAATTTGATCACACCGTCTGCCTTAAGCTCATTCATCGCTTTGTTGCCATCGACATTTGCAAGGTATTCCTTGATTGCGTTCAGATGCTTGCCATACTTTGGTCCGACGGTACGAAGCTGTGGCTTGAACGAATATGCGGTAAATGCAGACAGGTCTTCCTTGAACTCTACGTTCTTCACATTCAGCTCGTCACGCAGGATATCTACGAAATAATCATCCAATGTCTTTGCAGCCTTGATATACATATTCGCAATCGGCTGACGGGACTTGATGTTCGCGGTATTTCTTGCGGCACGTCCAAATACAACGACCTTCAGTACTTCATCCATGCTTACTTCAAGCTCCGGATCAATCATGGACTCATTTACCTCCGGGAAGTCGCACAGGTGAATGGATTCCGGCGCATTCTTATCTACGCTTCGAACTAAGTTCTGGTAGATATCCTCTGTCAAAAACGGAATCATCGGTGCTGCGGCCTTGCAGAGTGTTACAAGTGCCGTATACAGCGTCATGTACGCGTTGATCTTATCCTGTGGCATATCCTTTGCCCAGTAACGCTCACGGCAACGTCTGACATACCAGTTACTCATATCATCGACAAACTCAGCGAGTGCCTTAGTTGCCTCCGGAATACGATAATTGCCAAGGTTATCATCTACGGACTTCACCATAGAATTAAGCTTTGACAACAGCCACTTATCCATCACGGACAGCTTGTCATATTCCAATGTGTACTTCGTTGGATCAAACGCATCAATGTTCGCATACAGTACATAAAATGCATACGTATTCCAGAGTGTACCCATGAATTTTCTCTGGCCTTCAACTACTGCATCCTCATGGAAACGGTTTGGAAGCCAAGGTGCGGAATTGCTATAGAAGTACCAGCGGATTGCATCTGCACCATATTTGTTCAGTGCCTCCATCGGATCAACTGCGTTACCCTTAGACTTACTCATCTTCTGTCCGTCCTTATCCTGTACATGTCCAAGCACGATAACGTTCTTGTAAGGTGCCTTGTCAAACAGCAATGTTGAGATCGCCATCAGGGAATAAAACCATCCTCTTGTCTGGTCAACCGCCTCACTGATAAAATCAGCCGGGAAGTTGTCCTCGAAGATGTCCTGATTCTCAAACGGATAGTGCCACTGTGCAAATGGCATCGCACCGGAGTCAAACCAGCAGTCGATAACCTCCGGCACACGCTTCATCTCGCCGCCACAATCCGGACATGTGATTGTTACCGCATCAATGTATGGGCGGTGAAGTTCAATATCATCCGGACAGTTCTTACTCATGGATTTCAGTTCCTCGATCGAACCGATTGCGTGGCGCTTGCCACAAGAGCACTCCCAGATATTCAGTGGAGTTCCCCAGTAACGGTTACGTGACAGCCCCCAGTCCTGAACATTTTCCAGCCATGCGCCGAAACGTCCCTTACCGATACCTTCCGGAATCCAGTTTACAGTGTTATTATTCTTCACCAGTCTGTCCTTCACTGCAGACATCTTGATGAACCATGTATCTCTTGCATAGTAGATAAGCGGTGTGTCACATCTCCAGCAGTGTGGATACTCATGCTCGAACTTCGGAGCATCAAACAGAAGCCCTGCCTTCTCCAGATCAACGAGCACCGGCTTGTCTGCATCCTTTACAAAAAGTCCTGCATAAGGTGTTTCCTTTGTCATCTCACCCTTGCCATCGACAAATTGTACGAATGGAAGGTCGTATTTTCTTCCGACGTTTGCATCATCCTCACCAAATGCCGGTGCGATATGAACGATACCGGTACCGTCGGACATCGTTACATAGGAATCGCATGTAATGTAATGTCCTTTCTGCGGAAGCTTCGCAACATACTCCTTTGTACACTCGAAAAGCGGCTCATAATCCTTGCCCTCTAATTCCTTACCCTTGTAAGTCTCAAGGATTTCATATGCAGGTGTACCCTCTGCAATCTTCTCTTCCTTGACAAGCTTCTCTGCCATGCCGCCAAGTACCTTGTCAAGCAGAGCCTCTGCCATGTAATAAGTGTAGCCGTCTGCTGCCTTTACCTTACAGTAGTTCTCATCCGGATTTACACAGAGTGCCACATTACTTGGAAGTGTCCAAGGTGTTGTCGTCCATGCCAGGAAATACGCATCCTCACCGATCACCTTAAAACGTACCACAGCGGAACGTTCCTTGACTGTCTTATAACCCTGTGCTACCTCGTGTGACGAAAGCGGTGTTCCACAACGTGGACAATAAGGCACGATCTTGAATCCCTTATAGAGAAGTCCGTCATCCCAGATCTTCTTCAATGCCCACCATTCGGACTCGATAAATGTATTGTGATATGTGACATACGGATTATCCATATCTGCCCAGAATCCTACTTTGTTGGAGAATTCTTCCCACATACCTTTGTATTTCCATACGGACTCTTTACATTTGCGGATAAACGGATCTAAGCCATACGCCTCGATCTGCTCCTTGCCATCGATACCAAGCTCTTTCTCGATCTCGAGCTCAACCGGAAGACCGTGTGTGTCCCATCCGGCCTTACGGATAATCTTATGTCCCTTCATTGTCTGATATCGTGGAATCATATCCTTGATAACACGTGTCAGCACATGACCGATGTGCGGCTTGCCGTTTGCCGTTGGAGGGCCGTCATAAAATGTATAGGTCGGCAGGTCTTTTTTCTCTTCGATACTCTTCTCAAAGATTTCGTTCTCTTTCCAGAACTTGAGTACTTTTTCTTCCCGGCTGGTGAAGTCCAGCTTTGTAGAAACCTTTTCGTACATACTTCTATATTTCCTTTCTTATTATGTTTGATTTTCATGCATATCTGTATCTGTCATAAAAATAGATTTTCGTCTGATTCACAGACCTATCCAAGTTTTCAGTATAACGCATAACCCACGAAAATGTCAATAAATCCCTTCTTTCTGTGATGAAACAGTTCAGACTTTCCGTGCTATTGTATCTGTTTTAAAATAACCTTCCCCTTTCCGTTTCTTTTCTTCCACATTTTTTAAAAATAAATGACATATGGACATAATTTTGCTATAATGAATCACACAGTCATTCTACTGTGCTTATATACTTATGTCATTTTATGACACGGAAGGAGTTTCATTTATGATTAATTTTAAAGTTGGAATTATGGGTGCCGGAAGAATCGCCGGAACTATCGCCGATACATTAAATGAATTAGATGCTTTTGAAACCTATGCAATTGCTTCCCGCGACGCGGAGAGAGCCGCCGCATTCAGTAAGGAACATCAGGTCAAAAAGTTTTACGGATCTTATGAAGAGCTTGTACAGGATCCGGATGTGGAACTCATCTATATAGCAACGCCACACTCCAATCATGCAGAGCTTGCCAAGCTTTGTCTGAATGCCGGGAAACCTGTTCTTGTTGAGAAAGCATTTTCTTATGACGCAAAGTCAACAGAAGAAGTGCTGAAACTCTCTGAAGAAAAGGGTATCTTCTGTGGAGAAGCCATGTGGATCCGTTTCATGCCGATGTACCGGCTGATGACAGAATATATCCAAAAGGGCGCGATCGGTCATGTAACCAATATCACTTGTTCGCTTGGTTATTATCTGTTAAAAGACAAACGTGTAACCAGTCCGGAGCTTGCCGGAGGCGCTTTGCTTGATCTCGGCGTATATCCTTTGAATCTGATTTCTATGTTCTATGGGCCGGACTCTCCAATGGTTGGTTCTACCTGTGCCAAGCTTGACACCGGTGTAGATGCCCAGGAAACATTGCAGTTCGCATATAAGGGTGGCAAATGTGCAAATGCATTTGTTACTTTGATGTATCAACCGGACAACAATGCAAAGATCTACGGTGACCGCGGTTACATTGAGATCGACAATATCAATTGCCCGGAGACATTCCGCATCTATACATCCAACCATAATCTGGTTTTGGAGACAAAGAAACCGGAGCGCCAGACAACCGGTTATGAGTTTGAATTTATTGCTGCCAGAGATGCTATTATTCAGGGAAGAACTGAATGTCCAGAAATGCCGCATTCCGAGACGCTTCGTATTATGCAGATTTGTGATTCATTGCGCCAGACCTGGCAGATCAAATTCCCAATGGAATAAACACATATATTTAAAAGCCGGATAGATATAGGTTCATCATTCCAGAACCCTATCTATAATCCGGCTTTTATTTTATCTTTATTCACCTATTGTTCTTTCCAGTTTTCTCTGCTTTCTCTGCCATTGTTCCTGAATCGTTGGAAAATGTGCATGCACAGATTTTATAAACGTCGTTCCAATTGATAACTGATCCAGATTTCGCATTGTAATCACACGGTTTGTATAATCTATATTGCGCACATAGTTCGCATTGATAATCCCACTTCTGGAGCATTGCAGAAAATACCACACATCCGCTGCATCCAACAGTTTCTGTAATGTAATATACCGAGTAAAATATTTTTTGCCATTATAAAGACATACTTCCATTTCCCGATTAACAGCCTGAATATGACTGATATGCCGACATTTGACCGGATATAAGACATTTTCGTTCTGAAAATACAACATATGTCCTTCAAGCTTATCCCGGTGTATCGCCACTTTTCCTGCACTTCGTCTGTGTTCAAGCTCCCACACTGCGGCCTCCAGAGAATGTTCTAATCGATTTGCCACAGTCAAAGGATCAATGACTTCTCTGCATTTCAGATTGTGTCTACAATAGTGACTTGGATCCTCCACATCCGTGATCAGTATAATCGGGGTATATTGATATCGTTTTAATTTTCGGGCAGATTCTATAAACCGATATGCCTCCGCCATATTCTGTGGATATTGTTCCGCAGAGGGTCCACACACCATAACGTCAATATTGTTCTCTACGATAATTTTGTATGCCGCTACATAATTATCCACATATTTTACATGATACTCAAATAGAACCTCTTGAATGACGCTGTAACAACCACTCCATATGTGTTCATCCCCCACAACAAATAATACAATTTTCTTCTCCCTCACAAATTTCTCCTCCATAAATTAAGACAGAAAAACATATCCCCTTGTCTTCCTGTCCTTTGTCTTCTAGTTACAATATTTTTCTACCAATGTCAGTGCTTCATCCATCTTCTCCACCGGTATCTGTCCCGGTGCGGATGCCTCCGCAAAGCTGGCAAATGTAATCGCACTGCCAAACACCTGACCACTGATCCGGCTGATCGCTCCCATCTTACCCATAGACATCGCAACGACCGGAACTTCCGCATAAGCCTCCTGCATCATAGCGGTGGCAGCAAGCAGATTTACGACCTGCATTTTATTCTCCGGCATAACTGCGATTTTGACAACATCTGCGCCTAAATCCTGCATACTGCGCAACCGATTTACAATCACTGAAGCATCCGGCGTTGTGTGAAAATCATGATTCGACATAATAATCTTCACACCTTTTTCTTTCGCCCGCTTAATCAGGGAAGACGCCTGATCGGTTCCAGAGAAAAGCTCAATATCAACCATGTCTGCAATTGCAGCTTCTATTACATGCCGATTGATCTCGTAAACTGTCGGTGACGAGAAAACAAGCGGCTGTCCGCCTTCCGCCTCACTTCGGATTGTGAAAAGCAATACTTTCTCCGGCAAAGCCTCTGCTACATCCCGCAGCAGCCGATCCAGTTGTTCATAGTCTGACAAAAAATCCAGATAATCGCCACGAAGCTCTACCATATCAATGGCAGAGCTTCTCTGTGACTGCTTTATCTGATTCGCCTGTATCAGAATTTCTTCTGCCGTTTTACCGACGAGTGGAACGCAGATCTTCGGTCTGTCAAAACCGATGATGCAGCGTTTTATTTTACAATAACGAATCATAGTTTTTCCTCTATTGGTTTTGTTCTAATTCATCTTCTCATAATACTGTGAAGACAGTGCCTGAAGCAAATCATCCACAGAATAATCATCGTCATCAAGATAAATACAGGCACTTATCATCATGTATACACCCGGTTCTACTTCCATAACAGCTGTTATATTCTGACAATTCATATCAAAAGCAACATAAGTCTGTATATTATAGAGAACCTCTTTTCCGTCCACCGTTGCTGTCTGGTTCGTCTGTGTCTCTGTAATCTCATAGCTGTCTATATTTGCGAGATCGTAATATATCATATCCAGAGCAGCCTGTGCATCACTTGCATTCTCTATGTTGTAAGAAAGGGATGAATATTCACTTGTAGAGAATGTAACCGAATATCCGTTAGAATCCGCATAATCAAAATCAAAGCCAGGAATACATCCTTTAATCTTGTATTTACACGCCTCATCTAATGTCTGTACATATGCATTATCCAGTGTTACAGTATCCTGGCTAATATCCTGATCATCGATGTACGCATCCCCATCTGTTGCAATCTCTTCTTCCTCTGCAGAGTCAAACAGATCTGAACTCGTACCAAGCAGACCACTGATCGTATTCCACAGATTCATAAATTGAGAATTATCCTGCAGATTCTGCAGCCATGCAGTCATCAACGGCTCGCTTTCATCCGCAAAAGTACGCATATCTTCCTCTGTCATAGTTGAAAGATCATATACCTTCTTGCTGTCATCCTTCTTCGCAACGGTTGTATTGTTTGTATCTATCTTAATCTCAAAATCACCATTACATATTGTCTGATTTGCAGCTTTTACTTCATAGGAATCAATCACCATAGTATAACCAACACCCTTATTGATATCCTTGATTGCTCCCTTGTAGTTGAGCACATATGTATCTGCACCAATAATATTTGCACTGATTGTATTATCAAAAGTATTATCTGCCTTATTATAATTCTTCTGCCAATCTACAGACAGATAAGAATCAGCGGAAATCTTAAATGTACTTGTTACATTATCTCCGGACTCTACAATGTCTTTTGTGAAGTTCACGTCAATCTCTTTATCTCCATAAAAAGCTGTCACACTACCATTCACATTCTTACCAATATCATGTGCTTCAAACTTGATACCGGCAGAAGTTCCTGATACATCAAAGCTCAAGTTTCCAGACAGATCCTTGTCGCCGGCATCCAGCCAGAAATCATAATCGACCTTCAGAACACCCATCAGATTCACCTGATCTTTACATGTGATTTTGACTGCTCTCTTGCCTTTTATGTAGACCTTTACCTGCAGATCATCTTTGATAATGCTTGGAACCATGGCCTTCAACTGTTCCATAGTATACTCATAATCCGATGCACTCATACCCATCTGATCAAGTGTATCCTCCGATTCTGTTACAACCTCTGTGAGTCCGTCAATCGCAGATATACATGCGTCCTGCAGATCTTCCTTTGACCATGTCACATAATATTCTTTGGCGGTTACTGTTTCACCATTCACAGTAATCTTTGCTTTTCCCTGCTTCTCAAATTCCGCAGCATCCCACACAGTCTCAAGCGCATCAACATATCCGCTTGCAACCGTGGAATCACTCGAGCTTGAAGCAAACATATTTGCACTCATTCCGGAAAATGCAGAAGCATCCAGTCCCATAGACTGTCCAATTGGAGAATTTGCGATTGCTCCCATCGGATCATCAGTCGGACACTGAAGATATCCCTCCAGAATATTCGGCACACCAATCGTCATTGTATCTTCATCTGTAAATAATTCGTATGCATATATGTCTTCCCCGCCAACTGTGATTGATCCATTGGCAGATGATTCTTTATTTTTCTGATCTGTCACCTGATTATGTGTCCATCCAAGTGTATATGCATTTTCACCCTCACCCGCGCTCATCGAAGCCGTAAATGAGGAAGTTCCGCCATTTTCCTGTAAGGCTTTCATAATCTCATCCGTGTCAACAACATCATCCCGCGTATCATTTGAGCTGTACGAAGAAAATGTCTCTTCAATCGCATCTAATACAACTTCTTTATCCGACTTGAAAAGCTTCGGAAGAAAAATCACGCCACATACTACAAGTGCGACTGCTGCCACTCCACCGCCGATAATGCCGGCAAGCTTTCCTTTTGTCATCGGTTTTTTCGACTTCTTCGGTTTCTTGCCTTCCGGCTGCACTGGCTGCTGTCCGTAATATCCTGTCATATCCGGCTGTCCCGGCTGCTGTCCGTAATATCCTGTCATATCCGGCTGTCCCGGCTGCTGTCCGTAATATCCTGTCATATCCGGCTGCACCGGCTGCTGTCCGTAATATCCTGTCATATCCGGCTGTCCCGGCTGCGGGTTCGTATATCCAGTCATATCCGGCTGCACCGACTGCTGCGGGTTTGTATATCCCGTCATATCCGGCTGCACCGGTTGCTGCGGGTTCGTATATCCCGTCATATCCGGCTGCACCGGCTGCTGCGGGTTTGTATACCCTGTCATATTTGGCTGCTGTGTGTTATTCTCGTCCATTTCATCCCTCCTGATTTACTCACTCTTTAATTATAAGCAGACTTTCTTTCCATACATACACTCACGATTGCAAGTACAATACCAAGCATCAAAGCAACTGCACCAATCCCCATAATTGAGAAGAAATGTCTCGAGCAAACCATTAGCCAGATTAAACTTCCCAGAGAAACACCTGCACACACAAGTTTTGGTATCTTCATATTTGCAACACTGAATACGAACAATGCAATTCCCGATACGAGAAGCAGCCACGGGGTCACCGCAAGTGCGACCTTTCCTTTTAACAAAAGATGTGCTGTACCGAACACTTCTTTCTCCGTGCTCTTCCTGATCGGGGCTCCGATCTCGTCCTCTAAATCATCCATTGCACTACTATTTTCTGCTGTCTTCAATGCTGCAGCAATTGAATCGGTTGACATTACATATCCGTAAGAGTATCCATATAATTGGGATGCTAATACACTGACACTATGATCGATTGTGTTACTGAGCTTTGCCATCTCAAACAATGTCAATCCATCTGCTGCCTTTACTTTCAAAACTACATCATCATCTGCAATCGTCTGTTTCATATGAACAGATGCAAAGTTCATAAAAGGCATCATGATCAACAACATAGCACCAATGATTCCGAGCAGACAATGCAGACTGATTCCCATTCTTTTTGCATTTCCGGTAAACTGTGTTTTCACATTTTTAACGCTGTCTGCAAAGCTTTTTCTTGGTTGCGACTGACCATACGCATACGGCTGACCATACCCCTGTTGTGAATATGGCTGGTTATAGCCTTGCTGTTGATATGGTTGTGCATACCCTTGCTGGTATTGTGCACCATACGCTTGCTGATATGATTGTTCTGCATACCCCTGCTGTCCATACGCCTGACTGAAAGATGCCTGCTGTCCTGCGTCATATCCACCTGGTTGCTGCATCTGTCCCTGTTGTACCTGATTGTATGCATCATATACCTGCTGATTATTCGCCGGCTGTGCATTCATCGGCTGATCTGGCATATAAAACTGTGGCTGCTGATTCGCATACACCGTCTTGTCATCGTTTTCCATATAAGTCCTCCCTCTTTATTAGACTTAATATATCTTTGCTTCTTCCTCTCCATTTAATACACGAAGTGCGCCCTGTGCCAGAGCAAGAAGCTCATCCTCGCCACCATATACGGTAACAGGCGCGATAAACTGTACTCTCTTTGTGATCTCTTCTGTTGCATACTTACCATATGCGATACCGCCTGTCAGGATAATCTGATCTACCTTACCGGAGAGAACCGCTGCCTGAGCTCCGATATCCTTCGATACCTGATATAAGAATGCATCGAATACAAGCTGTGCATGCTCATCGCCATTCTTTGCCATAGCCTCGATATCTCTTGCATCGTTTGAACCACAATAAGCATTGAAGCCTGCCTTACCAACAAGCTGCTTAATCATTTCTTTCTCTGTGTACTTTCCTGAATAGCACAGACGAACCAGTTCACCGTTTGGAACACCGCCGGCACGCTCCGGTGAAAATGCTCCATCGCCATCCAATGCATTAAATACATCGACTACCTTACCTCCTGTATGGGCACCAACAGAAACACCGCCACCCATATGAACAACGATCAGGTTTAAATCTTCATACTTCTTACCAACTTCCTTTGCATAACGCTTTGCAACTGCCTTCTGGTTTAATGCATGGAAAATACTTGTTCTAGGAAGCTCCGGATGTCCGGAAAGTCTTGCAACATCCTGTAATTCGTCAACAACAACCGGATCAACGATATAAGCCGGGATTCCAAGCTCATCAGCGAAATCCTTTGCCAGAATACCACCGAGGTTTGATGCATGCTCGCCACGCTTTGCCTCTACTAAGTCCTTTACCAGCTCATCTGTAACTGTGTATGTACCACCCGGAATTGGCTTAAGCAGACCACCACGGCCTACAACAACATCCAGTGTCTTAATATCGAAATTATTCTCTGCTAAAACCTTAGCGATAACATCCTTACGGAAGTCCTTCTGTGCAACGATCGAATCGAACTGTGCAATCTCCTCAGTCGAGTGACGCAGTGTCTCCTCGAACAACAATGTCTCATCCTCAAATACACCAATCTTAGTGGATGTAGAACCCGGATTGATGATCAATGACTTATAACTCATTTTATTATCCTCCTTTATATGTATGCTAATGTGCAATATATGTATATCGGTTGGACATACGGAACTATTCTACGCAGACGCGCTCTCGCTCGGTTCATCACGCAGTGGTACTAAATTCGCGACAAAAACAGTCGCTCATTAAGTGCCAGCGTGCTTCAACGGTCTGCTTAAGAATCAGTTCCGTATGTCCAACCATATCTGCTATATCTTTCTGCACATTTGAATGTGCTTGTAATTACTGGTTCTTCTTTAAGTTCTCAGCTACGATCGCTGCAAGGGCAATCGAATTAACCTTTGTCTCAAATGTATCGGAACGGGATGTCAGGATAACCGGTGCCTTTGTACCTGTTAAGATACAGCCATTCTTAACCTTTGCTGTGTGAACCAGTGTCTTGTATGTGATATTACCTGCATGAATGTCTGGGAACAATAAGATATCTGCATCACCGACAATCTTACGGTTTGTTGCTCCCTTATGCTTTGCAGCTTCCGGATCAATCGCAAGATCCATAGAAAGCGGTCCGTCCACGATACAGCCTGTGATCTTACCCTCCTCGTTCATCTTTGTAAGCTCAGCTGCGTCTACTGTAACAGGCATCTTCGGATTTACTACCTCTACGGCTGCAAGCGGAGCTACCTTTGGACACTCGATACCGCACGCATGTGCAACTGCAACTGTATTGCTGATGATATCTACCTTGTCCTCCAATGTTGGGTATGGAATAAATGCAACGTCGGTCAGGAAGAACATCTTCTCGAAGCCTTCAATCTCAAACAAACATACATGTGACAAAGCCTTACCAGTTCTAAGTCCCACTTCCTTATTGAGTACACTCTTCAAGAATCCCTTTGTGTCAATGAGACCCTTCATGTACATATCTGCCTCTCCATCATGTACAAGCTTTACTGCTGTAAGAGCTGCTTCTGTCGGATCCTTCACGTCAATAATCTCAAAGCCCTCTAAACTCATATCCATGCTTGCAGCGATTTCCTTGATCTTATCAGCATCTCCGACCAGAATCGCATCTGCGATATCCTTGTCCTTCGCTGCCTTTACTGCCTCAAGAACTGCATCATCCTGTGCAACTGCAACGGCAAGCTTCTTCTTGCTGCATGATTTGATCTGCTCAAGTAATCCTTCAAAATTCTTCATTGTTTTGTTCTCTTCCTTTCCTCTTCCATCCTCTTTTTATGAGTCTTTGTTGTTTTTTACGTCCAAGATTGCTGAAACGGTGCACAATGCGATTGCCACGAATCCCATAGCGCGATCGATATGCTTACTCATCTGCCTTCTTCGTTTTTCCTTAAGCTTTCTCTCTTTGCGCGACATACGCTTCGCCGGTTCCCTGTGAAGCGTTTTCGCCGGCTTTGCCTTCTTCGGTTTTTTCGGAGTCTTCAGTCTTGACATCGTTTTCACCTTCTTTGACGTTATTATAATCTTTAAAATTATACCATTTTAAGCGGATTTTCGCAACATCTGTTCTGGCGGCTTCGCGAAATAAGCCACAGTCAGCAGAATCGTCATACAGACCCAGCTGATTGGTTCCGTAAGTGCCACGCCGAAATAAGCAAGTCTCGGCACCAGAATCGTTGCAGAAAGTACCTTGATTGTCATCTCTACAACACTCGAGCACACCGGTATTACCTTCCGCCCCATCCCCTGCAGACTGCACCGCAGGATAAATAGTGGTCCAAGCACATAGAAAAATACAATACTGATCCGGGAATACATCACCGCAGAGTCTACAATTGTCGCATTATCGGTAGACGCAAGCCATGTAAATACCGGCCTGCCAAATGCAAAGCAGATAATTACAAGTACCGTTGTTATTCCCGTTGCCATAACAACGGCATGACGAATCCCTCTGCGAATACGTGCCGGTTCTCCAGCACCCATATTCTGACTTACAAAGGTTGTCATTGCATTTCCCAGACAATAAAGTGATACCGTAAATATATCAAACACTTTTCTTGCCGCGGTATGTGCCGCAACAATCGCTGTTCCAAGTTCGTTAATTGCACTCTGCAGCACAATCGTTCCGAAATTCACGACAAGTGACATAAATCCCATCGCAAGCCCCGTCGTAAGGAGCTCACTGTACTGCCCTTCCACCGGTTTCCACTCGTCCTTCTCCGGTATGATATCCCGGAACTTAAGCAGGATATACCCAAGACAAAGCACCGCAGAAAGTGCCTGCGAGATGATTGTTGCCCATGCAGCGCCCTGGATTCCCATATGAAATCCATTTACAAACAGCAGGTCCAGTCCGATATTGACGAACACGGAGATAATCAGACAATAAAGAGGCGTCCGGCTGTCACCAACCGCGCGCAGTACATTTGCACACATATTATAAACAGACACAAATATGATGCCATATAAAATGATACGCACATACGCAAGTGCCGGG